>JAFTJI010000200.1 GCA_017456495.1 Lentisphaeria bacterium | reverse complement strand
TTGGAAGTTGTTGAGTTCCCAATATTTCCATAGACCTTTTTTCCACGGGCAACGATCTGACGGCAGAGGTGCTGAAGGAATTCCTGACTCAGCAATTGATAAGAACCTTTGGTTGCAGTCACTTTTCCGGTTCTGAGATCAATATCTCCGCTGACCCCGTCATACTGATTATAGGTGAACCGGTGATCCCCGCGGCTGCCTTCCATGTAATCAAAATAAATTCCGTCAAAACCATTATCAAGCAGACGATGAACATTGGCTTCCACCAGACGTCCGAAATCATTGCTCAGTGTCGGAATAAAGAAGCGGGCACCATCTTCTGTCGGATACGTTCCATTTTTTCTGATGATTGCAGAATCTTTGAACCGCTTCAAATCTTCTGCACCGGCATTGCTGAAATACATTGCGGCAACAGCACCGACGATTTCAATATCGGGGAATCCTTCCCGAAGACTTTTCAAGGTTGCATACTGGTTTTTATGCATCTCTTTCATATTCCACTGCCGCAACCCCCAGGAGGGTCCGATCTTGGTCATGTAGTGATCAACATAACACCAGTGAAATTCTCTATCCGCTTCATTCTTCCATGTTATCTTTTTCCAATTCGGAGGCAGCGGTTTATTGAATCCTTTGTTATCACCGTAAAACGTTGCTTCGGTTCTGTTCAGCCCCCAATACTGACGGATATTATTGATAAACGTCATATAGCCGCCCTGCTCTACAGGATAGATCTGCCAAATCATAGTGATCGTTTTTCCGGGAGCAAGAACCAGCTGTTTATCAGATAATTCCAGAGATCTGTTGGAGACAAAATATTCAGCGTGGACACGAAAAACATCATCGTAAGCCGCGAAACCGAGTCCTGTCTTTCCGGCAGAACCGGCATATCCGGTAGGATTCTCCTTCATCCAGGCTGGACTTGCGTAAAATTCATCTGCAAGTCCCTTCAATCCACCAAGATAAACTTCATCAGCATCAGCCTGCATCGGTACATGATGTCTGATAATGATCGGCTGTTTTTCTTTTGTGATGTTCGTAATCGTATCACGAATTTCCAAACACATGGGACCGGGGAAGAAGTCTCTCCGGATAGAATATCTGGAACCTGATGCGTTCAATCTGACTGCATTTCCTGCGATGGGAGTCCTGATGACTTTCCATTTCGGATCGCAAGCTCTGGGACTGGGGAAACCGTTTTTTCCGCCGGGAAACGTAAAAGATGAGGTGATTTTATATTTCTTACCGGCAGATGTCACATACAAAGTACCGTCATTTGTCACGTTCCAAGTGTAATTGGTCTTCCACTCTTTTCGGGGAGAATACCACTCCATAAGCTGGCTCTTTGCTTCCATATCTGCCATCCAATAGGGCAGAGGACGAATCATTTTTTCATCACTGACCGTGACTTTCACATCCTGAATCACAATAGGAAGCTGAGTTTTATTTCCCAGTCTTCCGATGATCCATTTGGGAAGATGGTTGATGAATGCAAGGGTATTTTTCCCGGAACGGCAGAATTCTGTAATGTCAAAAACAAAATGTTTCCGGCTGAAACCAATCGTCCGGTATTTATGAACAGGATTATCAATATCTTTGAAATCAGGTGCATAAACAATATTCAAAGAAAATGCTCCGGTTTTACAAAGCTGTTCAAAATATTTTCCGGAACCATGATGCTCTTTGAATCGGTAAGGAAGATAAATGTCATCACCTGGAGCCATACTTCCGGTAAATAAACGCATCCGGTCCGGCTGACTCATAAGGAGTCTGGACGGCAGAGTTTTATCGTTGGCAAAAACCACGAGTCCGAACCCGGGAGAACCTCCGAGAACGGGGTAATCGATTCTGGCAAGAAATTCCAGTTTCACCCGTTTCCCCGCAGGAACTCCGCCGGGAAGTGTAAAGGAAACTTCATGATCACTCATGATCGGAACTTTATGTCCGCTTTGGTAAACGTGCATGATGAGTTTTTCTTCCGCCTGGAGAGTCATCACCAACAACGAGAGTACTCCGGTAAAGAATACAGAAAGAGTCTTTTTGTGTTTCATTTTTTTGATATCCTTAAGCTGATTACATTGCATCAATCCACGCTGTGGAGTCTTTGAGAGAATAATATCGGATTGGCGTCAAATGTTGTGAATTTTCAGAATACATGGGCATGTAATAATCTTTCATCATCGAAGGAAGAACAGATACAGTATTCCCTGCCTGAGTTACCAGATTTATCCGTCCCGAGTGCATCGGCATAGGATGACCGTAGTCAGCATAAGCCTTGCTGTTGTTCTGGATCACATTACAAGCACTTGCTGTTGTGTTTCCGGGTCTCTGGAAAGCATCCATGAGAAGCATAATGTTGGAAGGTGAGACCGATGTGCCGCCGTTGGTGCGCCTGAAAACATCTTTCAGAACATAACCATGCCAGGGCTGTGTGGAAGCATTATAGACGTTGTAGGAAGAAGCGTATGTCTGATAAGTATTAAGCTGTGTCACATCGTAGGGAACTGAGGGACAACGATTCGCAGCCATATCAACGTAGCGCAATTCATTTGCACTGTTTGCTTTGTATGTAAGATATCCTGCAATGCTCAGACGGTACGGCCACCAGCAGTTCCCTTCGTTGCGGGGAACCTGGCAATTGTCATTTGGCCAGAATTCACCGTTGTCATCCAAATACTGACGCGCCGTCAGATAAGTGTTGTGCAAATTGCTGGTACAGCTTGCAGCTCGCCCTTTTTCCCGTGCCTGGTTCAATGCCGGAAGCAGCATCCCTGCCAGAATTGCAATGATTGCAATCACGACAAGCAATTCAATCAAGGTGAAGTTTTTCCTGTTTTGTTTTGATGTTCGCATCATTCCTCTCCTTCAGTTTTTTTGTTTTGTTCTTTTTGAGAACAGTATTCTTTATTCTTTCTTTTACTGCAAAATTTTACTTTTTATCTTGCAATCAATATAACATTAAACATCTTTTTTGCATAACTCGTTTCTTTAAAAAAATAGTAATATCATGCAAAATATTTTTCTTGTTTTTTTATTTTTTAAATTGAATTCTGGCGGATCAAAGTTATATTATTTTGTATAAAAAGCCATTTTTAATTAAACATGGAGATTTTTTCACAATGAAAAAAGAAAAGTTTTCCAACTTCGGATCTGAAGATTTTTCTCTGAGTGTCGTTCCCACATCATTGCATACAAAAGTCCCTTTACATTCCCATGATTTTATAGAAATCGTCATTTTTCAGCGGGGATCAGCGATCCATACTCTTTACTCCGGAAATGAAAAAAGCACTTATTGTCTGATGCAAGGGGATTGTTTTTCGATTCTTCCCCGGGAAAGACACTCTTATGAAAATGGTGACGGAGCTTATTTTTCCAATTTGATTTTCTCAAAAAGTCTGATTGCCAATGAAATGAAAGAACTGCGGGAACTCAGCTCCTATCACACTTTTTTCGGCGAACGCATCCCGGGAAAACGCCCTCACATCCGGCTGAACGCAATGGAAAGAAAAGCCATTGATAATATGATCGAATCTCTTACTCAGGTCATAATACACCGCCGTCCGGGTTATAAACTTGAATCCAAAAACATACTTCTTCAAATCCTTTTGATCCTGTTGCGGAAAGAACCGATCACCCCTGAAAATATCCGCAACAATGCTCCTGTCAGCAAAAAATTGCTGGATACGATCAAAGATATCGAAAATAATCCGGAAAAACAATATTCCGTTAAAACTCTGGCTCAGAATTCCGGGATGTGCATCAGCGGCTTTACGAAAAAATTTCATTCTCTCACAGGATTGGCACCCTCGGAATATATCCTTTCATTGCGCCTGCAGAAAGTCACTGACATGCTTTATACCAGCGAACAGTCTTTGGAAGAACTTGCCAGAGATTGCGGATTTTATGATGCGAACTATCTGGTGAAGGCGTTCAAACGGAAATACGGTATAACACCGGGAAAATTCAGAAATAAATACAGACACGCGCCCCCAGCCAGACCCCGTTTCAGCTGGGAGCCTCCGGAAGAAAAACAAGAGGATATCTAACGATGAAAACAATTGTACTTACCTTTGATGATGCCTGCAGAAGTCATTTGGAAATTGTTGTTCCGATCCTGGAAAAATATGGATTCGGTGCAACTTTTTTCATTTCTCAGCCGGAATGCTGGTTTGAGACACCCAATGCCCATTTGACAAAAACGGAAATAGTTGCTTTTTATAAGCGGGGCTTTGAACTCGGAAACCACACCATGAATCACCCGGATCTGCGTATCCTGAGTGATCCTGAATGCCGCAGCGAGATCTCTTTGATGAATGATTTGATCAAAAATACCGGCGCACCTTCTCCGGTATCCTTCGCATATCCCGGCGGACCTTACGCAGAAAATGCCGCAAAACTTCTTCCGGATCACGGGATCCGCTATGCCCGCACAACAGAACACAGTTTATGGACAAAAGAAACCGATCCGCTGCGGATTCCATGTTATTCTGTATGCAACAAACAGTTGAACAATTTCCGGGAGGGGCTGGAACTGCTCGGAACAAGAGAAGATGCAGCCCTGGTACTGCTTTATCACGGAGTCCCGGATATCGCCCATGAACACTGCACGACTGATCCGGAAATATTTGCGGATCACATGAAATATCTTCATGACAACGGATATCAGGTCTTGAGCATGGCTGATTACGGCACTGTGTTGATGAATTAATCTCTATTTCCAATATAGATTTGGTATTTGGAGAACAGAAAACGGATATAGAAATGCGGTAAAAAATGCACCTCCGGCACGAAATGTGATATACTCAAACAGCCGTAATGGCCCCAAAAAAATCACTGAATGTGTGCAAATAGTAAAGCATCGTTTATCAATTATCCAGCTTATCCGGCATATTCAGCCTATTTTATTTCTTTGCCGCCACACCGAAAGGTATATGCACAGACGGTGTAAACTTGTGTGCGGCATCCAGATGCGGATGCTGCTGATCGTCAAAGAAAATATGCGGCTTCAGCGTTTCCAATATTCTGCCTTTATCCATGCCGCCCAGGAAATGGGTTTCATCAACGGTGATGTTCCAGCTGCGGAGCGTGTGGATCACCCGGCGGTGCGCCGGGGCACTGCGGGCGGTAACGATGGAAGTTTTAAGAAAACGCTTGTATTCCGGATCACTTTCCTCCCTTTCATCTTCCAAATTCCGCAAATTGCCGAGTTTGCGGAAAAGATCGCCCAAT
>JAFTJI010000026.1 GCA_017456495.1 Lentisphaeria bacterium | reverse complement strand
GCATCGTTGGCACTCTTGATTGAAGCCGCTTTCATGAGATCTTCAATCGTAAATGTTTCCTTCGGATCAAGATAGACTTGACTTCCGCCGATCTTGTAGGCTGCGACAGAAACCTTGACAGGTGTCCGAAGCGTAACGCCGCTGGAAGGATCTGTAACGATTTCGTATGCAACCAGAATCGTCATCAGTTTTGTCATGGAAGCAATGGGAACCGCCTGTTTTGCATTTCTGCTCCAAAGTACTCTCCGGGTCTCCAAATCAATAACGATTCCGGATTTCCCCGGAAGAGCAGATTTCATGCCGGGAATATTTCCGGTTACTGCTCCGGAATAATCATAGGGTTTCCGGATCGCATCCATCGCCTGACGCCTGAGTTCTGCTGCTGACGGCTTATCATCAGTACCCGAACCGGAATTTGTTCCGGTATCGTCCTGTGCCTGTTCCTGCTTTTCCTCTTCCCTGTTCTCTTTACCGGAACAGCCGTTTGAGAGAACCAGAGCAAGTACTATGCCGTGAAGCAGCAGAATTGCGATCAGGATGATTATGACTTTGGAGTTTTTCATTCCCGTTGATCCTTATTTCACATCATCGTTCATTGCTTTGTTGATTGCGGTGAACAGCGCGAGCATGGCAGCCTGATCGATGTTGGAGTGTTCTCCGACACCGTAAAGGATCTTGCCATCGTTCTTTTTACGGATCCCGACGAAAGCGATCGCCTTTGCATCAGCGTTGCTGCCGAGGGTCCGTTCGGAGAAGTCTTCCAGAATGAAGTCATAGATCCCGGCTTCATTGCGGATGGCGTGTACCGTAGCTGAGATCGGACCGTTTCCGCTGCCTTTGACTTCCATCTCTTTTCCATTGTAGCGGATGGTGAGGGAGACAGAGATCACTGCATTGTCTTCTGCTTCGTTCTCGTGATGGATCCGTCCGAACTTCACCAGTTCCAAAGGTCCTTTCACGTTGACGAAGGCATCGTCGAAAATATTGATGAGCTTCCTGGAGTCCACCTCTTCGCCGGTGCGGTCGGTATAATGCTGGACAGCCGTTCCGATTTCGGGATGCATTCCTTTGGGCGGATAGATCCCGTATTCATGTTCCAGAACGTAAACGACGCCGCCTTTGCCGGACTGGCTGTTGATCCGGATGAGTTTTTCATAGCTTCTGCCCACATCTGCGGGGTCGATATGAAGATAGGGAACTTTCCAGTCAACATTGAAGAGTTCCTGAGAATCTTTCCGTTTTTCCAAACCTTTGCGGATGGCATCCTGATGGGAACCGGAGAATGCAGTGAAGACCAGCTGTCCGGCGTAGGGATGCCGTTCATGGACTTCCAGTCCCGTTGCTTCTTCCACGATCTGAACGATTTTCGGCAGATTGGAGAAATCCAAACCTGTTTCGATGTTCATGGACTGCAGGTTCATTGCGATGGTGCAGAGGTCAACGTTACCGGTTCTTTCACCATGACCGAAGAGGGTTCCTTCCACTCGTTCTGCCCCTGCCAGCAGGGTCATTTCTGTGGATGCAACTGCACACCCCTGGTCATTATGGGAGTGAACACTGACGGTTGTTGTATCAGCATAGGGATAGTGTTTGAGGAAGTAAGCCACCATATCAGCGTAATGCCAGGGCGGTCTGCGTTCCACGGTTGCGGGCAAGTTCAGAATGAACGTTTCCTTTGTGGTTTCGCCCCATGCTTCGCGGACAGCGGTACAGATATCCACAGCGAAATCGGGATCGGTGTCGGTGAACTCTTCAGGGGAGAACTCGTAGGTGATCCGGTCGATCATTCCGGCTTCTTCCACGCATTTTCTGACGAGTTTTGTTCCTTCGATCGCCATTTTCATCAGTTCGTCATGCTTTTTTCCGAACACGATCTGACCGTGGAGGTCGGAGGTTGCCAGATAAGCATGGAGGACTGCCTGTTTGACCCCTTTCAGAGATTCGACTGTGCGGCGGATGAGAGACTCTCTCATCTGAGTCAGTACGCCGATTTTTACGCCTTCAGGAATGTGGTTCCCTTCGATGAGTTCGCGGACGAAATCGAAATCGTCCTGAGATGCTGAGGGGAACGCTACTTCAATTTCTTTGAATCCGATGGAGGTAAGAAGCTTGAAGTACTCAAGTTTGCGGGCTGGATTCATGGGAAGCGGAAGCGCCTGATTGCCGTCGCGCAAGTCGACGGAACACCATGCTGGAGCTGCCGTTAATTCCTTCTCAATCCATTCCCGCTTTGCAGGATTGGTGCGGGCGGGGCTTTCGTACTTCGGTTTCATCTTTTTCTCTCTTTCTTTACCGGATTTTAAATTAGGCAAAATGTCGCCATCATGGTAATATATCATCATTTATGAAAAAAGGAAGCGGAAAAATAAAAAAAAGTGCAAAAAGATGCTCTTTTTCATAGATTTTCATGAATTTTTCATAAAAAGCTGTTTTTTTTCTGTTTTTTTTTCATTTTTTCTTTGAATATCACCGGTTGAAATGCTATATTGCTCGAATCTTTATCTATGATATGATCGGATAAGAAAGTATCAGCGGTATCTTTTTTGAGAAGTTGCCGCAGGAGCGGAAGTGGGAAATGGCTAAGAAAGAAGATAAGAAGACATTGAGTTTTGAAGGAATGCTGATGCAGCGTTCCTCTAAAGATACGTTTAAAAAGGCAAAAGCGATCATTCATGCCAATGAAGTGATCTGCTGTTATGAAGCTGATCCCGGCGTGGTCCGGGCAGTCTGCCGCGACAGCAAGGGCGTGATCTCCCGCGTGGAAGTTCAGGGATTCCCGCACGGACCTTACAAGTCGGAGTGCACCTGTACCCAGAACGCAAACACATTCTGTATGCACGCTGTGGCAGCTTGTCTTTATCATGCAAAATATACGATCAAGCCGAAAGAGAAGTTTGAAGAGGATTCTCCTGCACTCTATGCCGGTTTGAAGTTTACGGAACTTCCCACTTTGCTGAAGCAGGTTTTGACTCCCCAGGCGGCTTCTGTGACCATCTCCACTGAAAGCGAGTTCCCGCACATGCCCAGTAAATGGGAGCGGATCGCTTTTCAGGTGACGCTCAATTACAATGGCAGACAATATGCCGGGAATTACAACAACTTGCGCCAGCTCCAGTTCGGAAAGGCTCTTGCGGTCTCCCTGCAGCTTAACTCATTTCCTCCTCAGGACCGCCAGCTGATCCGGTATCTTTCCATCAACGCGCAGCAGGATGGTTCCAGGCTCTCTCTTGATGCGGAACAGACTGCTGAATTCTTTCACTGTCTTGTCGGGTTCCAGAGATTTTTCCGCCGGAAAGAGAAAGTTGTGATCCACCGGACCCCTGCATTGCCGGCATTGCTTGTGGAAGATAACGGTCCGGATTGTATTCTCCGTTCAGCCGTGATTGTAAATGGAGTGCCTTTGCCGCTGCGGGATGTGAAAGTGATCACAGGGCGTGCCGGATGCTGGGTTGGGATGCTTGGGGAATACTGGTGGATCGGTGCCCAGGCGGATGTCCTCTGGATCGGAAATTTTCTGCGGACCACGATCCAGCCCTGCGATAAGAAGACCGTGGAAACGCTTCTTACGACACAAGGTCTTCCGTTCCAGGTTATTGAAACAAGAAAAGTGAAAGTCCACCACCGTCATTTTATTCCTTATTATGAAGCACGGATCAAGCCGGACAATACGCTGGAAATCGAATTGCTCTACAACTATTCCGGCTTGCTTTGTCCGGGCGATCAGGAACGTTATGCTTCTCAGGGCGGAAGTTTCTGGCTCCGTGATACTGCCGGGGAACGTGCGGAAATGGAAAAACTTCTCAATTTCGGGTTTCAGCTGAAGCGTTCCTCCACCTCTTCCGGAAGAAGAACCAAACTGGTGCTTTCCGATAAGGAAGCGATCGCGGTGTTTGTGGATGAGGTCCTGCCCAGATGGCTGGCTGAACAGAAAGAGTTCGCCATGTCTTCCAATCTCATGGCTCTTTGCGGCGACTCTTCTGTTCTTCATATTGACTGCACCATCTGCGAAGAGACTGCAGACTATTTTGATTTGAATGTGGAGATCCGGAGCGGTTCTATAAAGGTTCCCTGGGATACTCTTGTTGAGGCTGCCGAGCGGAATGAACTCTTCCTGGAAGCAGGAAAAGGAATGTTCCTGAAGATCCCGCCTCAGCTGCAGAAATTTGCGGCAGGTCTTTCTGATATCGTTTCCAATGTCACAACAAAGATCACCCGGCGGAACCATTCCAGGGGCGAAGTCCTGCGGATCATGCGTCCGGCAGTATATTTCTGGACAAAACTCGGTGATGGGCTGCCCGGTGCTGTTCCGGTGGAATTTCTCCGGATGAAACTCACTATGGAAGATGCCGCAGGAATCTCTTCCAAAGAACCGGGTGAACTCAATATTCCTCTCTTCAAGGGCGATTTGAGAAACTATCAGAAACAGGGTGTCCTCTGGATGTCAGCCATGAAAAAACGCGGCTGCAATCTGGTGCTTGCCGACGAAATGGGGCTTGGTAAGACGATCCAGACCCTTGCACTCCTTGCATCGGAGCCGACAGACAATCTTCCGGCACTCATCATTTGTCCTACAAGTTTGATCGACAACTGGGCGCGCGAGGCGGAGAAGTTCATCCCGGATCTGAAGGTGCTTGTAGTCTCCGGAAATGACCGGAAACAGCTTTGGAAAAACGCCGGACAGTACGATATCTGCATTGCCTCTTACAGCCTTGTCCGCCGTGATGTGGAGCAGATCAAGCCGATCCCGTTCCGTTATCTGATCCTGGATGAAGCTCAGCATATCAAAAATCCCGCTACGGCAAATGCCCAGAGCTGTAAATCCATTTCCGCAGCTCATAAACTTGTTTTGACGGGTACTCCGCTGGAAAACTCACCGGAAGATCTCTGGTCGATTTTTGATTTCCTCCACAGCGGCTTCCTGGGATCTTTGAACTCGTTCCGGAACCGTTATATCGTGAATGCCTCAGCCGGTGCCGATGCAGAACTCGCTTCCCGGATGGCTCCATTTATGCTCCGCAGAAAGAAATCTGATGTTCACAAAGAATTGCCGCCGAAACAGGAACAGGCACTCTGCTGTGAAATGGGGGCGGAGCAGCGGGCTTTTTACGAAAAATTCCTGTCGGAAAGCCGGAGACTTTTTGAAGAATACAAGAAGAATCCCGAACAGACCCGGAACTCTCAGTTTGAGATGCTTTCCGCGCTTTTGCGGCTGCGCCAGATCTGCTGTGCTCCGGAACTTCTGCCGGAAACTTACTTCGAAGGAATGTCCGGGATCCCCGGCTCCGCAAAGATCGACTTGCTTCGCGAATTGCTGATGGAATCTATCGACAGCGGACACAAAGTGCTGCTGTTCAGCCAGTTTACCTCTCTCCTGCGGATCGTCCGGAACTGGATGGATTCTGCAGGATTGCGGTATGAATATCTGGATGGCTCCACGCAGAACCGTATGGAACATGTGGACCGGTTCAATAAAAATCCGAATATTCCGGTGTTCCTCCTGAGCTTGAAAGCCGGGGGCGTTGGTTTGAACCTGACTTCCGCTGATACGGTGATCATTTATGACCCCTGGTGGAACCCGGCAGCAGAAGCTCAGGCGGCAGACCGGTCACACCGTATCGGACAGACAAAATCAGTGAACTGCATCAAGCTGATCGTGAAAGATTCCATTGAAGAAAAAGTTCTGGAACTGCAGAAACGGAAAGCGGAACTGTTCGAAAATCTGGTGGAAACACCGACAGAGGCGATGCGTCATATCACCATGGAAGATCTGGAGTTCCTGCTGAAATGATTACGCTGACGGTCAAACTTTTCCCTGTACTGGCGGTGGTTTGTTCCGTCTTCGCCTGCCTGTTTCCATCGGTGCTGACTCCGCTTGGTTTTCTGATCGTTCCACTGCTCGGTTTTATTATGCTTGGGATGGGCGCGACTCTTTCCGTTAAAGATTTTGCGGAATCCATCCGGAAGCCGAAAGCAGTGATCGTTGGTTTTGTCCTTCAGTTCGGGATCATGCCCCTTGCGGCTTATGTGATTGCTCTGCTGCTTCATCTTCCGAAAGATCAGATGATCGGACTTGTCATGGTCGGTTCTGTTGCCGGCGGGACTGCATCTAATGTGATTGCCTATCTTGCTGGCGGGGATGTTGCGCTTTCCATTACAATGACAGCCTGTTCGACAGTCGGCGGAATCTTTCTGACCCCTCTGTTGTCCGCTCTGTATCTCGGTCAGACAGTTGATGTGCCTGTCTGGGAAATGTTCAAGAGCATTCTTCTGATCGTTGCACTTCCGGTTGCAGTCGGGCTTCTGATCAACCGTCTGATGCGGGGAAAGGAAGTGATCCTGAATAAAGTTTGTCCGTTTGTCTCTGTATTGGGGATCGTGTTTGTGATTGCGATCATCATGGCATTGAATGCCAATGCGGTCAAGCGTTCCGGCTGGTTGATTCTGGTTGCGGTGATCCTGCACAACGGGATCGGTATGGCGTTGGGATATTTTCTTTCAAAACTGCTGCACTGCTCCCACAAGGAAGCAGTTACGATCGCCATTGAAACCGGGATGCAGAATTCCGGTTTGGCGGCTGCATTATCAAAACAGTTTTTCGGGATCAGCAGTGCTCTTCCCGGAGCGATTTTCAGCGTATGGCACAATATTTCAGGTTCGATTTTTGCGGCAAGCGTACGAAGTATCATGAAAAAATTCGAGGAAAAAAAGGATGACAGGTGAACGGAATTGCGGGTTGGATCTGTATCGGCTTCTTGCGATGCTGATGATCACGGTTCTGCATGTAAATTTTTTCTATTTGAAATTGCCGTATGATGCACGTCCTTCTGTCTATTATACAGGATGGTTCGCAGAGGCGGTTTGTTATTGCGGAGCAAACTGTTTTGCTCTTCTGACCGGTTATCTTACATCTTCCGGGCGGATGGGATATGATAAAAAATGGTTTCAGAAATTGTTTGATTTCTGGGGGAAAACTGTTTTATTCTGCGTAGTACTCTATTTTACTCTGATACAGATTTTCCCCGGGATAAAGTATGAACCGGAATTGTTCAAATCATTTTTTTATATCCGTGATTTATGGTATGCAGGGGCATATATCGGACTGTTTTTATTCATGCCTCTCCTTTCCGGAATCATTTCCCGTTTTTCTGTCAGGGAACAGATATTATTTTTTGTTGTAACATTCTTTGTTTTCAGTTTCTTATATCCATTGGAATACACTTCTCCATTTTATTGCTTCAGCAATGGTTATTCTGCCATCTGGTTGATGGTTTGTTTTTGCTGGGGACAGGTTTTACAAACTCTTGCGCCGCGAATCCTGCAATGGAAACATCATACGGCAATTCTGATTATCGGAGCTGTTATCGGTGCTGTTTTCCCGTTCCTCTTTTTCTATGGATATTCCATTCCGGCGATTGCAAGAGCTGCATCACATTTTTCTTTGCATAAAAATTCTTTTATTGATTATCTGTCCCCGTTCTGTGTACTGGAAGCAGTTTGTCTTTTATTGCTGTTTTCCAAGATCAGAATAGAAAATCCGAAAGTTCAGAAAGTGATCGCATTTCTCAGCGTTTATTCTTTCGGGATTTATCTCTTCCAGTGTCATCCCGTTATCTGGGATGAGTTTATTGTTCAGAAAAATCAGGTTCCGATGAGTGCCTTTCAGATCGTTGGGAGATTTGCTGCTGTTACACTTGGACTCTTTGCTGCCGGTGTGCTCTCTTATTTTCTGGTGAGTAAATTCTATCAGCTGATCCGTTTTTCCAAAGTGGGAGAGTTTTGTTACTGGCTTCTGGAAAAACTGCTTTTCAGGTCAGTTCCGGATAATGATTGCAAAAAGTAAGAGGATCAATGCCGCTGCTGCTCCGGAAACAAGCGTTCCGATGGTCTGCAGTTTCAATCCCTGCCGGACACTCATGCCGGAAAATTTTGTAACGACCCAGAAATAACTGTCGTTTGTATGGGAAACGATCATGGAACCGCAGCAGACAGCGCAGCAGGTCAATGCCCGCATCGCAGGTGAGGTCAAACCCAGCGGTTCCAATAAAGGAACTGTTGCACTTGCGGCGGTCAGGATCGCAAGTGTGGAAGAGCCTTGTGCGATTTTCAGAACGGCGGCAAACAACAACGGGATCAAGATCGCAAAAATTCCGATATTTCCGATGTTTTCCGGTAAAAGATATTTGAAATCAATGCGTTTCAGAACTTCTCCGAATGCTCCGCCTGAGCCTGTGATCATCAGAATATTTGCGGCATTCAGTACAGCCCGCCCGAATAATCCATCGGTCATGAGTTCCTTCTTCTGGTATTTCCCGATTACAAAAATCGCAATGACTGCCCCGATGAAAAGTGCCGCAACCGGATTGCCCGGAACAGTCAGAACCTGATAAAATTTCTCCGGAAGACTCCCTCTGAATAAACCGGAAAAACTGGAAAGCCCGATCAGAAACAACGGAACGATGATCGGAAGAAATGCAATGCTCCAATGGTGACGAAACAGCTGTTCTTCTCTGCTTTCTTCCGGGATTTCTTCTTCTGTCTCTTTCAGAACTTCATTTTTTCCGGCGAGGACAGCATAAAAATAGCCTGCAATCGTGGCTGTCAATGCCGCAGGGATCCCGAAGAGAAGAACTTTTCCGAAGTCAGCTCCAAGAACCGAAACCGCTGCAACCGGACCTGGCATGGGCGGTACAAAACAATGGGATGAGAGCAATCCCAGACTTAAAGCAAGAGCTCCCACCGCCATCGGTAATTTTGCGATCCGGCTGATCTTTTTCCAAATCCCGATCAGAATAATAAAGGCAGAATCGCAGAAAATGCAGGTGGAGATGATGAACCCGACGATCCCCATGGCAAAGGGCGATTTTTTCTTTCCCAGCGTTCCGACGACTTTTTCGGCAATGAGCCGCAAGGCTCCCCGCTGTTCCATGAATGCACCGATGACTGTCCCGAGAATGATGATCAGCCCGATCCCCCGGATCGTATTCCCGAATCCGGCAGAAAGCAGCCTCAGCGTTTCAGAAACACCATATCCGGAACAGACTCCGAACAGAAACGCTCCCAGCAGCAAAACCGGGAGCGGATGGATCTTCCAGAATGCCGTCAAAAGAATAATAAAAACGATTGTACTCAAAAGAAGCAGTATTGTCATTGCATGACCTCCGCTTCTTTGAGACAGCTGTTTTACTTATTCCGTTCAGGCGTTTTCAGAAAAAAGTTTGTTGGGATTGAGAATGTTTTTCGGGTCGAACGCCGCCTTGATTCCCTGCATCAATATTTTTTCCTCCCTGCTGAGCGATTCTGCAAGATAGGGCTTTTTCGCATAGCCGATCCCGTGTTCTCCGCTGACTTTTCCGCCAAGCTCATCGGCTTTGGCATAAAGATCTGCAAAGACTTCTTTCAGTTTTACTTTCCATGCAGCTTCGTCAAGAGAATCTTTCAGAACATAAATATGCAGGTTTCCATCTCCGGCATGACCGAATGAACGGATCCGGACATTATGTTTCTGCTGCAATGCGTGGGAATACAGCACAAATTCAGCAACATTTCTCCGGGGAACAACAACGTCGCATTCATCCATTTCTGTAGTGGAGGCTTTGATCGCTTCCAGAAATGCACCGCGCGCCGACCAGATAGACTCGTTCCGTTCCTGCGTGTTGGAAATGAAGACATCCAGCGCACCGCATTTCAGACAGATCTCAGCAGCTTCTTCCCATGCAAGATCGACTTCCTCTTTGCTTGCTCCGTCGTAAGTCAGAAGCAGGTAGGCATCGGAGGTGTTATCCGGGAATTTCCGGGCAAGAAACTCTTCCGCCGCCAGAATCACTTCCCGTTCCATAAATTCAACTGCCGTGGGAATGGAACTTGCACGGATCACAGTGGGAACCGCCTTGATCGCAGAAGGAAGATCCGGGAAGGGAACCAGCAGGCTGATCTTATGTTTCGGCAGGGGCAGCAAACGCAAAATTGCTTTGGTCACGATCCCGAGAGTCCCTTCAGAGCCGACCATCAGATCTTTCAGACTGTAGCCGGAGCTGTTTTTCACGACTTTTCCGCCCAGATTGATGATCTCTCCATTGGCAAGAACCACTTCCAAGCCGCGGACATAATCACGGGTAACACCGTATTTCACCGCGCGCATCCCGCCTGCGTTCGTGTTGATATTCCCGCCGATGGTGGCTGTCTTTTCCCCCGGGTCAGGCGGATAGAACAAGCCGGAGGCTTCCACATATTTTCCCACTTCCATGAGCAGAACACCGGGTTCCAGTGTGAGAGTCATATTCTCTTCATCCAGCTCAAGAAAATGATTCATGAGAGTCAGATCAAGCATGATCCCGCCGCAGAGGGCAACGGAACCGCCCACAAGCCCCGTTCCGGAACCGCGCGGTGTTACCGGAATATTGTTGGCAGAAGCGTACTTCATGACAGCGGAAACTTCTTCTGTGGAGAGAGCTTTTACCAGCACATCCGGACGGCTGCAGGTCCCGGAAAGTTCGTCATGAGTATAATCTTCCCCGATCTTTTCACTGGGAATGACCCGTTCCGTACCGCAAATCGCCTGCAGGACTGCCAAATCTTCTGCGGAAAATTTCTTATAAGGATATGCCATGATTACGCCTCCCCTCTGGATTCTTTGATCTGACGGATCAATTCAGGTACGATTTTGTAGAGGTCGCCTTTGATCCCGATATGCGCCACATTGAAGATCGGCGCGTTTTCATCTGTGTTGATCGCAATGATTTTTTCAGAACTGTTCATGCCGGCAACGAACTGGATCGCCCCGGAAACTCCGCAGGTGATTAGAAGTTTCGGTTTCACGGTACGTCCGCTCAACCCGATCTGGCAGCGGGCATCGACCCAGCCGGCTTCCACAACGGCACGGGTGGAAGCGACTTTTCCGCCGAGAAGCGATGCAAGTTCCTGAAGCATAGCGATATCTTCCGCTTTCTTCACGCCCCGTCCGGCAACTACCAGAACTTCAGCTTCCTCAATTCCTTTTTCCAGACTCTTCCACTCCGTTTTGGTAATTTCGATTCCGGATCTCAGCTTTTCCGGTGCTAATGAACAGGCGTGGATCTTGCCATCCGGATTCGCTTTCTTCTGCGGAATGGAGAAAATCTTGTAACGGACCGTCGCGAACTGCGGACGGTGTCGCGGAGTGTTGATGTGTGCCATGATATTTCCGCCGTAAGCGGGACGGATCTGGTCAAGATCGGTGCTTTCAGAAATGTCAAGTTTCGTGCAGTCAGCGGTCAGGCCGGTACGGAACCGGGCGGCAGCGCGGGGGGCAAGAGAACGTCCGGCAGGAGTTCCGCCGACCAGCACAGAAGAAGGCTTGATCCGATTGATAAAATCTTCCATGACTGCAGTATAAGGTTCGATCCGGAAATGTTTCAGTTCCTCCTGATCGTAAACGAAAACTTCATCCGCACCATATTCCAGCAGCAGATTCGCTTTTTCGCTGATTCCGGAACCGATCATGAGACAATAAACCGGATCATTCACCTTCGCGGCAAGCTCTTTTGCTTTTCCGATCAACTCAAAGGTCACAGGGTGAATATCGCCCTCTTCGATTTCGGCAACAACGGCAATCCCTTTCCACAGGGATTTATCCACGCCGGGAGCGGAATCTTCCACAAATTCAAAAACGCCATCCCCTTTTCTGATGCACAGACGGCACATCCGGCAGGCTGCGCTGATGGAGAGCTTGCCATCGGTGTTTTCGATGGCTCCGAAAGGACAGAGAGACACCAGCTCCTGCTGTCTGCCCGCCGCTTTATCCTGATGAATTTCAATATGCGGCATAGATCACCTCAACTGCTGAAGATATTTGTTGTCATTGAGAAAACGGAAAAGACGGCTGCTCAGTTCATCGTTTTCGCCATCCCACATTTCCCGTGTGGTGGAGTGTTCCGGCGGGAAAATCCGTTTGACTTGAGTCGGAGAACCGTTCAACCCGTAATGCGCCGGATCCTTATCGGTCAGATCGTCAAGAGTCAGAACCTTGATTTCCCGGTCAGCGGTGGCAAGTTTCAGCTTGTAAGAAGGCAGTCTGGGTTCAAAAATTCCTTTTTCCACAGTGATCAGACAGGGGAACTTGACTTTTGCGGTCTGGATATGCAGCGGAAGATCCAGGTCGACCGTGATCCCGTCGGTGTCGATCCCATGAACTTTGCAGACACTGGTCACATGGGGGATATCAAGAAATTCTGCCAGTTCGGAACCAACCTGAGCGGTGTCGCCGTCAGTGGTCTGTTTTCCGCAAATGATGAGATCAAAATCCCCGGTGGCACGCAGTCCTTGAGAGATGGTGTAGGACGTTGCAAGAACATCCGCCCCGCCGAATCTGCGGTCGGAGAGCAGAAAACCGTGATCGACTCCCATCATAAAGGCTTCTCTGATGACAGCCTGTGCCTGGGGCGGTCCCATTGTAATAACGGTCAGCTCTGCACCGTATTCCTGTTTGAACCGCAGAGCGGTTTCCAATGCGTAAAGATCGTATGGATTCATCTTTGATTCCACACCATCCCGTTTCAAAACACCGGTTACGGGGTCAATTTCGACCTGTGCCGTCCCCGGAACCTGCTTGATACAGACAGCAATTTTCATAAGATACCTCTGCTTAAAAATCCCTTCATTATCGCTAATATAGCATAGCCTCCATACATTACAAATCATACTTTAAAAAAAGGAAGAGCAATGGAAGGTTTTTCCATTGCTCCAAGTGAAAAACTTTTACAAAATGCTTATTTTGCAAGGAATTTCAGAATTTCATCCGCAATCACTCTGCCGCCGAGAGGACTCAGGTGAACTCCATCTGAAACATAAAGATCCTTGATGGAGGGTGCAGCCCGCATGACAGAGAGAATGTCGATGTAAGGAATGTTATTGGCAGCGCAGAATTTTTTGTTTTCCGCATGGTAGAGATCAACCAGATCTTTCTTTCCGTACATTACCATATTGATGGAAGGATTCCATTTCTTTGCGCGATCCAGGAACAGTTTTTCATAGGAGGGGGAGGGTGCGATCATGATGATCTTCGCCTGGGGGAATTTGCTCTTGAGGATCTTGCAGATATTGGTCAGGCATTTTTGCTGCAATGCCGGCGGGGTTTCCTGCTTGGTGAAGTTTGTCTTGCGGAACGATCTGGTATCATTCTGTCCGAGAAACAGGAAGATGATATCAAACTTTTCATCGAAAAGACCGTTGTACATATTCTGTCTGTACGCATAATTTCTCTTGACCAGAGCACCGTTCAAGCGGTCTTCCATGCGTTTGCAGAAATCTCCGCCGACTCCGGCGTTGCGGAAGGTGAATTTTCCGGGATTGTACTTGTTGACCCAGAAACTGATGCGGTCGATGTAGTTATAGCCGCGATAGAAGTCGGAGAGAGAGTCTCCGAGGAAAAGAACTCTTACCGGTTTGGCGAGTTTGATTTTCTTTGCGGTGTCGTTTGTTGCCTGATAGATAGTTTCCGGCTGGACCTCTACATAGGCAATGGCATTTTTTCCGTTGTTGGACGCAGAAATTTCCCAGAATCCGGGTGTCAATTTTTCAGTTGCAACAGAGATTTTTCCATTGGAATCAGCTTTGACTTTCTGATAAGTGACGTTATTTCCGTTTTTCAGAGAAATGGTAAATTCCTGATTCTTGAAGCTGGTTGAAAATGTGACTGCTTTGACCGGATTTTTGACAGAAGCCATCTGGATATCTTTATCAGACTTCACGGAACCGGCTGCAGGGACGACGGTTTCCATGTGGAAAGATTCCACATAAACTTTCCCGACACCCTGAACTTCAATGAAAGAAAGAAGTTTTTCAAACCGTTCATTCAGCTTGCAGGTGAATGTGAAAGTCTGGAACTCAGAGGTGAGATCTCTTGCTCCGTCACGGCAATAGTTGGGCTGACCTTTTCCGAAATGATAGGCAAGTGCACCGCAGGCAAGTTTCCCTTCGCCTTTTGCTTTGACAGTGATTTTAACAGTATCGCCGGGGAAATAATTGATATTTCTGTTGTAGCCCAACGCTCTGCCGAAAAGTTCGTCATTCCGTTTGCCGGATTCCAGAAGCAGACAGTCTTTGCCGTCAACTTTTACTTTAGAGACTTTTCCAGCCCAGTAAGCCGGAGCGTTCCAGCCGCGGAGATTCTTTGCAAAAGTATCATTTTTCAGAACTTCTGCGGAAAGAGGCAGAACACATGCCGCAAGCAGCAGTGATGTGATGAGATGTTTCATTTGTTTTATCCTTTCTTCGGAATTTGAATTGCAAAGTAGTGGAAGATGGAAAGATCTTTCGTGATCTTCCATTTTCCGTTATCCAGTTTGACCGCGATTTCAGAGAACGGACGGAGTTCTCCATCTTCCCGGAGATATTTTCCGTTTTCCGGATCCAATGCCTTGTCGGTAAAGGAGATGGTCAATTCATGGGCGATATCATAGGACGTATTGGTAAGCCCGATGAGGACATCTTTTCCGTTGTCGAAATACTGAACGGCGAAGCAGGCGGGATCTTCCACGAAAGCGGGGATCGCCATGGGATCCATCCAGTTCAGAATGTTCCGCATGAGCAGCTGTTTCTGATAGCTGATGAAGTGGCGCAGATCGTATGCGGCAGGTCCCACACGGAGAGCCATGACAGCGACTTTTCCGCCCAGTTTGTTTTCAAAGATGGTCATTGCCGGACAGATGGTTTCCAGATCGTGGTTGGTCAGTTCGGAAAGAACTTTTGCACCTTCCTGAACATCAACGATCTTCTGGACATCGCTCAGCGGAGTATCTTTCAGCGGGCCGTAAGTTCCGGCATATTCTCCGCAGTATTCCGGATCGGAGAAGTATTCTGCGCCGAAGGGGACATCCATCTTTGCCGTGCTTGCTCCGGTGTACTCCAGAAGCCCGCGGTCCGCAAATGCTTTGGCTGCAACGGAATCAAGGATCAGATTTCCTTTGAGATATTCCATGAGCTGTTCATCGGAGAAGGAATAAACACTGTCTCCGGCAAGGAATGTCACGGGGGATTTGTCATAAGTCAGACAGAATCCGCTGTTGGCGAGGAAATCGTGGTGAGCGAATGCCGGGAGATAATAGTCCGAGATGGCGGAGTACATATTGGGCGTATTCAAAGCGGAACTCCGGTGATATCTCAAGCCGACTCCCTTTTTGGTGCCGCGTTCCGAAGCGATTTTCCGCAATGCTTCAAAGTAGGGCTTTTCCCGTTTGAGCATTTTGGCGATTTCCGGTTCAAAGAACGGGCTGTTTCCCACATATCCGCAAGCAGAGATCGCCGGGTTGAACATCCGGTTGATGATCCCCTGGGAGATGTGGAACCGGATGACTTCCATGCTCTTTGAGAAGCGGGTAAAGGGAGTGGTTTCGATTTCCGGCGTGTATTCGGCAGAATCGCCCATGATGTGTCCGATGGTTTCCATGTAGAACAGACCCGGCACGATCTGCTGACGGTCGCGGTCACTGTAAGGTCCGATACAGGGGCGCAGCAGAAGTTTGCCTTCCGGCTGGAAGATCCGTGCCATTTTCGGCAGATCATAGTCATAAAGCGTTGTGCAGTGCAGACAGGGAACCATGACCCCGACCGTCATTTCCGGATTGACGCTGTGGACTGCATTGCTGATGACAGCCGCCAGCTCTTCCAACGGCTTTTTCAGGAACATGATCCACTGTTTCTGAACAGCTTTGTCATTGAGGATCGCTTTCTGAAGTTCCGGTCTTGTCCACTCTTTGCCCGTGAGTTTGGAAAATTCCGCAAGGTGCAGGTCACACATGCAGCCCCAGGTGTTGTTCCGTCCGGCAAAAATATACCGGTGGTCGTCGTCGATATAGATATACTCTGCATTGGTTGCGGCAAGGATCCGGTAGAACTCATCCAGATACACTTTCAGAGCGGGATCCAGCAGACACGGTGTGCGTTTATCACAAGTGCCGTCTGCCAGAGTTGCCCAGTATTTGTACTGCGGATTATGTTCCGTGTGATCGAACCGCGACATGAGCATGTTGTAGGAAGAGTTGATCCCCACTTTGATGCCGTGTTTGCCGAGATCTTCGATGGCGCGGCTGATATTTTCCGCTTCTTCCCGGGCTTCTTCGATGGTCAGCTGGTTCCAGACCATATGCTGCGCATCGGTGAAGAGCATCACATGTTCCGTGCCGGTTTCTTTGCAGAATTTGATGATATCTGCGATGATTTTTTCATAGTTCCAGCGGGGCAGATACATCCGCAGAACATAGTTGACCTGATTTTCAGGAAAAACTGTCTTCATGTCCGATCCTTATTTCTTGAAGTAGTACTCGTAGATCTCTGAGAGTTCCACATCGCTCAAACGGCGGCTGTAGATGGTGAACTCGTCAATATAATATTCCCAGTGGGAACAACTGCCGACAGAGAAGTTGTTTGCCGGGAAATCGGCTTCTGTCATTTCAAAAGTGGTGGGATAGTTCTTGGACGGTTCATTGTCAAATTTGATGCTGATCTGTCCGGGAGCCCAGGAAAATGCAAGCATGTGCCACTTTTCGCAACCGGCTTCCCCACCGGAAAGTTTGGTGAAGAAAGTCCGGTTTTTGATCCGCTTTCCGAAGAGGTACATGGTATGAAGTTCCCGCTTGCAGGGACACAGGGTTTTGGGATCGTTTGCAAGGTGCTGTCCGATATAACCGGAGTTGGATTCGATTCCCCAGAAGAATGTCCGGGGACCGGATTTCAGGGATTTGAATGCACCTTTGTAGAAGAAAACAATGGTTCCCGCCTGATCAAAGTTCAGGTTGTCCTTGCGGTAATAGCGGAACTGTGCGCCGTTCTGTCCGCAGAGAGCCGCCTTTCCGCGGATCCCCTCTGCAAAGACTTTTTTGCCCCGTACAACCATGGGCTTGTGTCTGCCTTCCGTGATATCTGCATCGGCTGTCTCATCATCGAAAGAGATGTAGAACGAGACTGCATCCACAAATTTCGGCATGGGGGCGGATTTCTGTGCCGCCGCCCCGCAGACAATCGCTGCTATGGAAAGAATTGTCAAAAGTTTTTTCATGATATTCTCCTTTTTACTTTACGCTGATGAGCCTGAAATCGTGTTTCTTGAGGTCGATTTCAACGGTATTTCCACTGAAGGGAAGAGCTTTTCCTGTTTCAAGGTTTCTGGCTTCCTTCACAGGGAATGCAAATTTGATTTTTGCTTTTCCGGCATGACCGAAACTGCAGGCGGCAACAAGTGTTCTGCCATCTTTCAAGCGGTATTCTGTCAGACGGAGTTTCTTTGCATCCGTTGAAACTTTTCCGGACGGAGCGAAGCAGGGGAAGACTTCCATCTTATCTGTTCCGTAGCCGAGTCCTTTGAGCTTTGTCCAGGTCTTGTTCCAGACAGCTGTCGGTCCTCCGCCGTTGAGAACCATGGGAATATCATAAGCCAATGTGACAGCAAGGAATGTTCTTGTGACAAACTCCTTATTGTTGCCGGAGATCTGGATCAGAACTTCCGGGATACATCCGGTCTGGAGACCGAGGGTACAGACTTTGATGTAATCTTCGGTGAACCGGTCCTGGAAATCCATTGCGCCGAACATGGCTTCCATGTCAAGCTGAATACTTCCCAGACTCATGAACGGAACAAGGTTGGTGTTTGTCATATGCAGAACCAGAAGAGGTCTGTTGTCAAAGATCTTTGTTCCTTCCTGATAAACCATGATCGCTGTACGTTTGATCAGGTTACGCATGTCAAAGATATCGAAATAAGGCTGGACTTTTCCGTTTTCCATGACATAAGCAGGCCCGGTCACAGGGTTCGGGTTGTGCCAGTCGCGGATGTTATCATAGTAGATCCCCTGAAGACCTTCCCGGACAAGTTTCCGGTTACAGTAAAGCAGGAAATCCTGATAACTCTTTGAGGGTGTGTTGTTGTAATCATCTTCATTATTCGCCCGGAAATCGGAGCAGAACCATTCATCCATGAAGACTTGATACTCTTCCCAGCGCAGATGTGTGGCACGGGGGTTCATGTAAGGAACCATGACATCACTGATTCGGGCATAGATGAATCCGCGATCCATGTGCCGCTGATAGAATCCCTGCCGGTCGATGGGGAGATTTTTGAAGTGACGCATCATTTTTTCAATGACTGCTTTTTCGTGGGCTCTGTCTCCTTTTCCTCCGAGAGACTTCTTAAGTTCGTTGAGAAATGTATAATCTTTGTTGATGGGCCAGAAGTCATACTCGAACGCTGCCCAGCATCCCGCACCTGCCAGCAGAGACATCCGCACGGAGTTGGGGGCACTGAACCGTTCTGTCAGCTGACGGCTGGAGTTCGGACGGGTTCTTGTGGGAGTTGCCTGGAATCCGAAAACAAGTTTGAACGGTTTGCTTCTGACGGTCGGTTTATCCACAAAGTTGATCCGCAGGATGGTTTTGTTGCCTTCCCGGATGACCTGCGCCATGGGCTTCTTGGGATCGCGGCTCCAATTCTTGTCGCTTTCCGCAAAGAATGCCAGACCTTCTCCCATGTTTCCGACCCAGATGTAAGGACGGAAGTTGTTGGAAACTGCAGTGTGGATTTTGCCCTGCATGGAGTTCCAGAGTTCGCCCTGTTTTTCCGGAAGAGCGGCTGCTATGTTGTACTTCATGGTATTGCAGGTGGCGTGGATCTGTTTCGCAAAGGCTGTATTCAGCGGAATGTCAAGCGTCATGGAGTTGAACTTGTAACTCTTTCCCGGGTCAACTGTGACAGTCGTCTTGATGAAGTTGTCGAATTCCAGCTCATGTCTGACATTGACAGCAGGACCGTTTGTAATTGCAACGAAATCTTCCACAATGGCAAGATCTTTTGATTTTTCGATCCAGCGGAACCCGTAGTTTGTATATCCGGGAACCTGACCGTTGATTTTCAACACAACCGGTTCTGCAAGAAGTTTTTCTGCTTTTCCGGAAGCGATCTGCTTGAAAAATCCTCTGTCAAAATCATATCTGGACATCAGAGTTTTCACGCTTTTGCCGGAATACTGAAGCGGTTTATAAGGCGGAAGAACAATGCGGTCCATACCGATCTTGTTGTGTTCCCATTCAAATTTATTGAAGTAGAATTTTGCTTTGTAAACATCCACTTTACCGTCGGATTTTTTCAGTCTCGCTTCGACAAAATAGTTACCTTTCTTCAACGCGGGCAGGGGCATTTCTGCATAGAATCCGGAAGTCCCCTGCTTGACAGGTACGAAATCTTTGCTGACCGGATTTCCTTTTTCATCGGTGATCCGCATAACAGCAGAGGTCACTTTCTGAACGTTGATAGGGCTGCCGTGGTTTCCGATTCTTGCACGGATCAGTTTATAGTAGGGATAGACCCCGATTTCCAGCTGGGCGCCGGTTTTGAGATCCGGAGTGATCCAGCGTTGACCCTGGGGCAGCTGCCAGCCGAGGGTTCTCTGAAGCAGGATCTTTCCGGTCGCAGCATCTGTGAAAAGAATATTCATATCGCAGGAAACACGGGCTTTTTCCACAAATTTCAGTGCAACGGATTCTGTTTTTCCGGGAGCAACGACGATTTCATTGTCAAGGTTCCGGGGGGCAGCTTCAGAGGTGACGAAGACCTGATATCTGATCTTCACAGGCTTTGCGGTGGGATTATCGATCTTGAATGCAATGTTATGATCGCCCTTCGCATAATTGCCCATACCGGTGAAGCGGACAACGGGAGTTGCAACAGCAAATTTCACCGGGTTCATGTGGTCAACATTGGCAAAAATAGTGGCTTTGTTGAAAGAACACTGCTGTCTGGGGAAGTTCCAGGTGCGTGCAAACTGGAAGTACCAATCCTGATTCCGTTTTCCGGGCTTGACACCCATTTCTTTCAGGGGGATCCGTGCTTCAATGGTCCAGAGTTTGTTTTCTATCGTGGACTTTACCTTGATTTCCGGGTCCCAGTCTCTGGAAACCTGTGTGCTGACTCCGCCGTTTACCACCGGATAGAGAATATCATAAGAGACATCTGCCGGGTTGAGGATCAGGTGATAAAGAGCTTTTCCGCCTTTGGGCATGAAAAGAAATTCCACACAGTCGTCGATGGGAATCTGACTGTCCCGTTTCTTGAACCGTTTTTTCAGTTTGACTTTGGATTCCGGATCGGGCAGTTCGCTCTGACATGCCAGATAAAGATACTGACCGTCGATTGCGGCAAAACTCTTTGCCTGACGGGTTGCCAGAAACGCAGAGTTGTAGGATACCATACCGAAGTTTTCAAAGGATCCGGTATATTCGTTGGGGCTGATTTTGCCATCCACAACGGGTGCTTTTTTCGCGAAAGAGACCGTCGTGACTGTCTTTGCGGGTGAAAATTCCACTTTCGGCGCAGCAGTAAGAGAAAGAGCTGCCGCCAAAGCTGAGAAAATCAGTAATTTTTTCATGATGTTTTATTCTCCATATCTGAAAATTTTTTTCTTTACAGCTTGCTTATCAGGGGGTATAACCGCCGCCGTAGAACGGGATCGCTTTCCGTGCTGCACCGCCTGCACCGGAGGTGATCCTCGGAATGCCTGTTCTCTTTCTGGCTTCAACATGACCATCCCAGAAAAGGACATTTCCCAATCCCTGATGACGGACATCGTCGAATCCGACACCCCAGTTTCCCTGACCGGTGAAAGACCATGCGTTATCATATTTCAAGGGCAATTGGGGCGATTGGGTAGAAGTATCGTAATTGCAAGTTTCAACCAGCATAGCACCCTGAGAAGCCATCCGGATTTTTATGATCTTGGGAAGTTTCTGCCAGTTTACCCCGGCATCAGCGTTCAAAGTATAAATATTAAGATTGGCACCCCACGCTTTCGGGTCATTGGCATTGGAATCCCAGGGAATATCCGGACAAAGATATTTGGTTCTTCCTCTTCCGCTGACTCCGGAATATACGATACCAACTTGTTCCATCAGGCTGATCCACCATTTTGCTTTCATATTATCGCCGCCCAGCATATAATTTTCCGAGGCTCCGAACTTATACGGCATAACGTAGTCATTGAATGTATCCGCATAGATGTTGTTTGCATTGCCTGCTGTTTTCATGTTTGCCATACAGTTAGAGCGTTTGCCTTGTGCCCTTGCTTTGTTCAGGGCGGGGAGCAGCATTCCGGCAAGGATCGCGATGATAGCGATCACAACCAGAAGCTCGATCAGGGTGAAGCACCGGTGCTTCATGCCTGTACACAGGCATGATTGTTTGTTACAAGCCTTTTTCATTTTTCGTTCCTTTCGTTATTTTTAATGTGTTCATTTCATATTGAAAACTTTGTCTGCAACATTGTAATAACACTCCCAGTCTCTGGCAGTGACGGCATGTTTTCCTTCCCGGAGATTGTAGAAGAGTTTTTCGCTGCCGAGCGTTTGCGGTGTGGCTGGCATCGTATCAGTTCCAAGCCCTTTCATTCCGTAAAGTTTCCAGATGGGTTCTGCATTGAGGGTCGAGAGAAATTCTCCTTCCGGGTCGGCGTGGAGATCTTCGGTGGCACTTGCGACGCACAACGCGCGGGGGGCGATCAGTGCAAGGTACATGTGCTGGTCAAAGGGGAGCGTTTCCGGGCTGTCGACATACCATGCAAGTTTTCCGCAATACCACATGCGATGGAACCAGTAGGAAACCGGCAGGGTTTCGCCGAATTTGCGGCGGGAGAGTTTTGCTCCGCAACTGCCAGAGTTATTGGAAATCACAAGTTTGAAACGCTGGTCACATACCCCGGCAAAAAGGGCAGCTTTCCCCAACCGGGAATGTCCTATAACAGCTGCACGTTTTGCATCAACGAGCGGCTCTTTTTCCAGCGCATCAAGAATGCGGGACATTCCCCACGCCCATGCACTGATCATTCCGACAGGGCGGGTCCATGTGTCGATTTGGGCTTCACGGTAAGAGACCTCATAGTCCATGCGTAACGCTTTTTCGTCATAGAACAGAGTGAAAGGACTTCTTTTGATGCCTGTCCACCAATCGGGGCAGACTTCCCAGTAGCATGCAGTTGCAACAGCATAACCGCGTTTTATTGCTTCACGGAAATTCCATGTTTGATTATCGAACCGACCGTGTTGATATTTTGAAAGCGGATAAAATTTGCGTTCCATCGTGCTGAATTCCATACCTCGCGAAATTTTTACAGAGGGTTCTTTGGTATAAGTATGGTTGCCTGAAAAGTTCAAGCCGACAAAAACAGGCGGCGGAGTTTTTGTATTTTTCGGCACCACAAGCAGGGTGTCGAAGTGAAATTTTTTTCCGTTTTTCATGCGGCAGTGAATGCGGAACTCCTTTAATATGGCAGTTCCTTCATAGGCATCGTTGACCTGCGTGAGGAGTTCGACTTCCAGAAAGTCGGGGGCAGGCGGCATTTCGCCGTAAAAACACTCCTTGACCTGCTTCAAAATGCGGGGGCGTTCCACTTCTTCCCACTCTTTGACACTTTTTGAGGTGAATTGCGGCAAAGTATAGGGCGGAATATTGTTTTTATCGCGATTGTAATATTTGTATATGACAGCTGCTGCGTAGGGCTGGGCAAATTGAAGTGCCATCTCAGCACGTTCCTGATCGGGAGGAATACAATGTTCCGGATAAGTGTAATTGGCTTGTTCGTTCATGGCGCATCCTGTTAAAATGGTTATGATTGCTGTGGTAAAAATAAGTGTTTTTTTCATTTTATGCTCCTGTGATCCCTTACTGCTTCAATACACTGCCCCGGTCGATCAAATCGGGTTCAATGTAAATTTTTTTCGTTTCACTGTTCTCTTCAAAGAGCATTTCCATCGCTATTGTGGCAATTTCCCGTTCACGGATGTTAAACGAAGTGATGGGGCGTGCCTCTCCATAGGTATCATAAAAACCGATCACGGAAAGATCCTCCGGAACTCTGATTGTTATTTTGCAGTCCCGCTCATAAAGACAATTCAGACTGGAGTCGGAAGAGAGTGCCGCCGCCGTGATTTTCTTCCCGGGGAGACTCCGGAAGATCTCCTGCGGCAGAACAGCGTTCCACGTCTGAAACGGAATCTCTTCATCATATTCCAAGCCCTGTTCCAAACACGCTTTTTTCAACGCAAGATGATAGTGATACTGAGGCGGTTTCAGCTGAAATTTATCAATGGTTTTTACCGGTGATCCAAGAAACGTCATTTTCCGGTGTCCTTTTTTCCGGAAGTGAGAGACCACTTTCTGAGCAGCTGCATCATAGTCGATGAGAACATATTTCGCCGGAAGGTCCTTCGTGTTGACATAGTTGCAGATGAAGACCAGTTTCCCGATTTTTGCAAGATTCCGTTCCAGCATATCATAAGGGATGAAGCGTTCTCCGAAGACCACCATTCCATAGGGCATGTTATTGATGGCATGTTCCATGAATTGATAAAACTGTTTGCTGTCCGGACGGTTCGTTATCCCCGCATTGAAAAGAGTCGGCGGAACCCAGATGGGATAAAATCCCCGTTTCAGTGCCTGCCCGATGATCTCGGTTTCCATATTGCCGTAAACATCACCGCCGCTGTGAGATGCACAAACGACTGCATTTGTGTGCCTTGCAACGATTTTCTGCCGGACCACGATAGAACCGCGTCCGGGCGTTCTGGAGATCAATCCTTCCGCCACCAGCTGCGCCATCCCTGCGGCAACTGTGCGCTTATTGATCCCGTAAGCGTTAGCAATGGCTTCATCAGAAGGCAGTCTGCTCCCCTGCTGATAAACGCCGGAAAGAATATCATTCCGGAACTTTTCAGCCATCTGCAGATATTTCGGATCTTTTGCCAAAGAAACCATTTTATTTTTTACCTTTTGTAATTAGTGCATAGTTAGTGCATCTCTAAAAAATAATTTAGCATAAATTGGAAAAAAATCAAGTTTCCGGCAAGAAAAAACTGTCTTTTTGATTTTTGTGTTGGTTCGGACCGAAAGAGTTATTCTGCTTTTTTCTGCGCGTTGGCAGAGATATCTTTCAACAGGAAATCAGCGATGAGCTGATGTGTTTTTGCCGTTGGATGTCCGTCGTAGGGAATTTCATATTTCAAGTCGACCCGCCGGGTGTGGTATCCTTTATAGTCCGGCATGACATCTTTCAGGAACAGCAGACGGAACCCCGCCTGTTTGAGCTGGTCGATCATATCCGGCATACAATCCGGATAGACAACGACTGTCAAGGTGGTTGAATATTTTTCCCGAAGGATTTTTTCTGCTTCTTTGAGGTAAGAAATGTAAAGTTGTTTATGGAATTTGGCTGAAATTGCATGAAACAGTTCCGATTTGTAAAAGAGTCTGGTTTTTGTCCAATATACAAATGCAATATCAGCTTTCTGTCTAGCCGTCAAAAAATTTCCGGTATTTCTTGCTCTGCTGCTCAGGATGCGGTAACGATGATCGTTGATGATCAAATAATATGCAGAACAAGTTTTTTTTGTGTCAATACCTTCTTTTTCTATGACCTGATTTTTAAGAATGAGAAGAAATTCCGCAGGGGAACCTCCTGATAATCCAAAATTATATACATTTCTTCTGCCTTGCAATTTTTCTGCGATCCGGCTGACAAATGCCTCGTCATCATTAACGCCGATTCCGAATGTAAAAGAATCTCCGAAGAAGAGCAGGGGCGGCTCTGCTGGATTTTCTGTCCGGACGGGAACTTTTCTGAAGCCCTGTTCGTTTAAAGTATATTCTGCTTCATAGATTGTTCTGAGTGAACCGTCACGGTCTTTTCCCATTTTTTTACTTATTCCATGCAGGTTCGGCTTGTTCAGAGTGATTGTGCCGGGGTATTTCCCAAAATCATCAGCAACGAGTACCGGAAGTTTTCTGCCATTTTTCTCTATAAATTTTTCTTCCGCAGCAATCTCTTTCAGCTGGGCTGTCATTCTGCGATCCATTGCCTTTTTGAAATAAATCTCCGCAATACTTGCCGCAACACATAATGCAAACAGGACTTGTGATACCGGCAAGATAAATTTTTTCTTTTGCCAGGTGATCCCGAGGATAAGAAATGCGATCCCGGGCAGCAGAAAAATAATGGGCCAAAGTTCAGCCGCTCCGGGGAAAAGGAGCCGCAGAAAAAATGCAGTAAGCAATAAAATTGCAGCGATACTGCCAGCTATGATTTGTTTTTTCATGATCAGAACAGCGTATAGATAAAGGGGGTTGCAACGGTTTCACCGAAGATGATCAGAAATGCAAGGATCAGAATGATCAGGATCAGCGGGAACATCCAGTATTTTTTGTTCCGGATGATAAGTTCCAAAAACTCCCGGGCTGCGCTTCCTTTGTATTCTATCTCGGAAAATGATTGCTTTTCATCTTTTTTTTCGTCCATAAGAAACTCCTGACGGTATCAGTATTGTTTGAAATATTGTTTCAGATCGGTAATGCTGCGGTGATCTTCCCACATGGAACTTTTCTTTTCATCCTTTTTCCGTGTGATGGAAAGTTTCATGCAGAGCCGGATGATCAACGCCAGCGGCGTGAACAGAATGTAATAGAATAACAGCAGCAGAGTATTCAGAAAAACATAATTGACCGCCGCTGCAATCATGGACAGCAGCCAGTACAGTTTTTTTCCGGTGAAAGGGAGGATCAGAAGAACAGCACCGCAGATGAAAAAGCTTTCCGCTGTGATCTTTGCAGCGGTGAACCCGTATTTTCTGCCGAAGTAAAAGATCACTCCGCTCATGATCAGGAACACTGCAAGCGGAAGGAGCCGTCTTTTCAGCGGGGCATCTTTGGCAACACTATGGAATGTATTCAGCATCTCAAAACACCTCAATCCAGTACAAATGTCTTTTTGTAAGATTCCGAATCCTGAATCTGTCTGTTTTTTTCCGTGATCACGATATTTTCAAGGACAAGAAGATCCATATCTGTATGACAGAAGCAGTTCAGGGCATCTTCGGGGGAACAGACGATTGGTTCGCCCCGGATGTTGAAAGACGTATTGACCAGAACCGGACATCCGGTTTTTGATTTAAAAGTACGGAGCAGGTCATAGAAGAAAGGATTCCTCTCTTTATCAACGGTTTGCAGGCGTGCAGAGTTATCAATATGCGTGATTGCCTGCAGTTTGGAACGCGGAATATTCAGCCGTTTCAGGAGATCCGGATGATTCTTCAGGGTTTCCTGTTCTTCCGGAGACAGCTGGAACAGATATTTCTGATTGACGGGGGCGACCATCAGCATGTAAGGGGATTCGGCATCGAAATCAAAATATTCTGCGGCATCCTCTGCCAGAACTGCGGGGGCAAAAGGACGGAACGACTCCCGGAATTTGATTTTCAAATTGATTCTGGTCTGCATATCCTGGAGCATCGGGTTTCCGATAATACTGCGTCCGCCCAATGCCCGGGGGCCATATTCCATTCGCCCCTGAAACAGTCCGATCACTTTGCCTTGTTTCAACTCTCCGGACAGATAATCCATCAAATTGCTGCGGTCGGAAAACTGACGGAAGTTTATCTGCTTCTGCTCCAGATATTCCCGGATCTCTTCTGTAGTATAACTGTTCCCGAGAAATGAACCTTTCTGAAAGTCCTTCCGGAGTGCGGGATCAATCACTCTTTTCTCTTCCAGAAGCTGATAATTCACAAAGAGGGCAGACCCCAAAGCTCCCCCGGCATCGCCGGAAGCGGGCTGGACCCAGATATCTTTGAAAATCTTTTCTTTCTGCAGTTTTCCATTAGAGGAACAGTTCAGAGCAACTCCTCCTGCAAGACAAAGCCGGTCACAGCCGGTGATCTCTTTTGCATAACGCGCCATCTTCTGCATGATCTCTTCCGTTACGACCTGAATCGAAGCTGCGATATCCATTTCTCTTGCGGTGATGTGGGATTCCGGTTTGCGCGGCGGACCCCCGAACAGATCATCAAACTTCTTCCCCGTCATGGTCAACCCCTGACAGTAATTGAAATAAGAGAGATCCAGCTGAATGGAACCGTCATCGTAGATTTTGACCAGTTTTTCCCGGATCACATCAGCCCAAACGGGTTTTCCGTAGGGCGCAAGCCCCATGAGTTTGTATTCTCCGGAATTTACTTTGAATCCGGTGTAGTAAGTAAATGCAGAATATAACAATCCCAGTGAGTGGGGATATTTCATCTCTTTCAGGATCTTTATCTTATTTCCCTCGCCGATCCCGATGCTGGAAGTTGCCCATTCTCCGACACCGTCGATGGTGATGACAGCAGCTTTTTCAAAGGGCGATGGAAAAAATGCGCTTGCCGCGTGGGATTCATGGTGTTCCAGAAAAAGACTTTTTCCGCGGAACCCTTTCAGATTGTTCAGGATCGCCTGCTTAATGGCAGATTTTTTCCCGCTCCATTCAGAAATCGCGCTGACAAGCGAGTTGAAGCCGGAAGGCGCAAACGCAACGTAATTTTCCAGCAGCCGTTCCAATTTCAGAAGAGGCTTTTCATAGAATACAACGTAATCCAGATCTTCCGCAGTGAGCTTCGCTTTTTCAAGACAGAATTTGACCGCATTGGCAGGGAAGGACGGATCATGTTTGATCCTGGTGAACCGTTCTTCCTGTGCGGCTGCAATGATCTCGGAATCAACCACCAGCGCGGCGGCAGAATCGTGATAAAATGCTGATATCCCTAAAATTTTCATCTTGTTTTCCTGAAAAATAATACTCCGACCTCATGAATATAGCATAACATATAAAAAAATCAAGAACAACTTTTCATTGCAGAGATATTATAAAATCTTTTTTTCTTTCATAATTTTCTGAATCGACTGCTTTTTTTGTAAATGCGTGTAAGAATAAGCTCATACAAAGTAGTTTAGAATAGGAAGCATTATGCTTAAAATGAAAAACAGAAAATGAAAGGATCAACAATGTTCTCTCTCTCAAAAATGGTAAAGGACTCAACTTCTGTAATCGTTTCTAAAACAATAACCCGTATTGTATATCTTTTGATGCCCTTGATCTGTATGGTTTCACTTTTGTATTTTACGGGGTGCACAGATGAAGCTTGTCGCAGTGAATCTGTTGGCGAATATTCCAAACGATTGGAACAGAAATTGAATAAAGATCTTTCAGATCCCAACAATGCGGTTCGCAGAAGAGTTGAATCCGCTCATGGAACAGTCGATGTTACCTCCGCATATATTTCAAAAATACGGATCGTCACCAAAGATGGAAGCGACAATGCCGGCGTGGATGGATCAAATGTAAGCGAAGTTCATATCAACATCATGACGCGTTGGGATGGAATTTTTCATAAAGACGGCTATACGGAATTTTATGCAAATATTGATATGGCATCCGGTCAGCCGAAAGGGAAAAAAGCCGGAATTGTAAAAACGGATGCTGTAATCAACCTGGAAGATCCGGAATTTTGGCTTTCTGTTGCCGGCTGCCTGATCCTATTGATTTGAGCTGCTTACTTTTCAATAATAAAAACGCAGGTGGATGCAAAGAGATTCGGCCACAGACGGCAGCGCAGCGGAATACGGTTGCGCTCCTGCAGCGGAAGTTCTGTGACGATCCTGATATTGCGGTCACGGCACAATTTCCGGAAATCACTGATGGTTCCCAGGTGGATATTTGTGGTGTCATACCACTGCATCGGAAGTGTGCGCGTGACAGGCATGTTGCCCAGCGCGATCTGGATCCGGGCGCGCCAGTAACCGATATTGATAAAACTTACGATCCCGCGTTTCCCGATCCGGAGCATCTCATCCAGAATCACATCAGGACGCTTCACTGTCTGGAACGTCTGGCTGAGAATGACAAAATCAAAAGAGTTGTCTTTGAAGTCACTCAACCCTTCATCAAGGTTTTTCTGGATTACCGGAACACCGCGACCAATACATTCGATGACTTTGCTCTCGTTCATTTCGACCCCCATGACACGGGCTCCCTTCAGTACTTGCATCGCTTTCAGCAGCCGTCCGGTTCCGCATCCCAGGTCAAGAATACGGACGTTTTCAGGGATCATTTCCGCCATTGTTGAGAGGTCACGGCGGGAGTAGATATACTCTTCTGAGGCTTTGATCAGATCATTTCGCATTTTCTTCCTCCCGTCTGTCATAAAGATTGTCAAGGAATCCGGAAAGCATTCTTCCGAGCGTTGCTTCTTCCAGAAGGAACGCATCGTGACCGTAGCTGGATTCAATATTGCAGTAAGTCGTGTCGATGTCATTATCCAGCAACGCTTTCACGAGTTCTCTGGATTGAGCCGGCGGGAAAAGCCAGTCACTGGAGAACGATACCACCATGAAGGGACAACTGACATGTTCAAAGGCTTTTTTCAGTTCCCCATCGTGCCGTCCTGCAACGTCGAAATAGTCAATGGCACGGGTGATATAAAGATAGCTGTTTGCATCGAACCGTTCCACAAAACGGCTGCCCTGATGCTCCAGATAACTTTCAACACTGAAATCTTTTTTGAATGCGTAGGAATAGTCTTCGGAAGATTGCAGACGCCGTCCGAACTTCTGGCGCATGGATTCTTCGCTGAGGTAGGTGATATGCGCCAGCATCCGGGCGGTTGCAAGACCATGCTCCGGCTGCTCGGTATAGTTCCCGTGGTTCCAATCCTGATCGTCCATGATAGCTTCTCTGCCAACCCAGTTGAATGCGATAGACTGAGCAGAGATCCGTGCAGTTGTCGCAATGGCGATCACACTGTCCATTTCATCGGGGTATTTGATTCCCCACTGGATCGCCTGCATCCCGCCCATGGAACCGCCGGCAACAGAAAGCCATTTCTGAATACCGAGGTGTTCTTTCAATTTCCGCTGGGCATCCACCATATCTTCAATGGTGATGACAGGGAATGACATGTTGTAAGGTTTTCCGGTTGCGGGATTGATGGACCCCGGACCTGTAGAACCGCTGCACCCGCCGAGGATGTTGGAACAGACAATGAAATAGCGGTTTGTATCGAATGGTTTTCCGGGACCGATCATGCTGTCCCACCAGCCGGGTCTTCCATCGCTTTCGGCATAATAACCGGCTGCATGAGCATCTCCGGAGAGGGCATGTTCAATAAGAATGGCATTGTCCTTTTTTTCGGACAGCGTGCCGTAAGTTTCATAACGGAGGGTGACAGGAGCGAGGATTTGCCCGCTGTGCAAGCGGATCCCTTCCTGTAAAACGAAGTCGTGCGGCTCAACGATGCCAACGGAATCTGTTTTATTAGTCATGCCGCACTCCTTTCAAAAAACGCAGGGGCGCCGGAAAAAAGAGAACCCTTCTCAGAGGGTTCTTCCAGCGATCCGCTGCAATGCGTCAAGATATTTGTCGCGGGTTTTGAGGACGATATCCTGCGGGAGTTCCGGCGCGGGAGGCGTCTTATCCCAGTCAAGACTTTCCAGATAATCGCGGACAAACTGTTTGTCGAGACTGACGGGTGAGCAACCGATCTGATAAGCATCCTTGGGCCAGTATCTGCTGGAGTCCGGAGTCAGAACTTCGTCAATTACGATTACTTCGCCGTCGACTTCACCGAATTCGAATTTTGTATCAGCCAGGATGATGCCTTTTTCTTCAGCATAGTCAGCAGCTTCAGAGTAGAGACGGATTGCCAGTTCAGCAACGCGTTCTGCTTTTTCTTTGCCGACGATCTTTGCAGCTTCTTCGGGACTGATATTGATATCGTGACCTTCTTCAGCCTTTGTAGAAGGAGTGAAGAGAGGTTTGTCAAGTTTTTCTGCCTGACGATAACCGTCGCGGAGTTTCATTCCGCAAACGGTACCATCCTTTTTGTAAGAAGACCATCCGCTGCCGGTGATGTAACCGCGGACGATGCATTCCAGGGGAATGGTTTTTGCTTTTTTGACGATCATTGCGCGACCCTGAAGATCCTTTTCATAAGGCTTCAGAGCTGCGGGGAACTGCGATGCATCGGCGCAGATCAGGTGATTGGGAGCCCATGTGAACTTATCAAACCAGAAAAGTGACATCTGGGTAAGCACACGTCCTTTATCAGGGATCCCGTTCGGCATAACGCAGTCGAACGCACTGATACGGTCCGTTGCGATGAACAGAAGAGAGTCGCCAAGATCATAGATATCACGGACCTTGCCGCGGCTGATCGGGGTCATACCCGCAATTTCTGTGCTCAGAAGAGCGCCGTTTGCATCGTATTTCATCGTCGTTCTCAGCCTACAGAAAGAATTTTTACTCTGGTGAGTTCCTGTCTGTGACCTTTGCGGAGACGATAGCCTTTGCGGCGTTTCATCTTGAATGCAATGAGTTTGGGACCGCGGAAGTGTTCCACGATTTCTGCTTCGACCTTTGCTCCGGCTGCTTCTGCACCGACTTTGAGACCTGCGCCTTCGCCGATTGCGAGAACTTTATCAAAGGTTACTTTGCTTCCAACTTCGCCTGCAAGACGTTCAACTGCAACGATTTCTTCGTTGCGGACCGTCAACTGCTTTCCGCCTGTGCTGATGATTGCGTACATCTTTCTATCTCCTATTGTTGTTTGTGTACAAAAAAATCCATAGAGACGTATAATATATCACCTTTTTTCGATTTCGCAAGTCCTTTTTTGATTTTTTTTCAAAATGAACTCAAACAAAAAGGTTTTTTGTCTCTTTTACATCAATTTCAAGCCCGGCAAATCCTGAATATCTACCAAGCCAACCACTTTTCCATCGGCATCAACCACAGGAAGATCGTCAATGGATTTGTTTTCCACAACCTTCAGGATCTCTACCGCGAAAGCATCAAACCGGATGGAAATCGGGTTCTTGACCATGACTTCACCGATCTTCTTTTCAAAAATTCCGGGAGTCTGGGCGATCCGCCGGAAGTCTCCGTCTGTAAAAATACCCTGAAGGTTATTGTCCGCATCTGCAATGATTGCAGAACCGCAGCGTGCTTCTGTCATCTTCACCAGCGTTTCTGCAACTGTCTCATCAGCCGTTACTTTTGCCATCCGGTCACTGTCGCGCATTACATCGGAAACTTTCATTGTAACAGCGCGTCCAATGGCTCCGGAGGGATGAAGTCTGCCATAGTCAGCTTTGGTGAAGTTGCGCAGGTGCATGAGCGTAACAGCAAGAGCATCTCCGAGTGCCAGATGGGCTGTGGAGGAGGTCGTCGGAGCAAGATTGAACGGGCAGGCTTCGCGGGGGACGGGGGCGACAACTGCGATATCGCTGAGTTTGGCAAGAGAAGATTCTGCATTGCCGGAGAAACTTGCAATTTTCACGCCCAGACGTTTTGCGGGCAGGATCACATGGAGCAGTTCATCTGTTTCGCCGCTGTAACTCAAAGCAAGGAGCAAGTCCCCTTCCTGAATCATTCCAAGATCGCCGTGCATCGCTTCCACGGGGTGCAGGAAAATCGCTGTGGAACCGGTACTCGCAAGGCTGGCTGCCATTTTCTTACCGATATGGCCGCTTTTTCCAACGCCTGTTACAACGATTTTTCCGCCGTTTTTGATCAGCTCAATGATTGTTTCAACCAATTCCAGAAAGGAATCTCCGAGTGAATCCCGGATCTGGGCGATCCCTGCGATTTCAATATCCAAAACCTCGCGGGCTTTTTCCAGTGCCAATGCTCTGTCCATAAGATCTCTACCTCTGCTTTCAGAAAATTTCTATTCTTTTTAAACTACAGCATTTTTCTGATTTTTCAAGCTCGTTTCCAAAAAACATCATTACATTTCAGTCAAAACTGCAGAAAGGTGTTTTACACATTCTGAAAAACTGTTGACTGTACAAGATGTTTCTGCATCCGCTTTCTCTCCGAATCCGTATTCACAGAAAATGCTTTTTACTCCGGCAGCCTTTGCAAAATTCAAGTCGGTGTGATTATCCCCTGTAACATAAATATTCTCTGCTGGTACTTTATATTTTTCCATCAGAAAAAACAGCGCATCCGGGGCAGGTTTCAGTGGAAATCCGGAACCGCCGCCGATATTTTCCGCAAGATACGGCATCAGCCGGAAGTGTGTGAGGATTTTTTCACTGACTATGACCGGTTTGTTGCTGACAACAGTTACGATCCAGCCGGTGTTATGCAGTTCCCGGATCCCTTCCGCAACTCCATCATAGAGAAAAGAATCCGCCACCGGATCATCGGCATAGTGACGGGTCATTTTTTCGACAGCTTCTTCCAGAGGAACCGGAAGCCGGACGTCAGAAAAAGAGCGTTCTATCAATTTTTTCGCACCGTCTCCGGTGAAAGAGGCGATCTTTTCCGGGGAGAGCGGCGCGAAACCATAATCCGCTCTTGTCCTGTTGACAGACACCGCGATTCCTCCAGCGGAGTCGACAAGCGTGCCGTCGAGGTCAAAGACAAGCAGTTTTTTCATAGACCGGTTCAGCGGGTGAATGCAGCTTTTTCCGCTTTGAGTTTCTTATCGAAATCAGCGTTGGAGATGGGCATCTGCTGCTGCCACATTCCGAATTTGAACTCTTTCATAGCAGGATTCAGGTTGAGCTGGATCCAGTTTGTCCATTCATTGGTGGAACGGATCTTTCCGTTTACGACACTTGTCTGGTCGATCTGAAGCCAGACAGGTCCCACGCCTTTGCTTTTGTCTTTTGCGGAACCGTCAAATTTCGTGTCGCGGAAAATGAAAGAGACATCATCCTTTGCCAGCGGGTAAACCCTGGCTGATGCAGGATAAGTTCTTGCATTGGTCACGATTTCCCGTCCATATTCCGGTCCACCCCAGATTGGAACCTTTTTTGCATTTCTTGCAAGTGTTGAGGGAATACATGTAAAAGTCATCACAGCAGTTTTTATATCTTCCAGCGTGTTTGCGGAAGGTCTGATCATGCCCCAGAGAACCGGAGAATCGGGGCGCATATAGAAAATGACATCGAACTTGCAGCCATCATAGTTCAGCGCGATTTTGATACCGGCGTTTTTGCCCTCTTTCCACGGCTGAACATCACTTGTTTTCACGTTAAGTTTTTCCATGCCGATTCCGTTGACATCAAGTTTGAAACTTCTTGTCAGCGGACAGAATCCGAAATCACCAGCCCAGATACGGATCCACATCTGAGTCGGCTTGTTGTTCATCGGTTTTGTCATGGCAAGAATGACTTCATAAGAGTTTAACTGGTTGGAGATTTTTGCACCTTGACGGACCGCCCAGGTGTTCGGCTGATAAATATGCATCTGCCTGACATCTGCTCTGACAGGTGCATAGTTTTGAGCAAAAACCGCTCCGGATAATAATGTAAGTGCTGCGACAGTAATGTGTTTCAGGTTCATTTTATTCTCCTTTCCCTGCGAATTTAATGAGACCATACATATTCAGATTGTGATTATTTCCAAGAGTCATAGCGGTTCCGCTGTATTCTCTCTCTTTTCCGGCTTTGTTGCGGACGACATTGCAGTGCCAGGTGTCGTAAACTTTCGGAACGGAATTTTCTGTTTTGAATACAGAGAACGGAATGTAAAATTCAGCTGTCCAGTAATTCTTTCCGTATCTGGATTCCAGTTTGAATCCGGGAGCTTTCCAGAAAGAATCGAAGGGCTGCGGGATCGGCAGCAGACGGTGCGTGCCGAGAAACATCTGTTTCAAGGGGTCAAAGACGAACTGGAACTCTACTTCCTTTCCGAGCCCGGGGGAGAAGAAAACTTCAAAGTTGTCATTGTAGAACACATCTTTGTTTTTGTCCACCGTTGTGGGATATCTTGTTTCAAAAAGCCCGTAGATTCCGGTTTTATCCCATGCGAGCTTGATGGATGCCGGGTATCTCGGTTTAGTGCTGGAACCTTTGGGATCGATCAGTTTCATGGGCTTGACGTTCGTCCAGAACGCTTCATCTCCTTTCCCGTCGATGGTGACTTTGTCCCTGCTGAGCAGCTGATAAACGCTGTAAACAGGGCGTTCATAGGAGAGCTGATTCTTTACAGATTCGATTGCCTTTGCCCAGGGAGCCATGAAGAGTTTCAGCCGTTTCGCTTCCACGCTTCCGGGCTTGACAGATTTCTGAGCCTTTGCAAGCAACGCTTCCATCTTCAGCAGTTCCTGCATGGGATAAACTACATTCCGGGCAGTTCCTTCCGCATCAATAGCATACTTCATGTAACAATCCCGGAGGAGCTGGTGGAACTGACGGAGATATTTTCCAGTTTCTTTTCCATAGAACGGTTCCCAGTGGGCGTCGATCGCCGCTGCTGCATCCCACCACGGATTCCACATGGAACGGTATGCAGCATAGGAAGAGTAATAGTAATGCCAGATATGTCCGGGCGCATTGATACAATGGTCGAAGAACATTGTGGTTCTTCCGAAATATTTCCCGAGAACTTTCGGGATATCTCCCACCATTTCACCGTTGACAGCCTGTACAAAGGGGTTTGTCCCGGTATAGAGCCAGAGTCCCTGAACCGGACGGTTTCCAAGGGATTCATACCATTCACGGGCGACCTGCTTGATGAATTTCTGTTTTGCCTTGCTGCGGATCTTGTTCGGGATATCGCCCAGACAGAGGAAGACTTCCGTATTTTCCGGAAGGGTCCAGCGGGGATCATCTGCGGCAAACTGGACATTGTAATATGCCATAATGTAAAGTTTTGTGCCGGGAATTTCCTTTTGCAGTTTCTTCGCAAGATACTGATGGAGCCTGCCGTAGACGTTTGCCATTGCAGCAGAACGGGCTCCTTTGATATCGGTATAACGCTTCAAATCTTTTTCCGTCATCAGCCCCAGTTTTTGCACGATGGGATGATTGATCAGGTCCGAGTCCGGGAGAAGCGTATCGCAGATCCCGAAAGAGAAATAAGTGGAGTTGCAGGCATGGATATATCCGCCTTCGTCGATTTTTCCGTTGGACTGGTAGAACTTTTTCGCGGAACTGATCAGGAGATCTGCAAATTCCAGGTTGACCGGATCGTAATAATTTCCGATATGAGCTTTCGGATTGTACCAGAAGTTTCCGGAGGGGGATTTGTAGAAGATCGTTTCCAGCTTATCGGGGTATGCCTTTGCGATTTTTTCCGGGAACGGACAATGGGTTCCGCCGCCGGGGATGGTTCTGCCCATGCGCCAGCGATCCCAGAAAAGGTGATCCGTATCGCTCAATTTTCCGAGATAAGGCTCCCAGTGTTTTCTTGAAGCAGGTCTGCGGATGCTGTCACCCAGATAGTAGATCCCGTTTCTTCCGTTCATGTAAGGTGCATCGGTGTAGGAAACCGGTGTAAGAGTCAGATTCTTTACAGAGGGCCAGAGCGTTCCATATTCTCCGGGGAAGAAGTACCGGACGCCGAGAAAGCGTTCCACGAAGTCATAAGCGGCATATTTTGTGCCTGTGCTGGAGCCTCTTGCTTCCAGCGGTTTCATGTTGTAGCCTTCAATAAGAGAAGAGTCGTTTCCCGCAAGAATGATCCCCCGTTCAAATGTTTTCACAGCCAAGCCCTGCGGCGGAAGTTTCTTCACATCAACACCGTACTTCCGGGTGATGGCGTTGTCACCGACTACAATCATGAATTTTGCTTTTGCGGCATCTTTTACATCAAGAACGACCGGTTCGAGCCCGGTACATTTTTTGATTGCTTCTTTCAGGATCACAATAGCCGGAGCAATACTTTTTTCTGTTTTGTTTTTCCGCTGCATCCGGTTTTCTGCCTGAAGATCAGCAACGATGGCAAAGTTCAGCTTTCCGTTTACCACCATTTTGACGGGTGCATGTGATGGTGTTTTTTCAAACTTGACCGGAACCAGTTCCACGGTTTTGACATCATACGCAGAGAGAACTGCAGTGATTCCGGATAGAATCACTCCAAAGATTTTTTTGATACTGATCATGAAAAATATCCTCCCATATAATTTTTATTTGAATGTAAATGCTGCCGGTTCTTTTTTCAATTTTTCAGCCATTTCTGCATTGGAGATCCGTGCTGCCGGATGCCACAGACCGAAATTTACAACCTGACAATCTTTTTTTAAGTCGAATTTCAGGAAGATTTTCCAGGAGTTGCGGACAAATGCCTGACTTCTGGAAAGGTTTGTCCGGTCGATCCAGAACCAGCAGGGACCGGAACCCTTACTTTCAGCAGAACCGTCAAGTTCGCCATCCTGAAAAATAAAACTGGTATCGGCTGGTGTCAGATTGACCCATTTGTTGTTGTGGGAATATTTCGTTGCAGGCGTGACAAGTTCCCGTGTATAGGCGTTGCTGAACAGCACTTTCCGGTTCTCGATCTTCAACATCGAGGGCAGTGCCTGAATGTCGATCGTCGCTTTCCGGATGGGATCAATACTGTTCTTGTCATAGATCAGAGAACCCCAGAGAACAGGAGAATCCGGGCGCATAAACAGACGGAGCGTGAATTTCGCACCGTCAAAGTTCAATTTCAGTTCCATGCCGGAACGGTCGCCATCCTGCCAGCGGGTGATTTTTTCTTTGGTGAAATCCAGTTCACTCATCTTATAACCGTTGACCGTGAGAGAGAAGAAGCCGCCGACGAAGTTGCAGTTTTTCTTTCCGACAAGGTTCATTGCAAAGACTTCTCCCCGTTCATTGACGGGCTTTGTCAGGGTAAACTGCAACGGATAGGTGCAATATTTATTTGCGATGGTCACTCCTTCCCGCAGAGAATACCGCTGGGGTCTGTAAACCCGTGCGGGTCCCTGCTGAACCTGAACAGGAGAGGCAATAACCGCTGCCGTTCCAATAAGAAGAGTTGTCAGCAGAAGTGATTTCATTTTTTAATCTCCTTTTCCCATGAATTTAATGATTCCGAACATGGAAAGATTTCTGTTCGTTCCCAGAGTCATAGCTGTTCCGCTGTATTCATTCTGAGCTCCGGTTTTATTACGGACGATATTGCAGAGCCAGTTCTGATAAGCACGCGGAGCGGGTAAATCAAAGACTTTGAAGGGAACATAAAATTCAGTTGTCCACTCATTCCCCTTATTGACCATCGCGATTTTCACGCCTTGAGCCTTCCAATGTGTATCAAAGGGCTGAAGGATCGGCAGAAAACGCTGAGTTCCGAAGAATTTCTGATTCAGCGGGTCAAAGGCGATCTGATAGACTGTTTCCTTCTTCATTCCGGGAGAGAAGATCACTTCAAAATTGTCATTGAGGAATACGGATCTGTTCTTGCTGAATGTGGGCTTGTAGGGTGTCTTTGTGAAACCGTAAATGCCTGTTTTATCCCAGACGAGCTTGATTTCGGCAGGATACTTTACCGGAGTTCCAGTTCCTTTGGGATCAAGCAGCTTCATAGGTTTGACCTTTGCCCAGAACGCTTCATTTCCCTTGCCGTCAACATTCACTTTTTCGTTGGGCAGAAGCTGACGGATTTTGTAGACCGGGCGTTCATAGGAAAGCTGATTCCTGACAGAGCTGATTGCATTTTTCCACGGAGCCATGAAGAGTTTCAGCCGTTTTTCTTCCACAGATCCGGGTTTGACAGATTTCTGCGCTTTTGCCAGCAGCTCTTCCATCTTTCTGAGTTCCGGAATGGGATAGATGATGGACTGTCCGTTATCATCGTTGAGCGCATATTTCATATAGCATTTCCGGAGAAGCTGATGGAACTGCCGCAGATATTTTCCGGTCTCTTTTCCGTAGAACGGTTCCCAGTGGGCATCAATTGCCGCCGCTGCGTTCCAGTTCGGATTCCATTCGCTGCGGTAGGCTGCGTAAAGGGAGTAGTAGTAGAACCACATATCTCCTGGAATGCCGCAGCACTGACCGAAGTAAATGTGGGTGTTGCCAAGATATTTACCGAATTTTTTCGGGATATCTCCCACAAACTCTCCGTTGATCGCCAGCACAAAGGGACTCGTTCCGGAATAGGTCCAGAGCTTCTGAACCGGACGGTTTCCGAGAGAGGTGTACCACTCTTCTGCAATCTTGAGCATCTGTTTCATATGTCGCGGACTGCGGACTTTGTTCGGAAGATCGCCGAGGCAGAGCTGGACTTCTGTGTTCGGCGGAAGAGTCCAGCGGGGATCATTCCCTGCAAAACGGACGTTATAGTAAGCCATGATCCAGAGTTTTCTGCCGGGCCATTCCTGCTGGATCCGCTTTGCAAGATACTGGTGGAACCGGGCATAAATATTTGCCATGCCGGAGTTTGCGCCGCGCTTCATGTCATTGACTGTCATCAGGTTGAGTTTCCGGACGATGGGATCATTGAAAACTTCAGCATCGGGCATAAGCGTATCGCACATCCCGAACGAGATATTTGTCAGGTTTGTGCAGGCATAACCGCCTTCATTGATTTTTCCGTTGGAATCGTAGTATCTCTTCAGAGAATCGATCAGAAGATCGGCAAAAGCGAGATCGACAACATTGAAATAGTTTCCGACATGCCCTTTCGGGTTGTACCAGAAGTTACCGCCGGGGGAGGTGTAGAAAATCGTCTTCAGTTTGCCGGGGAAAGATTTTGCCATTCGTTCCGGACGGGGATTGTGTCCGCCGGAACCGGGCAGATCGCCGCCCAGACGGAGCTTTTCATAGAATCGCTGATCTTCGTTCGTAAGAGGACCGAGCCACTGTTCCCAGAATTTCCGGGGGCGTCCGGGCGCAAGACAGGAGATGACAGAATAAATTCCGCCCCGTGTCTGGAAGTAGGGGGCATCTGTATAAGAGACCGGCGTAATGGTGAGATCTTTGATTGCCGGAGTCAGGGTGCCGTATTCCCCGGGGAAGTAGAAACGGACACCGAGAAAACGTTCCACAAAGTCATACGCACCATACCTTGTTCCGGTACGGGGTCCCAGCTGTTCCAGCGGCTTCATGTTGTAACCGTCGATCAGAGAAGAGTCATGTCCGGCAATGATGATACCCCGGGGGAATGTTTTTACAGCGAACCCCTGATTGGGGAGCTTGAACACATCAATGCCGTTTTCTCTTGTGATGGAGCAATCTCCAACAACGATCACATTTTTTCCTGCGGGGATATTTTTGACATCCACCACCTGAACTTTTTTACCGGTGCATTTTTCGATCGCTTCAGAGAGAATCCGGATTGCCGGAGCAATACTTTTCGCACTTTTGCTCCTTGAAGCCATCCGCTGTTCCGCTTTCAGATCGGCGGCAATCACAAAATTCAGCTCACCGTTGACCACCATTTTCAATGGCGCATGTGCCGGCGGCTTCTGATACTTTACCGGAAAAACTTCCGGCGAGTTCAAATCATAGGCAACTGCACTGCTCACAAAAAGGCATAACGGTAGAACCCATGTCTTCCACGATTTCAAAAACTGCATTTTTTTTCCTCTCTTTTCTGCCTTCATCGACTGAAGACTTATAGATAATTTATATTCTGGAGGCAATTTCAAAAGTCTCCAAAAATGTCAGAAAATCCTTGTTGCGCCCTGTAAAAAGGAGCGTTTTCAGCTCATCAACAATCTTTTTTCAGCCAAATTTTGCCGGACTTTTGAAATTACCTCTCTGAATAATCAGACAAAAGTACATCTGATATTCAGATCAATATCCCGGCAGATGCAGAAGAAAATTAGCATACAAATGATTATTTGTCAAGTGAAAAAATGATTTTCTTTTGAAATGGTCTCAATGTTCAGAAAACTCAGCTGCCGGACATTCTCAGATCCAAAAGGAACGGAACATTTACTTTTGCCGGATCAAAAGGAACCCCGGCTTGTTTTGCCCGCTCTTCCTGAATGAAAAGATAAACCTGCGAGGTGGAATTTTCGCCTTCACGGATATCGGGAATATCAAGGCCGCCATTTTCCAGCAGGATCGCTTCGGCTTCATCCAAAGCTCCGGTATGGGCAAGGGCACAGGCTTTCATGAATTTGATGAAGGGGAGTACTTGAACTTCAGGCTTACAAACCGCAATCAGGTCGGACATCTTTGTGTAGGCTTCCAGACCGAGCAGCATCTTCAGCACTTCTTTCAGGAATGAAGCATCAGAAAGATCAAGTTTTCCTGCCTGCCAAATCAAATCTGCCGCCTCTCCGTTCCGGTTTTGAAGTCTCCGGATATTGGCAAGCACATGAAGCAAATGCCGATTTCCATCCGGCTTCCCCGCTGCAGAAAGTTCTTTTTCTGCCCGTTCCAGATCTTTCCGGCGATAATAATTCAATGCCAGATGATAATGCTTCTGCCATGATTCTTTTGCCTGCTTCAGCAGTTCAAACCACTCATCGGAAACAAGGTATGAGTTTGGCTGAACACCGGAAAGATCCTGATCGTTCAAGAGAGCGACCCACGCACTCTGTTCTTCTCCAACGGAACCGAAATCCAGCTGCGGTGCCAGTTTTTTACCGGAACGGAGCTCTTCCAGTGCGCCCCATCCGGAACCGGATATGATTACTTTCCCCGGCTGCAGCGCAACACTGGAACGGGTCTCTTTCAGCAGAGAATCAAGCTCCGATTCCGGGATCTGTTCATCAAGAGCTTTCATGGTGTTTTCGATGGCAGAACCCCAGTCGCCAAAAACCTCTTCCGGCTTCATAACGAGAGCACCGTATCCCTCCAGCCACTCCCACGCTGTTTTTGGCGGCATGGGCAGACACTCCTGTTGAGAGCGTGCGAGCCCCCCCTGCAGTTCGATATAGTTATCCAGTCCGGGTCCCAGCAGTTTTCTGTTCCAGTGCCTGCCGCCCTGACTTTGCCCCCATACAAAGAGTTTCCGTCCACGCAGCATCTTCGTGGAAACATGGGCGAATCCGTAGCCGTCCGGCATGAAAAGACACTCATATCGTCTGGTATCTTCCGGGATGTTGTAGAAATGATCCTTGACATACTGGAAGTTTACCGGATAAGTGCCGTCAAAGCCTTCGCCGTCGGGCAGGGTGAGTTTTGCCAGCGCATGAGAACCGCCCATGTACCAGTTGGAGAACGTGTCTTTTGCCGGAACGACGATCCGGCTGCCCGGGACTTCCGGAGCCGCGATATTGCTCCACCAATACATCGGAACAACATAATCATTGGGGTTCCAGATCCGTCCGCGAATATAAAGATAACGGGATCCTTCCGGAAGAAAACTGTCATACTGGAACGGTGTTCCGCGGTCACGCTGGTATTCGTAGATTCTGAGAACCGGGAATTTTTCTGTTTGGATCACTGCCGTGAATCGCGGGGAAACGGTCTGTTCATCATGCCCGCGTCTGCCGCAGTTAAATTCCACCCCGCCGGCGAACCATGCGTTCCGGATCGCCAGATTACAAGGCAGAAATGCGGTGTTTTCCAGAATCAGATCCCGCCGATGCTCCTTGTCATAAAGAGCCCAGAGCCGCCCGCCAAGCTCCGGCAGAAATGTGGCTTTCAGATACTCGTTTTCAAGAATTGCAGACTGAAAAGTCAGTTCTTCTTCCGGCGTGTCATAGTTATCCTGCAGCGTGTACGGCAAACTGTCCGGCATCATTCCGTAGCCGATAAACAGCCCGTCATCTTCGTCTAATTCAGCAGAGATTTCAGATTTGATGAGTTCACGGATTGCGGGGAACCAGGATGCTTTCCCGACTCTGTGTCCGCGGATTTTATAAGGTTCAAAACGTAATTCTGTCATGCGGTTTCTCCTTTGAAATGAATGGTATATGCTTGAGAGGTGTTGGGAAGCTTCAGAGTATCTCCGTCAAAAGAAATTTCTTTCCACTCTTTGTCCGAAGTTCCTCTGTACAATGCAGTGCCGTTATGCGGGATATTGACTTTTACAGATAGAATACTTGTCCTTGTCTTCGGAAGAACGGTCAGGAAAAACTCAGACGAGTTTTTCTCTCTGAAAATCTCTCCGGAGCACCCTTTCGGCAAGATGAAAGGGTTTGGTTCCAGCAGAACTTCTGCATTGAGCAGCGGTTCGATGAGTGGGAGATATTCCTCAAGAATTTTCCGTACTTCCGGCGTCGGTTCCTGCGGATTTCTGAGAGTGGAAGATCCTCCATAGGACCAGGAAGCCCCCGCAGTCATGCAATATCGCAGCATGGATTCAGCATTGAACTCGCTGGTCAGATACGTGTGAACGAGGATCGGTTTCCTGACTGCCAGATATTTATGAGTCTCGGAAATTCCGCTGGTTCCTTCTGACATGAGACCGTCAACGAGTTTTCCCGCTTCAATGTCGAACGGTCCGTTTGCCCAGATGAATTTTCCGGCGGAATGAAGTTTTTCCGCAAGTTTTGCAAGGTTCCATTCATAGGAAACTCCATATTCTGCTGCGGGCTTGTCATTGACTGCTGTCCTTCCGTCGGAGTGAGCGAAATCCAGACACTGATAGCAAAGCTGATCCAGGAATACTCCGTCGATCTCCGGATAAAGCTGAAGAAAACGGTCGATCATCTTGCAGATATGCTGTCCGAATGAGGTGGTTTCCGAGGCATTGAGGAAGCAGCACTCTTTCCATGTCAGGATCAGATTTCCCTCAGAGTCTCTTGCGATGGAGTCTGGAAAATCCTGTTCAGCTTTCGGGATGAAACCGTCACCGCTTACCTGAATATAGAGCATGACTTTGACATTTCTCTTATGAAACTTCTGAATGATGCCGTTGATTCTCTGCGGTGTGATTTTTCCCGGGACCTCATCTTTGAGTTCCGGATAATCATGGAGAACCACGCTGTCCCACTCCGGTTCTTCCGGGGCATAATTGCTGTAATAGGGAAAATGATTATGCAGTTCACACCATTTGATCGGCAACTGCTCAATGGTTTCATCGCTTGTAAACGGGTTTGCGATTGCAAACGCCCCATGATGTTTCCAAATATCGGAATTGACCGGATAAAAATATTCCGGATAACGGTCAATAAGCCAATTCAACCCCGGACGCCAGCACCCCTTATGCCCGCACATCAGAAGTTCGATTTCAATGTCCTTTCCTGCTTCAAGTGCAAGATCTTTGAACTCAACTTCCACGCCTTCATCATGATAGGTTCCGAAATTGAAAGACAATCTTCCACCGGTTCTGCGAAATGCTTTAGCAATCGTCAGTGCAATATCATTCCCTTCATCAATAAGCGTAACTGCCGGGATCATTGTGCCATAGCAGACATCCCCGTAATAAAGATGCAGTCCGCCCAGACTGTAAATATCTGAAGGAAACCGGCTGTTTGCCGCCCAGACTTTCAATCTGTTTGGTGTGTAGGTGTAAGGAATCAGAACTTTCAGCCAGCCGGAACGGTAAGAATACCCCTCTTTCAGACTCAAAGTGAATGTTCTGACAATACAGTTTTTATCTTCTGTGCGATGTTCCTGAACGCTCATATATTCAGGCACAGAAACTTTTCCGGTATAACCGTTAAAAACTTTTTCACCGATGACGATTTCCTTGAGATTTCCATTTGAATCATTTTTCAGCTTTATGGGAAGACAATTTTTCAGCATGAAGAGATCCTTTTTGTCGAATTTTTTATAATGAGTTCCGGGGACAGCATTTCCGGAAGTTGATCATCTGTTCCTGAGATTTTTTTCAATAAAGCGGCTGCTGCGACTTCACCCAGTTCGAACACGGGGATTTTTATAGAGGTGAAAGAAAGTGTTTTTGTCTGGCAGACAGGGTTGTTATTGCACCCGGTGATCTGTATATTTTGTGGTATTTTAATCACTTTTCTGATTAATTTTTCAGCAATGTTGAGGGCAAATTCATCTGAAGCGCAAATGATACCATCGGTTCCTGCTTTTATGAAATGTTCCGCCATATCTGCTGCGCGTTCCGGGATAGGGAACGGACATTGCAGACAGTTTAAACGTTTCAATTGGACGCCGTACTCTGCTGCTGCATTTCTGACCCCGTTGAAAAAATCTCTGGAGATGGACATTGTTTCCGGACCGTTGAGCATCCCGAGGTTTTTACAACCGCATTGGATCAAATGTTCTGCTGCAAGGAATCCTGCTTTTTCGTAATCGATCCGAACTGCCAGATGTTTATGAGAGTCGGGATAATTCTTTACGAAGAGACAAGGTCTTCCTGACTTGATCAGGGCTTGAAGGATCAGATGATCTATTTGATACGCGCCGATGAGGAATCCGGCATAAGTTGTTGTGAGATGATCTACTTTTTCCCGATTGAAATCTCTTTTTCCTGCGAGAATATCGAGCGTATAACCATTTTTACTGAGGCAGAAATCAATGCCGCGGATAAGGTTTCCGGTGACATAATTGGTCATATATGAGGAGTCATAAATGATCAGGGCAATTTTCTGAGAGTTTTGCGGGGAGATATTTTTGATGAAAGTGCCTTTTCCGCGAATGCGGTAAACATAGCCTTCATGTTCCAATTCCTTGATTGCCTGTCTGATTGTATTTCTGGAGAGACCGAATTGTCTTTGCAGAGCCGGTTCGGATTCGACTTTTCCGTATGCGCCATATCCACCGCATTGAATATTTCTCAGCAGATGTTGTTTTAATATTTGATACTTATACATCCCTTGTTTTGAATCATCCATAAGATTCTCCTGAAAATATTGTTGGTACAAGTTTCGGTAGAAATATATCAATATTTTCAAAGATTTTCAACTGTCTGCCGCGTGAAAGTCTTATCTTTTTTTGTTAATTGTAGGTACAACTTTATGATTTGAGTATGGATCTGAGATTATCAGTTCCCAAAACAATGTCCAATTCTGGGGGCACTCTTATGATTTGAATTGGAGCTTTTCAGTTATTTACAAGTATTCCCCTGTTAATTGATGAAGAGTTTTTTTGTCAGATTGTGAGTACGACTTTGAGAACCGGGTGAAATCCTGGGCGAAGTATATGGTATATAAGATCCTGGGCAAAGTGTATGGTATATTTGTAGGTAGAATCCAGTGATTCAATCAAAGCGGTTTGGTATATTTGTAGGTAGAATCCAGTGATTCAATCAAAGCGGTTTGGTATATTTGTAGGTACAAATCCTGTGATATAGTCGGAGCGGTTTGGTATATTTGTAGGTACAAATCCTGTGATATAGTCGGAGCGATTTGGTATATTTGTAGGCATAACCCAGTGATTCAATCAAAGCGGTTTGGTATATTTGTAGGTACAAATCCT
>JAFTJI010000199.1 GCA_017456495.1 Lentisphaeria bacterium | reverse complement strand
GAATGCAATATTTCCGTTGCATTTTTCCTTCAGGGAGCGGACGATATTCATATATTCTTCTGCGGTGTAGGGACGGTTCATTGCCTTCAGGATGCGGTCGGAACCGGATTGCAGGGGCAGATGAACATATTTGCAGATTTTCGGGGTGTTCGCAATACATTCGATGAGCCGTTTGTTGAAAAAAGCCGGATGAGGAGAGGTGAATCGGATCCGTTCGATTCCATCGATTCTGGCGATCTCTTCCAGAAGATCTGCGAATGGAGAGACATCCGGTTCCATTTTCAAACCTTTTGTACCGTAAGCCGCCACATTTTGTCCGAGAAGCATGACTTCTTTGACTCCGGCTTTTGCCAGAGCGCGGACTTCCTCCAGGATCGCTTCCGGAGAACGGCTGCGTTCCCGTCCGCGGACATAAGGAACGATACAGTAGGTGCAGAATCTGTCGCAGCCGCGCATGATGGAGACGTACGCCTTGAAGCCGTTGACCGGGACGAGGTGGGAATCCAATCCGGCGGCATCCTGAATATTATCATGTTCCAGATCAGCTGTTTTTGATCCCGGCTGAAGCTGTCTGACGATTTCAGGAAGTTCATGGATCTTATCTGTTCCGAGGGCAAAATTCAAATGCGGGATTTTTTTCAGAAGTTCTTCGCCCCGGCTTTGAGCCATGCAGCCCATGATCCCGAAGAATTTCCCGGAAGAGTGTTTTTTCAGAATGGAGAGTTTGCCGATCGCTTTCAGTTCAGCCTGTTCCCGGACGGAGCAGGTGTTGAACAGGATCAATTCGGCATCTTCTTCAGAATGAACCTGAAAGTGTCCATCTTCCAGAAGCATGGCGGCAGCAGCTTCACTGTCGCGCTCATTCATCTGGCATCCATAGGTTTTGATATAAAATTTCATTTTGCACTCTCGTGAAAAACAACCATATTGTTTCTGTGAATGACTTCCGATTCTGCATCGCACTTCAGAATGTCATGAATGGAAGTTGTCTGACATCCGGCGAGTTTTCTGCATTCTGCCGCGCTGAAATTGGAAAGTCCTTTTGCGATGCGTTTTTTCCCGTTCAGAACTTCCACGATGCTGCCGCGCTGGAAGGTCCCGGAAACCTTTTTGCTCCCGGAGGGAAGAAGACTGCTGCCTTTTTCCAGCAATGCCTTTGCCGCACCGTCATCCACCTGAATGGTTCCGATCGCTTTGGCAAATGTGGAGATCCAGCGTTTTCTGGATTCGATTTTTCCATGATCCGGGAGGAAAACGGTTCCCACATCATCGCCGTTGAAGATCTGCTGAATGATGGAGGCATCGCGTCCGTCTGCGATCCAGAGACATTCCCCGGCGGAATTGAGGATATCTGCGCATTTGAGTTTGGAAGCCATTCCTCCGATGGAGAAACTTGCATCATCGGTTCCCCGCGCCATGCCGCGGATTTCATCAGAAACCCCGTTGACGACGGAGATTCTGTCGCCCAGAGTTCCATCGGGCAGCGGTTTTTTCAATCCGTCCACAGTGGTCAGGATGATTGCCAGATCGGATCTTGTCATAGAGGCAACCTGTGCGGCGAGCATATCGTTATCGCCGAACTTCAGCTCGGCTACGGAAACAGGGTCATTTTCATTGATGATGGGAAGGATATCCATGGAGAGAAGAGATTCGATGCAGTTCAATGCGTTCAAATGTCTTCCTCTGGATCTGAGATCTTCCGCGGTGAGCAGGATCTGGGATGCCTGGAATCCATGTTTTCTGCATTCGGAATCATAAAGCGCCATCAGATGGATCTGACCGATTGCTGCAAGTGCCTGGACTTCAGAAAGATGTTTCGGCCGTTTTTTCAATCCGAGACTGGTCATGCCGGTTCCGACGGCTCCGGATGAGACTAGGATTACCTGAATTCCGGAATCCCGGACATTTTTGATTTGTTCCACGAGCCGAGCCAGCGCGGCTGCATCCACGAGCAGCCGGGTCCCGGCTTTGATAACGACTCTTTTACATGATTTTACAAGCTGTTCCGGATGGCAACTGCATTGCTTTTTCCGGTTTCTTTTATTTCCTGCCGAGCCATGGCGAATCATCTCCTTGAAAAAGTATTCTTCTATTATTATGGAAATATATCACAAACTCCCCGTTTTTCAAGAGTGTCCGGATTGGATTTGCTGTTTTCTCCCGGTTTCTTGCAAGGTTTGTTTTTATTTCTCCGGAATTCCTCTGATTGTCAAGGGAAAAAATACCATATTTTTAAAACACTGCTTGATATTTTGTATTTTCTGTATTATATTAATTGCAATATTTCTTGGTAGTGTCCTAAATTTTGCGCACATTTTATTTTGACCGATTATCAAAACCATGTACGTTTTGTTTACTATATCACCAAGATTCCATTTTACAAGCGAGATATTGACGAGTTCCCCATTTTGTCGTAGAAATATGCCGTAATCTTGCTCCGACTAACATCATTGCAGAATATCCATCAGGAAAACTGCCAACAACTCTTGTTCGCCGTCTAATCTCTTTCATGATACGCTCCAACCCGTTATTTGTCCGGATTTTACGCCAATGTTCCGATGGAAAATCCATGTAAGATAACGTTTCTTCAAGGCTTTCTTCTATAAATTTTGCAATTCCATCCAACTTCTTCTCCCGTAATTTTTCCATAACGGATTTTGCTTTCTCCCGGGCAGCTTTTTTGTCCTCCTGAGAGTGAATTGCCTTTAACATTGCAGTAACATCCCTTACATATTTATGCGGACACCTACTGAAAGCATTTCTGTACCAATGAACGATACAACGCTGCCATTTAGCCTCTGGAAAAAAGTCTCCAAGCACTTCAACCAAACCGGAGGCTTTATCTGAAATTACCAGTTTAACGCCACTCAAACCACGCTCTTTCAAGTAGCGGAAAAAGCTATTCCAGGATTCTTTATCTTCCCGGCTTCCCTCTGCTACTCCCAGAATTTCACGATATCCATCTGAATTTACTCCGATTGCAACCAATACAGAGACATTTTGAACCTCTCCGCCCCAGCTGCGTTTCAAATAAATTCCATCTACAAATATATATGGATGCTCCCCTTGAATCGGCTGCATACGCCATGATTCTATTTTCTCGTAAATCTGCTGATTGAGTTCACTTACCGCACTGGAACTGACTCTTGTCCCCCATAAAGCATCGGTAATATCCTCAACCCTCCGCACCGAAACGCCGGCTAAATACATCTCAATCAACGCTTCTTCAACAGAACTTTGTTTTGTTTGATACCGTTTGATGATCTGCGATTCAAACGGCAATGTCCGCAACCGCGGGACAGTCAATTCCACTTCACCTGTTGAGGTTAAAAGTTTCCGTTTGTAAGATCCGGCTCTTGTATCAAGCCGATCAGGACTGCGTTGATACCTGCCTGCTTGACAAATTGCATCAGCTTCGGCATCAAGAAAACTGTTGATCGTATCTGCCACCGACTGCCTGACAAGCTGACTCAAATGGTCAACGATCTCTTTTTCGTTAATTTTAATTGCTCCAGAGATTGACTTTTCTGATTTTTGCGCTACATTTCCCATAAGCCTGTTTCCTTTCTTGATTGTTTGTTTTGTGGTTATTATAATCAATCATAGAAACAGGCTTTTTTCAAGCCATATCTTTTAAAATGTGCGCAATTTTGCGGACGTTATCAAATTATAAACATCGGTTAAAGAAAATTACATGGCTGGGTATTCAAGTAAATGATGATATATTGTGCTGCAAAATGTAACTTTTGATAGAGGGTTATAGGATATGTCTTAAAAGTTTTTATTGCTGCTTCGTATATACTGTATTTTTTTCTAAATAAGATTTGATTTTTCAACTTGAGATGATATATTAAAAAATTCGGAGATTAACACAAGGAACAATATGAAAATATTAAATACACCAGCTATGCGACGTATGCCGACTTATCTGCATCAGCTGTTCCATTTGCGACTCTCAGGACAGGAATGGGTTTCTTGTGCGGATCTTGCAAAATATATGAGTATTCCTCATGTCATGGTGCGCAAAGATATTGGAATGACAGGTTTGCCCGGCAATAAACGGCATGGATTCAAAGTCAATGATCTTATTGATGCTATATTGAGATTCGTCGGATGGGATAAACCATCCTCTGCGACATTAGTCGGAGCCGGTTCATTGGGGGCCGCTATATT
>JAFTJI010000198.1 GCA_017456495.1 Lentisphaeria bacterium | reverse complement strand
TTTCCGGTTTTATGATAGTTGAGATAGGTGTGTCCAAGATAGGTTGCAAAATAGCAGCCCCAGGGTTTGTTTCCGTATTGACGGGATGCACCGCGCGCCGCTGCGATCTGCAGAGAGAAGACCGGGCAGCCGCCGCCGAAACATTCCATAACGGTTGACGGTGCGCCCCATTCCATTGCCTGATGGTGCCACATGGTGATGGAACTGAAGTTTGCACAATCATTGAACATCATCCGATTATAGAATTTATAAAGATTTTCGTACTGTTTCAGAGCTTCCTCACGGGTGTCGGGCAGTTTCACAAGAGGACGCTGCACCACAAAGTTTTTGCTGGCGTAGGTATATCCGCCTTTTGCACCGCGCTGATCACGGTAAGATCCCCAGCCGAGATGATGCGCCAGGTCATTATCAAACTCAACAACTTGAAAGCCCATGAAATTGGGATGTTTTGCCCGCCATTTTTTATATTCCTCCTGTCCGGCAGGAACATAATCATCCTTCGGAAGGGCAAAGTAGATCGTGGAATCATGTCCCAGATACCAGTAATGGAACGTGACATCTTCCGGAACATTTGCTGTTTTTTCAACGATATTCAGGAACGGATTGCTGAAGGACCAGTCGTACTTGCTGTAGTCGATCAACGTATTGGTCTGAGTGATGGTCAAACGCACTCCGGCAGTTTCGATCCCGTCCAATACATGTTCGGTTCGTTCAGCTGTGTTTCCTTTGACATCAGCCCCCTTGACCAGGAACCATTTTCCGTCTTTCAAGTATTCCAGAGAAAAATCTTTTGCCACATAACCGGCAAGACACCCATTCCGCATTCCATGATAAAGTACAGCTTTGGAAAGTTTCACCGGTGCGTTGAATTTCAAAGTGACACTTCCGGTTTGCGGCTGATTGATGGCAGCTTCCGATGCTTTTGCGGCACTGTCTAGAGAAGTATCGCCATCGGTGATTTTTTTGAGATCGACCCAGACAGATTTTCCCGAGTTTCCTGAAACAGAAGCCTGAGAAGCAATGTTCATTCCGTTGCTGTCAAAAATCTGAATTTCCCGCAAAGAAACCCGGGAGGAAACAGCAAGCTGATTCCGCTGATACAGTGGAGGTTTCTTGTTGTGTCCTGCATAAGGCAAAAACCAGCCGGGGCTCCAAATCCTGCGGTGTGCTTTTCCTTTCATCAGAAGACCATCTTTCAAATGATCCTTTTCACTGAAAAGAGAGTAGAAACTGCGGCTGCCGATCCGGGGCTGCCTCCATCCGGCGGGGACTGTATAATCACCGGCCCCGGAAAGGATTTTTTTCTGAAAAGTCAGCGGTACAGGCGGACGCGGGATCTCTTCTTTTTCTGATTTCCAACGGTCAACAGATCCATCGGTATAAAAGACTTCGCAAAGGTATTGTGCGCCTTCCACATAGGAGTTTTCAAAGACCATGTCGATACAGCTCAGATTTGTATGCGTGACGCCGTTGAAGTTGTTTTTCGGATTCTTCCGGGCGGGAAAATCCGCGGAGTCGTAATACTGGATCATCCAAAAATTTTTCTTGACATCATCCCCGGAAACCCAGCGTCCGGCAGAGGTGGTAACGACGATCTCTTTGATTTTTTTGCCGGGATTCACTCCGGTGATCTGGATATGGAAATCCGGCTTTCCGGAGGGACCGCTTTTCAGAGGTCCGACAAGATCGGGAGTATTTTTGTAATTGACCGTTATTGTCCGCTTCACTCTTTCAAGTTTGAGCGTGATATTACGGAATATCAGAGTTCCTTTCTGATTGGAACGGTAGAGATAAATTTCGTAATTCTGTCCGGATTTGAATGTGCCCGGTGCAAATTTAAAGGACATTTTACCGAAGTTTTCCCGGGGAATATTTTTCAGCCATGCGAACATGGAAATACGGATCAGTTTTCCATTCTCCTTGCGGAAAAGGATCGCCCCCAGCCTTGTGGGCGGTTGACCAGTAGTCATAAGGTCCAGTTCCAACAGACCGGATGTATTATCTTCCCCGTTGAAATTCAGAACAGCCGCCACATAATTTTTACTGTTGACTTTGACTGTGTTGCCCTTGATTTTCTGAACTGTTCCGGCGACAGAAACTCCTTGCGGGAGCGGTTTGTCAAAGGAACAATTCAGTTCCAACGCGTTCAGCACGCAGAAACAGAAGAAAAGTCCTGCCGATAAAAATGTCCTGTACATATTTGTCACCGTTTACCGCAGATTACTTTGCGGCTGGAGTTGTTTTGAACTGAATGCGCTTGATCTTCAAAGCACCTTTCTGATTGGAACGGTAGAAATAGATATCATACTTCTTACCTGCCTTGAAAGTGCCCGGAGCGATTTTCAGCGTAACAGTCTGATATTTATCTGCAGTGATTTTTCTCATCCATGCAAGATGGCTCAGAGCTTTCAGTTTTCCGTTGGCTTGTTTTTCGTGGAGAATGACCCCAAGGGAACTGGGAGGATTGCCTGTTGTCGTAAGATCCAGTGTCAGAGTTCCCCCTGCACCTTCTTCGCCTGTAAACGTGAGGATCCCGATGTAGTAACCTTTGTCATTCACCAGAACGGATGCACCGTTTTCCTGCTGCACCGTACCGGAGATACTCAATCCGGCAGGCTGTTTTTTGTCAAAGGTGCAATCCAGTTCAAAGGCGTTTGCACCGGCAATACAAAGAGCGGCTGCGAGAGTTGTCAATGTTTTTTTCATAGTAAAAATCCTTTCTTTTCCGGGCATTATTCTGCCCTTTATGTTCATTTTTTATCATTACCACCAGGGGAATTTCCATGCATTTGCATAATCTGCCGTTTTTTCAGAGCTTGCAAGAAGAGTGACTGTGTTCTTTCTGTGATTTTCCACATGACCATCCCACATGAGATAGTTGCAGGACTGATTGTGACGGAATGCAGTTTCCTGAGTTTGATTCCATGCGATCGCATAACTTTCTTTGGGCGCATCGGACATTTGGGCAATGGAGGAAGGTCTGTCAAGAGTGTTGAGTTTCAGAAAACCGCGTACCATGCTCCATGCTTTCTTTCCGGCACCTTTGGATGCCTGCTGACCATAGGCGTTGTAATAGGAACTGCCTGCGCTGTGATCGGTCATAAACCAGTTCATCCCGTAATGGGTGGAGGGATAATTGATTGTCAATTCTTTTCCGGAAGGACAGCAGTAGAGGGAGTTCTTTTTCGGAGTTCCTGCGCCCTGCCACTGCTTCGGAATATAATTTGTATCTGTCCAGAACTGGAACCATGTTTTGCTGGAACTGTAATTGAACTGACGGTAACTGTCACCCACAGCCCAGCCATCGTTTTCATCGGTATAATTGATCTGTACCAAACCGATCTGGCGCAAGTTGCTGGAACAGCTGCTCTTTCGTCCGCTTTCCCTTGCATTGTTCAATGCCGGAAGCAGCATCCCGGCAAGAATTGCAATGATCGCAATCACGACCAGCAGTTCAATCAGCGTGAACGAACTCTCTCTCTTTGTCTCTCTTTTCATTTTTCTTCCTTTTGAGGTAATTTCAAAAGTCCGGCAAAATTTGGCTGAAAAAAGATTGTTGATGAGTTGGAAATGGTAGTTTGAGCGTGGCTACCCACAGGGTAACCACCGAAAACGCTCCATTTGCAGATCGCAACAAGAATTTTCTGCCA
>JAFTJI010000197.1 GCA_017456495.1 Lentisphaeria bacterium | reverse complement strand
TTCTGGACTCCCTGACAATGGAAGAAAAAGTCTTACAGCTGATCCACCCTTATGACCGCAGATACAGCGAATCAGACTGGATCGAACTCATCGAAAAATATCCCCTCGGAAGCGTATTCGCAACCAGAAGAGATCTTGCTGATATGAAAAAGATCAACAGCGTGATCCAGAAACACAGCAAAGTTCCTGTTCTCATCTCCGCTGACATGGAAAACGGAACCAACTTCATCAAGGACACCGGTTTGGAATTCCCTGCTCAGATGGGGCTTGCCGCCAGCGGCATCAAAAATGCAGCCTATCAGATGGGAAGAATCACAGCCCGTATGAGCCGCGCCGCCGGGGTACATTGGACCTTTTCCCCAGTGATCGACCTCAACCTGAACCCGGAAAATCCCGTTACCAATATCCGCTCTCTCGGTGATGATCCCGATAGGACCATCCCAATGTTTGAAGATATCATCCGCGGTCTGCAGGAAGATGATCTCATGGCAGCAGCCTGCAAACACTTCCCCGGCGATGGTGTGGATGACCGCGACCAGCACATGCTTGTCAGCGCAAACCTCCTTCCCTTCGACCAGTGGATGGAACTCTACGGAAGAGTCTGGAAAGCTGCGATCAAAGCCGGTACAAGATCCGTCATGTGCGGTCATATCGCCCTCCCCGATTATCAGGGAATGGGTGATGATATCGACCACGCCCTCCCCGCAACGCTCTCCAAAAAGCTCATGACCGATCTTCTGAGAAATGAACTCGGGTTCCAGGGGGTCATCGTTTCCGATGCTTATCCCATGATCGGTTTCACCTGCATGTTCCCCGAACACGAACTAGCTTGGAGAAATATCGAAGCCGGTTCCGACTCTGTTCTATTCTCCGAACCCGAAAAAGACTTCAAGTTCATGATGGATGCCCTGAAAGCCGGAAAACTTTCCGAAGAGCGGGTCGAAACAGCTGCCCGCAGAATTATTGAAATGAAAGCCTCTCTGAACCTCTTTGAAGATGCTTTCGGACCTGATCCGGAAAAGGAAGAATACGATAATGCCCGCAGTCTGATCTCTGAAATCTCCGAAAAATCCGTGACCATCCTCCGTCCCTGCGGACTGAAACAGCTTCCTCTCAATAAGGAAAAGGATAAAAAGATCCTGACCGTTTCCCTGATCCGTAACGATAACGCAATCCGTTTTGGTGACTTGGAAGAAGTCGACCACGAACTGAGACAGCGCGGTTTTATTGTCGATCACATGACCAACCCCAGCGATAAACAGCTCCGGGATGCAACAAAGATTTATGACAAGATCTTCATCAACCTGACAGTCTGCAATCACGCTTCTCTGCAGCTGCGTCTCTCCGGTCGTCCGGCAAGTGCATTCTGGCACAGTTTCTTCATGGAAGCTCCGGAAAAGATCATCTACACCAGCTTCGGCTCTCCCTACGTTCTGTATGACCATCCGTACTTTGAAAACTGCACCTGCGTTTACGGTACGTACCCGGTCTGTCAGCGGAGCGCGGTCCGTTACTGGTGCGGTGAGATCGAGGCTGACGGCGTGCTGCCTGTCCGTCCGCACAAACCGCAAGTCAAACGCTGGGATATCTGAAAGGGTTGAACCATGAGCGCATGTAAAATGGCAGAGATGTCTCTGGATGATGTCCGCAATTATCTGAAGACGAACCAGACGATCATTTTCCCCTATGGTGTTGTGGAACAGCACGGGCATCACCTGCCCCTTTCCACTGATATCCATAATGCGGAAATGCTTTCAGAACTGATTGCAGAAGGGCTGGGGTGCATGATCGCCCCTACCCTGAACTACTGTTTTTCCGGCGGAATGCTCCCCGGAACAATCAACGTCAAACCGAACCATTTTTCTGCGGTCGTGACAGACATCATGGAGTCTCTGACGGTTCAGGGATTCCGGAACATCATCATCGTTCCCGGACATGGCGGCAGTGAAAGTCTGGAAAATCTCCGGGAATCCCTGCGGATCGCCAAATGGATGAATCCCTATCTTCATCAGACTAATATCTTCCTGATCACCTTTGAAGATTACTCTCCGCTGGCACATCATGCAGTGTTTGAGGATCATGACTTCCATTCCGGGAAACTGGAAACGTCCATGATGCTCGCCTACCGTCCGGATCTTGTTCACATGGAAAAAATCGCCATGGATCCCCCGGAAGTGGCGGAACGGCTGCGGGAAGATCCTGATTCCTATCAGGCAAGGGTCTTCCGCACCAAAATGCCGGAAGAGATCGCCACGACTTCCCAGCGGGCAGATGTCAATGTGGGAGTCATGGGACATCCGGAAGATGCCGATGCCGAGTTTGGCAAAGCGGTTCTTCAGGAAGTCCGGGAAAACCTGATCCCTGCCCTGAAAGAGGCGTTAAATTTGTGAGATAATCAATCGTGCCCCGGTACAAGCCGGGGTTCTTTGCATAGTTTCTTCCATTTCTCATAGTCGTATGCGACCGGAACAAAGGGCGGAAGATCATCGGTTTCAGGAACCATTTCCCCGGTTGCGGTATTGATCCGTGTGGTTTTATCCGTTTCACAAACACGCAGCCAGCTCAAATCGGCATTGGCTTCGATATTCAGCCAGAAAATCCCGGCACGGTCTTTCCGATAGAACCGTCTGACCCGTTTGAAACGATGACGCAGGATTTGTCCTTCACTGACTGAAAATATGATCAGATTGATATCATAATCGTTCATATTGCACTTTTTTTCCTCACAAGTGATCCATCTGTCACTGTTTGGCACAGGCAGGGCGACGGAAACATTCGTATGAGCAAGACTCGGGAAATGTTCCATTGCATCAATAGGCTTTTCTGTTCTTTCAGTCAGCACGGCATAACGGGAATAGCTGAGATAAGAAGTCCGCAGGATTTCCGGCAAACCGAAAACGAGAACATTCAGCTTTTTATCCCGGTTGACGATCTGTTCGCAAACGTTTCCGTTGGCATCGGTGCGCGCCCCGATCACCTTTTCGGAAGCTGTTTCGACACTGTACGGGATCATACATCCGGAAAGCAGAATACAGGCTGCACCGATCAAAGCGGAAAAGAAATATTTGTAATTAGAACCAATCATTTTTCACCTCAGTTTGTATTTTTCAGTAAATTAATCCCTCGGGCAGTGTTTTTCAAATCAGCAGAATTCCTTTCTTGATTTTTTTATGTTATGAAATATATTATGAACGAGGTAAAAAAACAAGGGATTCATTATGGCACAGAAAAGTACAATAAAACTCTTTGAACAGAAACAAGTTCGTTCGGTGTGGGATGATACAACTGAAGAATGGTATTTTTCCATTGTAGATATTATTGCAATCCTGACAGACAGTCAGGATCCCAGAAATTATTGGAAGGTCTTGAAAAACCGTCTGAAAAAAGAGGGGAACCAGTCGGTTACAAATTGTAACCAACTGAAATTACCGTCATCAGATGGAAAATTTTACAAGACAGATGTTGCTACAGCGGAACAACTTTTCCGTTTGATTCAATCAATACCATCACCGAAGGCAGAGCCGTTTAAGCTGTGGATCGCCCAGAAAGCAGCAGAACGGCTTAATCAAATGCAGGATCCGGAACGCTCCATCGAACAGGCAATGCTGGATTATAAACGGTTGGGGTATTCTGACAATTGGATCAATCAGCGTCTGAAATCTATTGAAATCCGCAAAGAATTGACCGATGAATGGAAACGTCATGGACTGGAAGAAGGCGCAGAATTTGCGATTCTGACTGACATTATTTACAAAGCATGGGCAGGAAAAACGGCGAAAGAATACAAACAGTTCAAAGGGCTTAAAAAAGAAAATCTGCGGGATAATATGACCAATCGGGAATTGGTCCTGAATATGCTTGCGGAAGTCTCAACAAAAGACATTTCCGAGGAGGAAAATCCATCGACTTTTGAAAAACATGCGCAGGTTGCCAGACGGGGCGGAAATGTGGCAAAAACAGCCCGGAAGCAGTTGGAAAAAGAGCTGGGGCATTCTGTGATCTCACCGGACAATGCAAAATCACTGGGGATTGCCGGTAATATGGAATTACCTTTTAATGAAGAAGAGTCCTGATTTTTTTTAAAAAAAATTTTTTCCGGCATTTGTTTTTTTTGCATTTCGGGTTTAAATTAATAGATCAAAATTTTCCAACAGCCAACATGGGAGTACAGGAAAAATGCGTCAGACAGAGCAAACAGTCGTAATCATCAATTGCGGTTATCCGGATGTACAGAAACTTGCAAGAAAAATCCGTGACCACCATATTTACACCATGGTGATGCCCTTCACCGTCCCCACTGAAAGACTTTTGCAGGAAAAACCGGTCGGTTTGATCTTTGCAGGGTCAGAGGTCTCTGATCTGGCAAAAGCAGAACTGCCGCGTCTGGTAAATGCAGGAGTTCCCGCTTATGCAGCCGGTGACGTCTCCGCTTTCCTCCCCGGCGTTCCCGCCGGTAAGCTGGATGATGTTGAAAAAATCCTTGATTTCTGCAAAACCACCTGCGGATGTACCGGAGCATGGACTCTCGACACCTTCGTTGATGATGCGGTCCGTGAAATCCGGGAACTCGTCGGCAACGAAAAAGTCGTCCTCGGTCTCTCCGGCGGTGTTGATTCCTCCGTGGTCGCAGCTCTGCTTCACAAAGCAATCGGTGATCAGCTGACCTGCGTGTTCGTCAACCATGGTCTTCTCCGCAAAAATGAAGCTGAAATGGTTCAGAAACTCTTTGTCGGACACTTCAAGATGAATCTGAAGTATGTGGATGCTTCCGACCGGTTCCTGGATAAGCTGGCAGGTGTCGCCGATCCGGAACAGAAACGCAAGATCATCGGAAAAGAATTTATCGAAGTCTTTGCGGAAGCCGCACGCGAAACCAATGCAACTTTCCTCGGACAGGGTACCATTTATCCCGATATCCTTGAAAGCATCTCTTTCGATGGAAAACCCGAAGGCGTGATCAAGAGCCACCACAACGTTGGCGGTCTCCCCCCGGATCTCAAATTCAAACTTGTCGAACCCGTGGAACGTCTCTTCAAAGATGAAGTCCGTCAGGTCGGTAAAATGCTCGGTCTCCCCAGTGAACTGCTCGACCGTCACCCCTTCCCCGGTCCCTCTCTCGGTGTCCGTCACGTCGGACCGATCGCACGCCCCACCCTGAAAATGCTTCAGGAAGCCGATGCGATCGTCACCGAAGAACTCATCAATGCCGGATGGTATCACAAGACCTGGCAGACCTTTGCGATTTTCGTCCCGGTCAAAACAGTCGGTATCAAAGACGGCAAACGTTCCTATGACAATGTGATTGCGATCCGCTCCATTAACAGTGTGGATGCCGTGACCGCAGACGTCGTGGAACTCCCCTGGGAACTCCTCTTCAAGATGTCCACCAGAATCGTGAAAGAAGTTGAAGGCATCAACCGTGTCGTTTATGACATCACCGGCAAACCGCCTGCAACCATCGAATGGGAATAATCCCCCGTTAATGACAGAAGGCTGCCGCAATGGCAGCCTTTTTTTGTGTTCAAAACCAAAGAAGAACGGGGAGACAAAAGAAAAACTTTTGAGGAAAGTTTTTCTCTTTTCTCCCCCTGCCCCTCTTTTCGTTTTACAAACCTTTTTGCGGCATTCCGATTTTTGCGCCGCAAAAATCAAAATGCCATTGAGGTAATTTCAAAAGTCCGGCAAAATTTGGCTGAAAAAAGATTGTTGATGAGTTGGAAATGGTAGTTTGAGCGTGGCTACCCACAGGGTAACCACCGAAAACGCTCCATTTGCAGATCGCAACAAGAATTTTCTGCCA
>JAFTJI010000196.1 GCA_017456495.1 Lentisphaeria bacterium | reverse complement strand
TGGTAGTATTCCAATGCTGCTGTATAATTTCCTTGACTATCATATACGCCCCCGATATTGTTATAACTTGTGGCAATATCGGGATGATTCTCTGGTAAGGTTTTCTTCAGAATCTCCAAAGCTTTCTGGTAGTAATCCAAAGCAGCGGCATATTTCCCCTGACGATCATACACGAACCCGATATTGTTATAATTTCTGGCGATATCAGGATGAGTTTCTGGTAAGGTTTTCTTCAGAATCTCCAAAGCTTTCTGGTGGTACTCCAACGCGGCTGCATAATTTCCCTGATGATCATACACGCGCCCGATATTGTCATAACTTCTGGCGATAGAGGGATGATTCTCTGGCAAGGTTTTCTTCTCGATCGCTAATGCTTTCTGGAAGTATTCCAATGCGGCGGTATAATTTTCCTGATTGTAATACATGCGCCCGATATTGTTGTAATTGATGGCGATATTGGGATGATTCTCTGGCAAGGTTTTCTTCTGGATCGCTAATGCTTTCTGGAGGTAATCCAGTGCGACGGCATAATTTCCCTGACTATCATACACGCCCCCGATATTGTTGTAATTGATGGCGATAGAGGGATGATTCTCTGGTAAGGTTTTCTTCCGGATCGCTAACGCTTTCTGGTAGTATTCCAGTGCGGAGACATAATTCCCCTGTCTATTATACACGGTCCCGATATTGTTATAAATTAAGGCGATAGCGGGATGTTCAGGTAAGGTTTTCATCAAGATCGCCAAAGCTTTCTGATAGTACTCCAACGCAGCGGCATAATTTCCCTGATGATCATACACGGACCCGATATTGTTATAGCTTATGTCTAACTCATCTGTCCCCAGAGCATGTTTTTCATACAAAGATACTGACATCTTCAGAAGTTTCAATGCTTCATTGTATTTTCCATAACTGTCAAGAATCGTACCAACGGTTAATGCAACTGATGCTTTTATCTGCCACTCTTTGATTTTGTAGATCTCAGGAATTTTTGCATTGATCGCATCAATTACTTTCACATCTTTATTGCCTGATCGAGATGGATCGGAACTCTGGAAAACATCCCGTAAAAAGTCCAGCGTTTTTTTTGCAACTTCAGTCTGTTCCTTGGCTTTCGCTTCATTCACCTGTGCGATAGCAGATTGCCGTTTTGCTTCAGCTTCATTCTTCTTTGCAATTTCGGCATTTTGATTTGCTTTGACTTCATTCCGTTGAGCAAGATCGGCATTGTTTTTTGCTTTCCGTTCGGCAAACAATGCCCAGGCGGTCAGAACAGAAGAGATCAATAATGCCGTCAGAGAAATAATTGTGTAATTCCTCTGGATCCGCATTTTTTCTGCGTCGATAGTTGCTTTGATACTTTCCCGGTCAACACGCAGCATGTAACTCATGGCTTGAACAAGACCGTGCTCCCAACCCTGTTTTTCGGTTTCATCTTTTTCTGCCATCATATTGGGAAGATTCCGGCTTGTGATATCTACACGTTGCAATTCTTCGGGAAGACATTCATCTTCCCCGCCGCTGCCCGGTCGACCGCTTAAAATAATCGGAACGATGGCATGAATATCATTGTCATGAGTTTCGAGAAAGTAAGAAATTTCTTTTCTGACCCATTCTGATTGAGCAGACTCCGGCGAGCAGAGAACAAGAAGATATCTGGAATTCTCAATCGCATGTTGAATATTTTCAGTAAAATCTTTTTCAGTAACTTCGAGGTCACGTTTATCAAGAAAAACCGGCTTGATATGCTTTCCGTCCTGAGGGAGCAGAGATTCATCAACTTTTTTCGTCGGAATTTTGGAACGTTCCAGATTTTTCTGCAGGTAGTTCGCCGCCGGAGAATTTTTCCGGGAGTAACTGATAAAGGCATAATATTTATAATTGTTTTGTGTACTCATCTTAAACTCCAAATTGTTAACAGTCATGGTACTATAGATTGATACGATAAAAAAATCAAGTTATTTCAAAAGTACATACTCTGATTTCTGCTTTTTTTTGTTTCCATACTTGATAAAAGTTCAGAACAGATACGGATTCCGGTACTTTTTACGGTATTGCATCGGAGGGATCCCCATTAACTGATGGAATTTTCTGGAAAAATAGAACTGATCCGCAAAATTCAGCTTCCCGGCAATCTCTTTGATCGAAAAATCTGTTTCTGTCAAATAACGGCAGGCTAGACGGAGAAAATATGCGTTCCGGTAATCCATGAAACTTTCTCTGCCGTGATATTTCGCCCAGTACCGGCGCAGACTGGAAAGCGACATATTGAACTCCCGCGCCAGCTCCTGACAGTCAATATCGGCTCCGAGAGACTGTTCGAGCCGTTGACGGATGGCGGGAATGATGGTATGTTCCAGCGTTTGACTGCGGTCATCTTCCCATGTTTCAAGGATCAGGGAGTAACAGAACAGATCCAGCCGGTCGCCGTTCCAGTTCGGCAGCATCAGCATTTTCTGCAAAGCCTCAGCCTGCCCAAGAACAAGATTGGCATTTTTCATTTCACGAACGGGGTTTTCCGGATCAAGCAATCCGGCTTCGCTCCAAATCGGATATGTTTCAGCGGGATAGATAAAAAACATTTCGCTCCAGGCGGGATCCGGCTGATAGTGCATGACTTCCCCGGGCATCTGAATGAGCATACAGGGAGCTTTCACCTCATAACATTTCCCCTTCAGACGGTATTCCCCTTTCCCCTGCAGAATGAAAGAAAAATTACAGGACTGGAAACTGTGATTGATCAGTTCCTCCTTTTCCGGCAGAAAACCGACGGTGCTGACCTGCGGCAGCAGATGAAACATCCGTTTCGCGCTCAAGGTATGAAATGTTTCCTCTTTGAACATTTTTTGGAATTTCTCTCCATTTTTTATTTCTGATTGTATATGTTTTAATATAACATAAAATGGAACATCAGTCAAGGTGAGGAAGAAAAAAAACGGAAGATAACTGTAATGAACGGTGGATAACGGGAATCGACAGAGGACGTTTCTCCGACTCTGCCGGAAACGCTAGTCTGCCCGGGTTCTGGGAATACTGGGAATACTGGGAATACTGGGAGAAAGCGGGCAAGGAAAAGGGTTTGCGCAAGGGCTTTTCTTCGCGCACCCAGGCGCGAAAAAAAATGCAGTGCTCTCAGAACTCTCAGTAATCCCAGTGCTCCCAGCTCCCCAGATAATCTTTGGCGGGTGCTTGATTCTCACAGATAAGCCTGAAACGCTGGTCTGCCCGGGTTCTGGGAATACTGGGAATACTGGGAATACTGGGAGAAAGCGGGCAAGGAAAAGGGTTTGCGCAAGAGCTTTTCTTCGCGCTCCCAGGCGAAAAAAAATACAGTGCTCTCAGAACTCTCAGTAATCCCAGTGCTCCCAGCTCCCCAGCCAATCTTTGGCGGGGGCACCACAAGGTTTTTATCGCCCCGTACTTTTATTCACTCTTCCGGGTTTCGGGAACAAAGAAGACGGAAAGCAAACTCACTGCAGCTCCGATAAGGAAGAAAAGATATACCGATGTATAAGCCTGAAGCGGCAGGGCAAGCGTTGTTTTATCAACAGGATATCCTTTCAAAATCCAACCGGCTATATTCTGATAAAGAGAGATGAACACAAATGCCATGAAGTTCAGGTAGGCAACTGCCATTCCCATATGCTCCGGCTTGTTCAATTCCTTGGCAACAATGCTGAACATGGGGAAATATCCCGCGGGGAAAGCCAGCAAAACGCCGGAGACCATGAAAAAATAAACTCCGCAGCCGCGTGTCAATCCATAATAAGCCGTCAAAACACCCAGACAGGATGCCAGGATCCCGATGATCAAAACCAGTTTCCGCCGTCCGCCAAGCAGCTTCAACAGAAAATTCCCGCCCATATTGTTTGCCGCAACAATGATCGTCAAAATCATAATGAAAAATGCGGCTCTGGCTGATGGCGTACCGAACAGGTCTGTCATCGCTTTCTTTCCGAGCTGTCCGACAAGTGCATAATATGCACCGTAAACTGTGGCAGTGGAAATCGTCAGGAACCACATACTGCGGCTCTTCAGCATCACAAACAGCGGCTCAAAAGTCTGTCCTTTGGTGACCGGCTTGATCGTTCCTTTCTTGAGACAAAGGATCACAGCCATTGCCAGAGCCGCCACAACTCCGGGCAATATCATCGCAGGTTTCCAGCCGACAGTTTCAACCAGTTTGACCATGGGAACGGTTCCGGTGGTCGGTCCGAGATAGCTGACTACAAGAACGGTTCCGAGAGCAAATCCGAATTTTTCGGAATAGAGATCCCCCAGCAGTTTTGCTACGCCGAGAAAAATCGTCCCCGCCCCGAATCCGGTCATAATGCGGAAGAGGATCATCAAATAATAATGGTCTGCACTGATCAGCGGAAAGATGATCGTCCCGAGACTGAAAAGTGAACCGCCGATCAGCAGAACGCGCACGCCCCCATAGCGGTCGGAAAAACACCCCACCATCAGCTGGCTTGCCGCATAAGAATAGAGAAATGCCGCTCCAAGACTTGAGATCCGGTCAACATCCATCCCCATTTTCATTAAATCATTGAAGATCGTTGACGGAATCAGCACCTTTGCCATACTGGTGAGAAAAAATGTAACGACTCCGCAGATAAGGATGAGAAATTTCTTCTTGCGGATCTGTTCGGGGGATATATCGGTCAATTCCATAAGTTTGCTCCTTTTTATATTGACCAATACTATATACTGTTCCTGCTGAAAAATCAAGGGGAGCAAACTGAAAAATTAAGCATTGGACTGGGAGGACTGGGAGTACTGGGAATACTGGGAATACTGGGAATACTGGGAATACTGGGAATACTGGGAATACTGGGAATACTGGGAATACTGGGGATACTGGGAATACTGGGAGTTAACGGGCAAAGAAAGATCTTTGCGCCGGGGCTTATATTCGCGCACCCTGGCGCAAAAAAACAGTACTCCCAGTACTCTTAGTACTCTCAGTTCCCCAGCCGATCCTTTGCAAGTGCGCCATTCCCTCCGGCTCTGCCGCTAACAAAAACAAGCTGCACCTCCGCACTCGCGACAGCGAGCACTTCACATCTTCACATCTTCACGCACCG
>JAFTJI010000195.1 GCA_017456495.1 Lentisphaeria bacterium | reverse complement strand
TGGCAGAAAATTCTTGTTGCGATCTGCAAATGGAGCGTTTTCGGTGGTTACCCTGTGGGTAGCCACGCTCAAACTACCATTTCCAACTCATCAACAATCTTTTTTCAGCCAAATTTTGCCGGACTTTTGAAATTACCTCATCAGATCTTTAAAAAGGAATACACGTTGTGAAAGAAAAAATTGATCGGAACTGGAAATTTTATCCCGGCAGCGGAGAATCTGCATTTTCCGCTGCGGATTTTGATGATTCCAGCTGGAGAGTTCTGGATCTTCCCCATGACTGGTGTGTGGAAGGAGATTTTTCTCCGGAACACTATCAGCCGCGTGTTTTTGAAGAAAATCACCTGGAATTTCATTCCGACTCCTATCTTCCGCGAGGCTGCGGCTGGTATCGGAAAACTTTGGAGATCCCGCAGATTTTTTCCGATCAGCAGATATTCCTTGAATTTGAAGGCGTTTTCGGCGAAAGTACCGTTTATGCTGACGGTATGAAAATCGGCGAAAACCGTTCCGGTTATGCGGGGGCAGTTTTTGATCTGACAGCCGCTGCAGCCGGAAAAAACAGTATAGAAATCGCAGTGGAAGTTTCTGCAGAGCGGATGCAGGGCTGGTGGTATGAAGGTGCCGGGATCTACCGTCACGTTCACTTGATCGTCAAGCCTGCATGTGCTTTTGAACCGTGGGGAGTTGCAGTTGCAACACCGGAAATCACAAAGAGTTCTGCCGTTGTAAAAATCACTGCTGAACTGCAGTCAAAAAAAACGTTTTCTGCGGCAGATGGCATTTGTGCTTTCCGGATCCTCGATCCCAATGGAAAATGCGTTGCGGAAACAACTGTCAAAATTGACTCCGCAAGTTTGGAAAACGGAAAAATTGAAACGGCGTTGACCGTCAAAGATCCGGTTCTCTGGGATGTGACAGCTCCCAATCTTTATACATTGACAGCGGAACTCAGCACATCAGCGGGAAAAGACAGCGCAGAGATTCCTTTCGGGATCCGTTATTTTGAATTTACAGCCGATGACGGATTTTATCTGAACGGACGGAAACTGCAGCTGCGTGGTGGAAATATCCATCATGATTTCGGCGGACTCGGAACGGCATTGCCCGATCGGGCACACTGGAAAAATGTGGAAGTGCTCAAAGAGATGGGAGCGAACATGATCCGGTCAGCCCACAATCCGGCGGCTCCGGCATTGATGGAGGCGTGCGACCGGCTCGGAATGCTCCTCTGGGCTGAAACCAGAAATCTGCATACCGATGACGGCGCAGAAGCTGATTTGACTGCGTTGATACGGCGGGACAGAAATCATCCGTCCATCATCCTCTGGGGGCTTGCCAACACCGCCGGTGCCAGAAACGGAAATGATTCTCTGACCGTTCACTTGCAGAAACTGCATGATCTTGCTCATCAGCTTGATCCGGAACGGTTGACGGCTGTCGCACTGGAAGGTAATGCCGATGCCAATGCAAACGGTTTTGCCTGCGTGACCGATGTTGTCGGTTACAACGGCGGCGGAATGGCGATCACCGATAGAGATCACCGTTTGTTCCCTGACAGAAAAATCATGGTCAGCGAATTTGCTTCCGGTCGCGGAACGAGGGGAATCTATGAAAACGAACCTGTCCGGAAGGATCAGGAAATGGAAGTCCTTGGCGATGGACGGACCTTTGCACGAAACGGGAAATACAGCACAGAATATAATCTTATCAACGCTCACGAAAGAGAGTGGGAGTACACCGACCTGCGTCCATACCTCGCAGGCGGCTTGATGTGGTCAGCGATCGAATATCGCGGAGAGACATGCGGCTGGCCCGTTGTGACAAGTCAGTTCGGAGTGCTGGATATCTGCCGGTTCCCGAAAGATTGCTTCTACTATTACAAAAAGATGTGGTCAGCAGAACCGGTTCTGCATGTTTTCCCGCACTGGACCCATCCCGGGAAAGAGGGGGAAAATATCACTCTCTATGCGTTCACAAACTGCGATTTTGTTGAGCTGGAGTTGAACGGAAAGAAGATCCCCGGGTTCCCGGAATTTCTCCAGAGAGGGTGTACTCGTCCCCGTATCTGGTGGGACATTCCGTATGAACCGGGAACTCTGGTCGCGATCGGCAAAAACAACGGACAGGAAGTCTGCCGTCAAGTTCTGCGAACAGCGGGTACACCGTCACAGCTCCGTCTGACACCCGATCGGACATCTCTTTCTGCCGATGGTGAGGATATCTCATTTATCAGAATTGATGTTCTTGATGAAAACGGAACGGTTGTACCAGATGCGGCAATCCGTTTGGATTTTTCTGTGGAAGGAGCCGGAAAACTCCGCGGAGTATGTTCCGGGGATCCGAAAAGTCATGAATCGGAACAGGCATCTTTTGTCAGAACATTCAGCGGTTCTGCGCTGGCGATCATTCAAACGCTGTCCTCCATTGAGGGAGAGATCCGTCTTACGGTTCAATCGGATTCTGTCAGCACAGCAGAATGTATATTAAAAAGTGAGAAGAATTCAGTTCAGAATTTGAAAAGAACCTGAATGATGCTATAGTAGAGTTGGAACCTATTGAATAAGGAGGAATGAGATGATACAGGATTTATTCAACGCAATCAGTACATTTTTTGCCGGGGGCACTGTGATGAGTCTCTACTGGGGGCTTGCTGTCGGAGGGTCTTTGTTTTTTATTCTGAACCTTATTTTTGCATCCTTTGGCGGGGTTGAGAACCCCGGAGAAATTGCCGAAGACGGGACCTTTGATTCACTGGATCATGTTGATACCGGCTTTGAAGATTTTCACTTTCTGAGTCTGCGTGCGATTCTTGCATTTGTAAGTGTGTTCGGCTGGTGCGGGGTTCTCTGGGGCAAACATGGGTTCTGGGGATTCCTTGCGGCATTTGTTTTCGGGTTCATTGCAATGAGCTTAACGGCACTGGCGATTTGGGGAATGATGCGGCTCCAGCACTCCGGGAACGTCAAAACAAACGACTTTGTCGGAAAGACCGGAACAGTTTATATGCAGATCCCCGGCGGGAACGGACATGGAAAAATCACCGTAACAGTCGGCGGAGCAACAAGAGAAGTTGCAGCCGTAGCAGATGAACCGCTTGCGACAGGAACCCCCATCAAAGTCACAGAAGTCATAGACCAATCACTTTTCCGTGTGGAAAAAATATAAGCAGAAATCATGATGAACGAATTTACGACCCATTCACCCGAAGAGACAGAAAAATATGCCGGAGAATTGGCAAAATCACTGAAGCGCGGAACCGTCATTCTTTTATTTGGCGGACTCGGCGCAGGAAAAACAGCCTTTACCCGCGGATTTGCCCGGGGACTCGGAATCACAGAACCAGTCTCCAGCCCGACTTTCACAATCGTTCAGGAGTATGTGATCCCGTCAGGCGGAATGCTTTATCATATGGATCTTTACCGGATCGACGATCCGGATTCTGCTCTGGCATTCGGCATTGATGAGTTTCTGGAAGATCAGAACGCGCTCTGTGTCATCGAATGGCCCGAACGCGGTGAGGGACTTTATCCTCCCGGAAAGACGATCCGGATCGACGTGATCCGTGATGAAAAAGAGCCTGATACCAGAACGTTCCGGATCCGGGATTAATAATCAGAGGCAATTTCAAAAGTCGCCAAAAATGTCAGAAAATCCTTGTTGCGCCCTGTAAAATGGAGCGTTTTCGGCTTGTCCTCCATAGCTTCAGCGAAGGAGGATGGCAGCCACACTCAAACTACCATTTTCAGCTCATCAAC
>JAFTJI010000194.1 GCA_017456495.1 Lentisphaeria bacterium | reverse complement strand
GCTTATGGTGTGGTTTCGGCGCGGGCTTCACGACCACGGGCTTATGGTGTGGTTTCGGCGCGGGCTTCACGACCACGGGCTTATGGTGTGGTTTCGGCGCGGGCTTCACGACCACTGGCTTATGGTGTGGTTTCGGCGCGGGCTTCACAACCACGGGCTTATGGTGTGGTTTCGGCGCGGGCTTCACGACCACGGGGCGCGGCGGCGGGGTGTGGTGATGTCTTTTCGGCGGCGGTGCGGGACGCGGTCCGTAGTAGCCTGCCTGAGCTGCGAAAATCGTACCTCCAACAAGAATAGCTGTCAAAATTGTCTTTTTCATAAGTTACCTCCTTTGATTCACTTTATTTCAGATTTTTTTATCTTCTGTGATGATTGTTGTTTCTGTGATGATTATTGTGCTTGCCCTGCGGTTTTGCGGGGGGCTTTACGTTATGCTTGGGAGCAGGGCGCACTTCATGCTTGACATGGTGGGGCTGATGTCTTTTCGGCGGTTGATGATGCCGCGGTCCGAAGTGTCCGGCGAATGCTGCAGTAATTGTCCCGCAAACGATAAGTGCTGTTAAAATGATTTTTTTCATGATGACCTCCTGTGTTTCTGGTTTTCAGTTTATCATTTTCTGACCATTAAACGTGTAAAATAGTTAAATATTGTTTATATTTTAGAAAATATTGTATTTTTTTCAATTTCTTTTTTGAGGAACTCCACAGCATCTCGTTCCGGGAGGGTGGCAATCACGTTTCCTTTTGCGAAAATTGCAGCTTTACCATCGCCGCCAGCCAATCCGATATCAGCGTGTGAGGCTTCTCCGGGACCGTTGACAATGCAGCCCATGACGGCGATTTTCTGCAGATTGATCTTTTTGCCCTGAGCTTTGAGTGTATTGATAAAATCATTGATTTCCGTTGCGATGGCTTCCAGATTGATTTTTGTTCTTCCGCAGGTTGGACACGAGACCAGTTCCGGCTCCGCTTTTCTGAGACCGCATGCTTCCAGGATGGAGATTGCTGTCCGGATTTCCTGAACAGGATCGGAAGTCAGGCTGACTCGCATGGTGTCGCCGATTCCTTCCATAAGCAGAGTTCCGATCCCGACAGCTGATTTGATGATTCCGTGAGCGGGGATCCCGGCTTCTGTCACGCCGATATGCTGGGGCAGGTCGGAACGCTGAGCGAACGCCCGGCAAGCGAGAACCGTTGCGAACGGAGAACTTGATTTGAGGGAAACGACGATATCGCGGAACCCGAACTGTTCCAGCATGGCAGCCTGTCCCAGTGCCGCCTCAGCCAAAGCCTCTGCCATTGCATCTTCCGGGGATGATCCGGCATTGAGTTTGGATTCATATAACCCTTTCGGAAGACTGCCGGAGTTTGCGCCGACTCTGATGGGGATCCCGGCTTCTCCGGCGGCTTCTGCCACTTTCTGAACGCGGTCGGAAGAACCGATATTTCCGGGATTGATGCGGACTGCATGGATCCCGGCTGCGATCGCGCCGAGAGCGAGTTTATAATCAAAATGGATATCTGCAACGATGGGGATCGGAGTTTTTGCGAGGATTTCCGGGAGAGCATCCAACGCCGCCTGATCGGGGATGGCGCAGCGGGTGATCTGACATCCGGCATTGGCAAGGATTTGTGTCTGGGCAAGAACCGCTGCAGCATCAGAGGTGGGAACATTGCACATAGACTGTATGGAAACGGGTGCTCCGCCGCCGATTTCGACATTTCCGACTTTCACTTTGCGGGTCAATATTTTTTTATTCATCGCAGTACCTCATTTATGATCTCGTCCTTTTTCGGTTTAATTTATCCGAAAAATTGGAAATGTCAAGAACTTTTTTCTGCTGAGAAAAAAGATTTTGACTTGATTTTTTTACATCGTATGATATAGTTGAGGCAGAAAGGATCTTTACGGTGAATATTTTTGTACAAAAACTCATGTTTTTTCTGTTATATCTGAAGCAGAAGAAGCATAAAACAGTTATTGCTCTGCCGGAACAGCCGCAGAAGATTCTGCTTGTCATGTGCAAATGGATCGGTGATACGTTCTGGGATCTGCAGGGGATCCCGGCTTTGCGGAAAACGTTTCCAGATGCAGAAATCCATGTGCTGACCAAACCTTTTTCCGGATTTCTGTTTCAGGGGCTCCTGCCGGACAAAAATATTCATCTGACATCTCAAGTGATCAGTGACTGCCGCCGGGAAAATTTTGATAAATCCCAGTGGAAAAAAGATTTGCAAAAGATGAAACAGCTTGCGCCGGATCTTTTGATTGACTTTACAGAAACTCCTTTTTCAGCAGTGTTTTCTGCTCTGACCGGAGCAAAACACCGGATCGGCTATGATCATCTCGGGCGTTTTTCCCGGCTTTATACTTACCGCTGCCATGCGGAATACGGACTCCATCTTTCCCGCAGACCCATGCAGCTTTATCTTCCTTTTACAAAAGAGGAACTGCCGTTTCCGCAAGTCGTTCCGCAAGTTTCCGATCCGGAGAAACCGGGCTGTGACGTGATGATCTTCCCGGGCGTTGGCTGGAAAGCGAAAGAGTATCCGGCAGAAAAATACCGCCGCATAGCGGAACACCTTTCGGAAAAAGGATATTCTCTCTGTGTATCAGGTTCCCCGAAAGAACAGCCTCTTTGCGAAACGATCATCAGGGGGCTGAACAATGCAAAAACACAAATCGGGACTCAGGAAGAGATGCTCAGTTCTTTGTGTTCTGCAAAAGTCTGTTTGAGCGGAGATACCGGACCGGCGCACCTTGCCGCTGCAATGGGGATTTTTACCGTTGCTCTTTTTTGCGGAACGAATCCGGAGTTCTGTGGACCATTGGGAAAGCGTGTTGAGATCCTGCGTTCCGGTTGCCCGGAATGTCCCCGGGGAAAAACGCAATTCTGTTCTGTTGACCGGACCGGCGTATGTCAGAAATCCTGTTTTATGGATATTCCGGAAGAAAAAATTCTGAAAGTTCTGGAGGACGCTCTCAATGGATAAACCTGTTCCTTTGATCAGTATCATTGTTCCTGTTTATCAGGTGGAGCCTTATATTGAAAAATGTTTTTCTTCCATCGACAACCAAACATTTCAGGATTATGAGTGTCTTTTTGTGGATGATTGCGGGAAGGATCGCAGTATGGAAATTCTGGCAGGATTGATCGAAGCTTCGCCCCGCCGGGAGCAGTACAGGATCATCCGTCATGAAAACAACAGAGGTCTTTCCGCCGCCCGGAACAGTGGTTTGGATTCCGCAAAAGGGAACTATATTCTGTTTATCGACAGTGACGATTATCTTCTTCCGGAGAGTTTGCAGCTTTTGACAGCCCCGCTGCGTGATGATGATTATGAAGTCGTTCTGGGCCGCTATCAGAAAATTACGGATGGAAAAATAACTCTTTCTCCGGTTCCGGACTTCCCGGAAGGGACTCCTGTTATGGAAAAGATTTATCCCATGCGTGGGGAATTATGGCTGTGCGCCCACAACCGGTTGGTGAAGAGAGAGCTGTTTGAAAAATATCAAATCCGCTTTATCGAAGGAATCCTCTGGGAAGATAATCCCTTCAGCATCAAACTGTTCAACAGCATCAGCAAATTCTGTTTTCTCGGGGACCCGACTTACGCCTACATCGTCAGAAAAAATTCCATCTGTACGACCTATTCGGAAAAACATTATGACAGCTGGCTGCGTGTTCTGGAAGAAATGAAACAGGTGATGGCTGAGAGTTCAGCGGAAAACCGGGCGGCAAACATCCGGCTGCTGGGTTCGTTCCGGATGAGGATATTGATCCTTTCCCAGCGTTATGGTGTCCGGAGACAGCTTTCGTTCCTGAAACTTCTGCGGGAAAAAGGTGTTTCTGAAGAAGAATACCGGCAGCTGGAACGGAAACAGAGACTTCTCTGCATTCAGCACAAAATGCCGGATTTTCTTGCAAATCTCTATGTGCCGGTTTTTTCTTTCCTGTACCGGCTGTTCCGTGAATGGTGAACCCGGATCAGTGGTTCCAGGGCTTTTTCATATCAAAAGTGCTTAAGGGAATATCCGGATTGAGCTTGAAGATGAGCGTCCTTGCTGTTTCTGTTTTTCCATCCACCGTGACTGATGTTTTCTTTGGCATGCGGACACCGTTTACCATCTCATATTCTTCAGAGTTCGCTACATAAAGCCGCTGGGAGCCATCGGGACCGTAAAGGATCGTTTCGCAGCGGTCCGTCAGCCAGGTTTTCGGATCAATGTAGAAGACATATGGAGCGATTTCGGGATCTTTCACCCGGCAGATCAGACGGTAAACGGTGCGGTCCTTTGCCGGATCAAGGATCTGGTCGATCTCAACAGAATGGAACACTTTTTTGTAATTGAGTCCCGGTGTGGCGATATCGGTAAACGTTTTGACCAGCAGCGCATCTTTCCCTTTGATTTCCCGGCTTTTTTTGGTTTTCGGGTTCACGTACCAGAAGCGGTTGTCTTTGGAAATGATGATGTTCAGCACTTCACCGTTCCGGGAGGAGATCTGTTTCATATAATTGGGGGCTTTCCAGTAGATCTCGGAAACATTTTCTTCGCTGCCGTTGATATTGTCATTGGTCAGGACTTGCTTCATATAATAGGATTTCACGTTTGCATAGACTTTATCCGGGTCGGTGGCACGATCCATTCTCTTCAGAAGATAATCCACAGTGATGTCTGCAGGAACACCTTCTTCCAGGAGAAGCAAGTCTCCGTAACAGCCGCACAGCACGACTGCAAGCAGGAGAATCGACATTACAAACATGATCTTTTTCATTCAGCAAATCCTTTCAGTTATCAGTCAAGAAAGAGTTCTCTGGAAGCGAATTTCGGATCGCAGGTGAGATTGATCCCCAAACGGCGCAACCCTGCTTCATCCCCGCGTGAGGGCAGGTGGGATGTGTGCATTTCACAGCCGCTGAGATTTTTCAGCTGATCCAAAGATTTCTTTGCCGCTTTGCTCTGGGTGGCACTCACACTGAGCGCAATCAGCATTTCATCCAAATCCAGACTCGGATGGTTGCTCCGCAGAATATTCTTTTTCAGTTTTGAGACAGAAGAGACGACTTCTGGCGAGATCAGGTATTCGCTGTCATCAATTCCTGCAAGCATTTTGATTGCATTGATAATACAGCTTGCCGAGGCGTGGAGCAGGGGGGAGTTCTTACCGGTTGCGATCCGTCCATCCGGCAATTCCAGAGCAGCACCGCAGAAGAAACCGTTGTTGCCTTTTCCTTTTGTGCGTGAGGCATCTTCAGCTGCCTGCCGTGCCAGCGGAACCAGCTTGCGATCCTCTTCTTTCAAACGGAGATTTTCAAACAGGATCCTGATCCGGTCAATGGTGGCTTCATCAGTTCCGCCGAGCATGTATTCGCAACGGTATCGGAAATAACGGCGGATGACCTCCTGCCGTGCCGCTTCCTGAACGACTTCATCATCCACAATCGCAAAACCGACTTTATTGACACCCATATCTGTCGGTGACTTATAGACCTGATTTTCGCCCATGATCCGTTCACAGATCCGGCGGACCACCGGGAAGATCGCAACATCGCGGTTGTAATTGATTGCGACTTCTCCGTATGCTTCCATGTGGAACGGATCAACCATATTTACATCGCCCAGGTCGGCTGTTGCAGCTTCGTAAGCGATATTGACGGGGTGGTTCTGAGCAAGGTTCCAGACAGGAAACGTTTCGAACTTGGCGTAACCGGCTGCGATCCCGCGCTTGTGTTCGTGATAGACCTGGGAAAGACAGGTTGCCATTTTTCCGCTGCCGGGTCCGGGACCTGTCATGACGATGATCGGGCGGGTGCTTTCGATGTATTCGTTGCTGCCGTATCCTTCATCGCTGGCAATTCTGTCCACATCGGCAGGATATCCTTTGATCCCTTTGTGGCGGTACACTTTGATTCCGCGGCGTTCCAGTTTGTTGATAAAATTATTCACCGCCGGATGATCTTCGTAACGGGTCACGACAACGGAGTTGAACTGGATCCCTCTGGAACGCAGACCGTCGATGATCCGCATGGTATCTTCATCGTAAGCAATTCCGAAGTCAGCCCGGATCTTCTTCCGTTCGATATCTCCGGAATAAACGCAGATAACGACTTCGATCTGATCTTTCAACTTCTGAAGAAGCTGAAGTTTCACGTTGGGATCATATCCGGGCAGCACCCGTGCGGCGTGCATATCATAGGAGAGTTTTCCCCCGAATTCCAGATACAATCTGTTATCAAATTTTTTTGCGCGTTCAATGATCTCTCTGGACTGCAGTTCCAGGTAGAGTTCATTATCAAAACCGATGGCTGACATAATTAGAAATCCTGACCTTTGTCTGTTTTGTCTTTAAAATACATTGGAAATATACAGCTTTTTTACAATAAAGTCAAGTAAAAAAACGAAAAAGATATTGGTGGAAGTTCAAAGTTTTGCAAATCACCCCCTTGACAAAACTGTGTTATAGTGGTATAATTACTGTAGTAATACAATTTTATTGTTCTGTGATACAGAAAGGTGGTTGAATATGCCGGAGAAACTGGATAAATCCAGCCGGATTCCGTTGCCGCAGCAGTTGAAAGCAATTTTGCGGAAACGGATCGAAACGGGTCATTACAAGCCCGGCGAGCGCATTGATGCTGTCAGAAAACTGGCGGAAGAGTTCAATGTAAGTTCTCTGACGGTGCAGAAAGCCTGCAAGCTTCTTGAAAAGGAAAATTGCATTATCTCTATGCCTCAGAGCGGTTTGTTTGTTCCGGAAAACTTCTTTGAGCGTCCAGCCAGAACCATGAAGATCGCCTTTGTATTTCCGGAAGTTGAGATCTCTCCACGGGTGCTTGATATGGAAAACTGGGGAATGACCAATGAGTTGAACCGCGGGCTTCTTGCCGGAGCTCAGGAACATAATGTGAAACTTGACTTTATGCATATTGCCTGGAACGGCGGTTTCCGGGAGCGTTTTCAGTATGTTTCCAGCATCCGGGAAAATTATGATTGTGCCATCTTTTTCGGCAATCAGCTTATGGATGTTCAGCTGGAGCTCTCGGCGCACAGTTTTCCGGTTTATACGGTCTGTAATTATCCGTCAGATGTCAGTTCCAAGCTGATTTCTGTTTATTATGATCAGGATCGTGCGATGGAGCTGATCGTTGAGGCCGCTCTGAACTCCGGCTCTGAAAAATTTGCTGTTTTCTCTTCGACTCAGGATTTTTACCCAGCCAATCCGAATGTCAGAGTTATGGACAAGGAAACGAATCAGGAGATCTGTTCCAGTCGTTCATCATTCTTCCTGAAACTCTGCAAAAAATACGGTGTGGAACGTTCCCGGATCGACTATCAGATTTTTGATGAGAACAACCGGAACAAGATCCCGGCTCTTCTGCGGGAACTCCGGGGCGCGTTTATTTTCTGCAACAATGCGTACCTGGTGCGGGATATTTATGTCGCGGCGTATGAAAACGGGATGATTCCGGGAAAAGATTTCCAGATCATGGCGATCGCTTCGGGAGTCACATTTATGGGCTTGATCCCCTCTTTGAGCTATGTTCGTGTTCCGATGTACGAACTTGGACTTCAGCTGCTCCGCACTGCTTACAGCAAATTTATTGATCCGGAAAAGACTTTGGTTTGGGACCCCGTCATGCCGGAATTGATTCAGAACGAAACTAGTATTCATTACAATAAAAACAAGGAGTGTATATGATGAAAAAGACACTGACAGGTCTTTGTGCTGCGGCTTCGGCTGCCGCTGTGTGTGCTGCCGAAACTGTGATCTCACCGGAACAGCTTACGTTTTTCAATATTCTTCCGCATCAGATCACCAGCAATGCAAAGTCTCATGCAAAAAATATGATTGAATACCAGAAGAAAACCGGAAATTCCATTGTTCTTTTTACTGTGTTTATCAGCCCGACCGGCAAGAATTACAGAGAAAAAGTACAGGTTTATGCCAGACATTTTGCAGAGCTTCAGAAAGAACTTCAAGGGAGCAATATCAAACTCGGTTTGCTGATTAATACAGTTCTGGGTCATACAATCAACAAAGATAAAATCGGTGGGTTTGAACAGTCTGTTGATGCAAACGGAAATATTTCAAGGTTCTGCCATCTGGATAAAAATTATCAGCAGTTCCTGTATGACTCCATCGTTGCCTATGCAAAGCTGAAACCTGCATTTATGCTGTTTGATGATGATTTGCGGGCGCATTTTATGGCACCGGAGTGTTTCTGTCCGATCCATACCAGAGAGTTCAACAGACGAATGGGAACTGACTTTACACCGGAACAGTTCCGGAAAGCGGTCAAGAACTCTGTTGTCGGTGATAAGATTTACGAAGCGTTTCTGAAACTGCAGCGGGATTCTGTGGATGCGATTGCAAAAATTGCCCGGAAAGCGATTGATTCTGTTGATCCCTCCATTCCTTCCGGCGGATGTATGCCCGGAGCCTTTTACCGTTATGCCGGTGAAACCTCTACTGCTCTGGCGGCAAAAGGACAGCCCCGTGTTATGCGGATCTGTAATGGGGCTTATCTGGAACCCGGGCCACGGATTTTTCCGGAAGAACTGATTACAACTCTTTCTCTCAGTACAGTTTATAAAGATTTTGAGATCCTGCTGGATGAAGCGGATAATTATCCCCGGAACATTTACAGCCGTTCCGCAACAAGTATGCATACGAAGATCTGTACCAGTATTATGGCTGGCTTGAAAGGTGCAAAACTCTGGTGGATCAATGCGGAAGATTTCAACGGGGAGCTCATGCACAAAAACTATTTGAATGTGCTGGCAAAACACAAAAACTACCATCCTGCTCTTTTCGCGGAAGTGAATAAGAGTGAACTTGCCGGAGTGATCATTCCGGTGCATAAACATTTCAAAACCTATCATCCGGCAGCCGGGAAATGGGAATATTTTGTTAATCCCGGATCCTGGGGCGCAACGATGTTCGGAATGTATGGAGTCCCATACTGCTGTTCTATGAATTTAACTGAGGATGGAATTTATGCTCTTGCCGGAAATGACACTGTAAACCGGTTTACAGATGAAGAATTGAAGCAGCTGCTTGCCGGAACGCTTTTACTTGACGGTTCTGCTGCAATGGAGATTCAGAAACGCGGTTTCGGGAAATATTTGGGAGTAAAAGCGGAAAAAAAGACTTTCAAATGTTCCTATGAAATCTCTGAAAAATATCAGATCCGTATCCAGTCCCCTTACCATTCAGCCATTCCTTATCTGAGTTTGACTGATCAGAAAACTGAAGTTTTTACCTGGTTTACTCACAGTCAATTCATTGGTTCCGGTGATAAGAAAATCGCTCCGGCTGTAACAATGTTTGATAATGAGCTTGGCGGACGGGTTTGTGTAGCCTCGGCGAATCTGAAAGACATCACTTGGCTTTGCCGCGGAGAACGGAAAAAATGGATCACTCATCTGCTGGATAAACTGAACAGAAAGCCGTTCCCCTATGCAGTCATGAACAAGCAGAATATTGCAACGCTCAGCCGTATCGGAAAAGATGGTTCCACGCTGGCGATCATTGTCAATCTGACTTACGATCCCACGGATGACATTGTAATCCGTCATGCTGCCCCGGTCAAAAAAATCGAACGCCTGATGCCCAATGGAAAATGGGTCGCACTCAAGTTCAAAAAGAAGGGAATGGAATATTCCTTCCCCTGTGAGATCAACTGTTATGCAAACGCGGTGATCCGTGTTACTCCTGAAAAATAAAAAACT
>JAFTJI010000193.1 GCA_017456495.1 Lentisphaeria bacterium | reverse complement strand
ATGGGGCGTTTTCGGTGGTTACTCTTCCTCCTTCGCTGAAGCTACGGAGGACAAGCTGGGTAGCCACGCTCAACCTACCATTTTCAGCTCATCAACAATCCTTTTTCAGCCAAATTTTGCCGGACTTTTGAAATTACCTCAATAAATTAGGAGTTTTTTTGTGAATAAACCTGAACTTTTGGCACCAGCCGGAACACCGGCTGCCGCTCTTGCCGCATTGGATGCCGGGGCAGATGCGATCTATGCCGGACTTTCCCGGTTCAATGCCCGGGAACGTGGCGAAAATTTCACCCCGGAAGCAATGGCGAAAGTCATTGAACATTTCCACCGTCATGGGAAAAAAGTTTATGTTACGTTCAATACCCTGCTGAAAGAACAGGAGCTGCCGGATGCGTTTGAACAGCTTGCTCTGCTGAACTCGCTCCGTCCGGATGCGCTGCTTGTTCAGGATCTCGGTGTGATCCGCATGGCAAGAGAATATTTCCCGGATTTGAACCTGCACAGTTCCACGCAGATGGAGTTTCATAACTCAGCAGGGCTTGCAGTTGCGGAAAAACTCGGGGTCAGCCGGGTCGTGCTTGAACGCCAGGTCACGCTGGACGAACTGAAGCTGATCAAGAGCAAGACGAATCTGGAAATCGAACTGTTTATTCATGGAGCTCTCTGCTGTTCCCTCTCCGGGATCTGCTTTTTCTCCTCTTATCTCGGCGGATACAGCGGGAACAGAGGAAAATGCAAACAGCCCTGCCGTCGCCGGTATTTTTCTGAAAAAGGGAACGGCTTTTTCTTTTCAACGCAGGATCTTTGCGCGATAGAGCTGATCCCGGAATTCCGGAGACTGGGGATCGCATCTCTGAAAATCGAAGGAAGATTGCGCCAGACAGATTATGTTACGGCAGCGGTCAGTGCTTACCGGATGCTGATCGACACCCCGGATGAGGAATTTTCCGCAGCGATCCCGAAAGCCCGGAAGATCCTCTCTGAAGTGGGTGGACGCCGCTGGTCCCATGGATTTTACACTCCGGATGCTGCAAAGACGATTATCCGGGCTGATGCTATGGGCAGCACCGGAAAACTCTGCGGAAGCGTTCAGGCAGTTTCCAAAAACGGTTTCGAGTTTACCACATCCACACGTCTGTTCATCGGGGATAGGATCCGGATCCAGCCGGCAAACGGCGAAGAAGGTCCCGCATTGGCGGCAACAAAGTTTTTTGTCGATAACAAATCTGTAAACAAAGTTATGCCCGGACAGCGGGTTTTTGTCTGCTGTGATAAAACGATCCCTCAGCGCGGACAGGTTTTCCGGCTGGGCGGAAGTTTAACCGATTATTCAAAAATGCTTGCTGCGTTGCCGGAACCGAGAACCTCTCTGGATCTTGATATCACTCTGACTGCAGGCGAAATCAAAGTCGTTCCTCCGGCAAAAACGGATCTGGTATGGAAGAAAACATTGTCGCTTTCTCCGGCGAAGAGCCGCTCTGCCAGTGCGGAACAGGTGGCTGAAGAGTTCAAGGCTTCAGATTCACCGCTCTGGGGTGCGGGAACGATCCGCGCAACCGTGGAGCCGGGACTCTTTCTGCCTGCCTCGGAACTGAAACAGCTGCGCCGGGAAGCATGGGAATTTTTCAAAGAAAATCTGACTCCTGATATGGTTGTGTTTGATCCCCGGGCGAAACTGGAAGCGTTCCGGAGAGATTATCAGGCACTGAAAGGTTTGCCTGTAACGGATAAACGGATCGAAACGGCAGCTCTTCGTGCCAGAGGGGAGGAACCGGCAAGCCGGAAATGTTATCGCGGTGCAAGTGTTTTTGAACTTGCTTCTGCAACAGGAGAGGCGATTCTGCCGGAGTTTATGCCGGAAACAAAACTGCCCATGCTGGAAAGAGCGATCCGGAAAGCATACGATTCCGGGATCCGCAGATTCCGCGTACCATCTCTTTACGGTGCAGAACTGCTGAAAGATTATCCGGATATTGAAATCACATTTTCCGCACCGCTTCCTGTTGCGAACTCACAGGCTGTTCTTATGGCAAAAGAACTCGGAGCCACCCGGTCTCTTGCTCATATTGAGCTTGATAAGGAGTCGTTATCGGCAATGCGGGAAAAATCAGTTTTGGATCTGGAGCTTTACCGGCTTGGTCGTCCGGTTCTTCTGGTCACCCGTGGAACGATCCCTGCAGAGGGCGAGATCCGGGATGCCAGAAATATCGGTTTTCTTGTCCGCTATGATTCCAAAAGCGGACTGACCAGGCTTTATCCGAAGAAGATCCACTCGATTCCGCGTTTGCCTGGATTCCATGATTTCTTTGATCTGACTATGGCAAACTGGAACGCGGAAGATACGGACAGCTTCAATTTTGAGCGCGAGTTGTCCTGAAACAACTACTCAGCCGGAGTGAATCTGAGGATCTCACCCGGTTTGAGGGCAACGAGTTTCTTGTCCTTTCCGATGTAAATTGTGGCAGACGTCGGATTTCTGACAAAAGATTTGTCTGCGCTCCATTCCAGCGCATTGACAGCCTGCAGGTATTCGCAGATAGCAATATTGGAGGCTTTCCAGACTGGTTTGTTCTGAAAATCCACGCAGAATTTTTCAAGAGCCAGCCAGTCGGATTCTTTTCGCAATTCAAAGGAGTGTCCCCAGAGAGTGCAAACTTTCAGATCTCCGGAGTCCGGTTCGGCAGCAAATTTTCTGCTCCACTCAGGGAGTTCTTCAGGGATACATTTAGCCGTGGGCTCCCAGCACATGAAATTAGAAGGCAGAGCAAAGTTTCCCTGCTTTTTCGTGCCCCTTGCATAGGCGATCCCGGCATCTTTCAGGAGCTGTTGCGCGTAAGAGGGTGCGCCGAAGGTGGAACCGTTTGGCCAGGCATGACCTCTGACGATCTGTCCGCTGATGCTTTCCAGACCTTTTCGGTCGAGGATGATATCATGGAGTACCTGCGTACCCGTCGTCAGGGTTGCGGTTGCATGGCGCAGACCGTGGGTGGCGATTTCATGTCCGCGATACCATTCCAGCTGCTTTGGGTTTCTGATCAGGGCGTGTGCGCTCATATTGAACGTCGCTGAATATCCGTATTTCCGGAACAGTTCTGCCAATCTCTGATCGGGAGCTGCGCCGTCATCGAAACTGAATGACAATGCTTTGCGGCTGCCGTCGGGGAAAAAGATCATTCTGTCTTCCGGTGTGATGACCGGAGCGGGGAGCGGCTTTTCCTGTGGACGGGGGGTGATCCTGATCTCGTTCCGCTTGTTTATGGTAAGTTTTTCACCGGGCTGGAGTTTGACTTTTACTCCGTTTACGATCAGGTAAAGGGTGACTGCGCTGTTATTTTCCAGCATGGAACAGTCGATGGAGGTTTTGAGGTTTTTGTATGCGGTAAGATAGCGGTAGAGTTCAAGATTTGTCGCATACCAGATATCGGGATGATTGCTGAGTTCTTTGCAGAAGTTTTCAATGACATGCCAATTTTTCTGATCATTGAACTCGTAGCTGTGCCCCCAGATATAACAAAGGCTGATCACACCGCCCCATGGTTTATAGTTTTTATATTTTGCGGCGATCTCATGGATTTTTGCATTGTGGTGAGCTGTCGGATGCCACACCATGAAATTATCGGGCAGTCTGAAATCTCCAGTGGAACTAACGGTTCTCGCGTAGATGAATCCCTGGTTTTTCAGATTTTCAACGACTTCAGGAGAGTATGCTCCATAGGGATAGGCAAATCCGATTACGGGATATCCGGCAATTTTTTCCAGACCGATCCTGTCGTTCTTTCCTTCACTGATCTGCTGTTCAACAGGGATTTTCGTCATATTTTTGTGATTTTCTCCATGACTTGCGATTTCATGTCCGGCATAAAGTTTTGCCAGTTCTTCTTTCGGGAGAAAACGTTTGTATCCCAGTCGTTTTGAAGAGACGTTGAATGTTGCTTTCATATTATAACGGTTGAAAATGTCCACCAGCTGACGGTCGTGGAGGATCGCATCATCATAGCTGAAAGTGAGGGCCTTGTACTTCCAATCCGGATAAGTGAGTCTGACATCGGCATGAAATGATGCCGTCATTACGGTCAATGCTGTGGTTATACTGAGAATATCCATAAGTTAAGATCCTTTCTGGTTTTAACATACATTCAGGTTTACAGTTTGTCAAGTTACGGCACAAAAAAAGGGTCTGTTGCAAAACTTGAAGATAAACAGCCCTGAAAGGGCTGAAGATCAAAGCCCGGGGTAAGCGGTCTGAAAAGACCGCGCAGCCCCGGGAATAGATGAAAAGAATAACATAAAGCCCCAAAGGGGCGACAGAATAAGGTTTGTTCAAGCGGATT
>JAFTJI010000192.1 GCA_017456495.1 Lentisphaeria bacterium | reverse complement strand
TATCTTTATTCTATTCTGACCGAAAATTATCCGTAACAGTACAAGGTGATAGAAGATGATTTTTTACGGTTTGAATACCTCGACAGTGTTGCAATGAAATATCAGAAATACCATAAACGGGAGTTCTTCTGGATTATGGTAATTTCTATTGCTGCCGGTATTTTGGGACAGCTGTGGGGGGATTTCACGTTTTCCAACGATGGTATAAAAGATGAAATATGGATTCATTGTGTGATGGGATTATCCGTTTTGATGTTTTTTGCTGCGATATGCGTAGCCTGGATCACCAATAAAAAAGAGAATTATAAAAAGTATGTCTATCCAAGAGTTCTTGCCGAATTGATGAGACTCAAGATTTTTTGGCGGCTTTCCAATATCAAAGAAGAATTTTTTGGCGGTTTTCTCAAAAAGTATGCGAATTTCTGTGTTGCCGGCTGGATATGCAATTGGGAAGTTGCCTCCCCGCCTTTAACAGAAGAAGAGAACGGTATTGTAGAGAAAGAAGTCAAGTCCGGATTCCCGATGATCAGAGAGGCGTGGATCAATGATCAGAGAACCTTTTTCAAGGGGTATCTTTTACCGGACCCCAATCATTTTTTCAAGATCCAGTCCGGGGAGAATATGCCCCGGTTAAACAGTATTGCAGCCGCAAAAAAAATATTCAAAAAATACTTCAGACCATACTCCCGCCTGGATGGATGGTTGTCTTCATTGAAAAAGGCTTTTTTCTGGGGCGGTATTTTTTTTTACTGCGCTTCTGCTTGTTATATATCTGGTAGATCTCAACGTCGCTACAACTATTGCAGCGGATGCCGCTTTAAAACGATATCGTGAGTTAGTTGCTGGGATAGGTCCTTTCCTTGTTGCTACACTAGGGTGGCTGCTTGAAAAAAAACAATGGGAATATCTGGAAAAACGATATCTCGAGCAATATGCACTTTTCAATAAGGCTTATGAAAAACTGCCGGAACTTAAAACCCCGGAACGGCAGCAGAAATTGATCCGGGAACTGATGGAATGCAGTTATCAGGAAAGCATTGAATGGGAAAACATCAAAAAGGGAACCCCTCCTGAACCGATGCTTTAAAAATTGAAAATCTGAGACAGAGCGTCAGATTCATCAGAGGGGGAGAATGATGAGTTGTATTTTCATAATCTCCCCATTGTGAATCTGTTATCTTTTATCCTGCTCAGCCCACTGATACTTTTTCCGGTCCTCAGCGGTGATTTCGCGGATGACCCGTGCCGGATTTCCGGCAACCAGTGTGTTTGCCGGAACATCGCGTATGACCACGGAACCGGCAGCGATTACAGCATTGTCGCCGATCGTTACCCCGCCGATGATCGTAACAGAACCGCCGATCCAGACATTATTTCCAACTGTGACAGGAAACGCATATTCCCAGCCGTCGATGCGATCCTGCACATCCAGCGGGTGTCCGGCTGCCAAAATGGAAACATTGGGGGCAATCCAGACATTATCCCCGAACCGGCAGTAGTTGCCGTCGAGAACGATGAAATTATAGTTTGCAAAGAAGTTTTCCCCGACTTCGATCCGGAAGCCGTAATCGCATTTGAATGGCGGAAGGATGTTGCAGTTCTTACCGATTTTTCCGAAGATTTTTGCGAGAAAATCCCGCCTTTCCTGAACCTGTGAAGGACGGAATTTGTTATATTCGTAGATGGCATCCTGAATTTTGAATCTGTATGCCGCCATTTCAGTTGTGTTGTTGGGATTGTAAAGGAGTCCGGCTTCCGCTTTTTCCTGTTCGGTCATGCCGCCCGGAACCGGTTTGCAAAGAATAGGTTTTTCGTTCATGATAATTTCCGTTCTTTTGAAATTTAGAGATTGTATCATCGAGGTAATATACTGTCCTCATTCATTATTGCAAGCTCAGTTGATAGTTTCTTAACTCAAAAAATAGCTGAACCTTGTATTTTTTACAAGTCGTTGTATATTAGCCTTGATCATTTTAACAGACAAGAAAAGAGGTGAAAATGAAACCAGCCTTTATTTTAAGTTCAATTATCGTTTTTTGGGGACTGATCAGTTCAAACGTTTTTGCTGATGTAAAACCGGCAACGATTTTTCAAAGCAATATGGTTTTACAGCGGGATATTTCTGTTCCTGTTTGGGGCAGGGCAGATGCCGGAGAGCAAGTAGAAGTTGCTTTCGCCGGGCAGGTCAAAAAAACAACAGCGGATAAGTATGGAAAATGGCAGATCACTTTGTCTCCCATGAAAATCAGTACACTTGGACGGAAGATGATTTTCAAAGGGAAAAATCAGGTTGTTCTGGATAATATTCTGGTTGGAGATGTCTGGATCTGCGGCGGACAATCCAATATGGAATGGTCGTTCAAATCAAAGGTTACGGATGGGGATAAGCACATGAAAGAATCCATAAACTATCCTCTGATCCGGCGCGTTAAAATAAACAGAAATTCATCCAACGATCCAGTGGAAAATGCCCCAATCAAATACAATTGGAGCGTATGCCATCCAAAATCAATTTCCTCATGGAGTGCCGTTGCCTATTATTTTGCACGAAGAGTTCATGCAGAAACGGGGATTCCCATCGGTTTGATTGAAAATAATGTGGGAGGCTCTCCGATTGTATTATTTATTGCACCATCCGGTTTCAATAATCCGGAAAGTAAAGGACAATGGGCGATCAGTAAACCGTTTGTGTTCGGCACTCCTGAATATAAGAAGCGCGTGGAAGAAAACATCGCAATTTACAAAAAATGGTTGGAAGAGGCAGAAATGGCTCACCGTGATGGTCTCCCGGTTCCGGCTCTTCCTCCGGTTCGCCATAAACCCGGATATCTTTCTCTTTATTATTACGGGATGACTGCTCCCATTACACGTTTTCCCATCAAAGGTGCGATCTGGTATCAGGGGTGCAGTGATTTCCGGGGGGATCGCACTTATGAAAGACGGATGAGTGAGCTTATCAATGGCTGGCGTGAAGCGTGGAAGCAGGATTTTCCATTCTATTTTATGCAGCTTGCCGGTTATCAGAAAGCAACTGTTGATCCTAAGGGAGGTGATGGTTTCGCTTTGATCCGGGAAGCTCAGAGGAACGCCTTGCGTATCCCGAAAACCGGAATGGCTTGTTCGATCGACATCGGGATGCAAAATGATATTCATCCAAAAAATAAATTTGATGCCGGAGAACGTCTGGCTTTGTTGGCTCTGCATGACCTTTACGGGAAAAAAGATATCGTTCCCAGTGGTCCGCTCTTCAAGTCCATGGAAATCAAAAATGGCAAGGTCATCTTGAGTTTTGATTATGCAAAAGGACTCATGACTGCCCGGAAAAAAGGTCTTTCAAAACCAGTTCCGGTAAACGAAAAACCTGCTCACTTTGCTATCGCCGGTGCAGATAAAGTCTGGCATTGGGCAGATGCTGTGATTGACGGAGAAAAAATCATTCTTTCTTCCGGTAAAGTAAAGAATCCGGTTGCTGTCCGCTATGCGTTCCGTTCCTTTCCCGATGGGGTAAATATGTATAATGCAGCAGGCTTGCCAATGGTTCCGTTCCGCACGGATAACTGGAAATAATTTTTGCAGGAATATGTTATTTCCGGGTATTTGATTTTCATTCAACATCCCGATTTTCTCATTTTTCCGGTATTCTCTTGGCGATTGCCCGGTCATCCGGTGAAGTAGTTGCTGCAGGTATAGTTGGCTGGATCTGTTTCTGCAATGTTTTCCATAGAGAGAACGCCCAAAATAGCGATTTCTTTTTAGCACACGACTTGAATTTTTTCAAAAAAATGCTATTGTGCGGAAAGATGGATTTTTTTACGTAACGCAAAGAAAAAGAATGTTATACTTTTGATGTGACCCCAAAAATTTGGACGGGTTAAACTACATGGAATGGGTTCGGTATTGTACCGGACTCATTCCATTTAATTTTAAAGATACTCTCTCATTGTTA
>JAFTJI010000191.1 GCA_017456495.1 Lentisphaeria bacterium | reverse complement strand
TCTTGCCTGAAAATAGGTGTCAGAGATCATTCCGCAGCCGATGATACCGACTTTTGTGCGTTTCATTATTTGTTTCCTTCTGCAAGCCCGTTGCCGGTCATGAATTTATAGCTTTCTTCGATTGCCTGCCACATTTCAACATTGCAGTAGTCAAGTTCAACGATGATCGCTTCAGCGGATGCAGGTGCATTTGCAACCAGATCCTTGATGGGAAGATCGCCCTGTCCGAGGGGCATCAGCTCAACTTTGCGGTCAAGGATTCCGTTGACCATCTTATCGCCGCTGACGTTCTGCTTGACAAAACCGTCTTTCATGTGCATGGAGATGGTGTCGTCTGCAAAGATCTTGAGCATATCCACCGGGTTTTCGGTTCCGCGGTTGGTGGACCAGAAGCAGTCGATCTGATATTTCAGGTTCGGGCAGAGTTCTTTGTAGATCTCATATTTGATTCTGCCGTCGAGTCTCTGGAATTCAAAATCGTGGTTGTGCTGGAAGAGTGTGAACCCGTTTGCAGCAAGGATCTCCTGCATCTTATTGGTGTTTTCAGCGGTGCGCTTGATGGCATCCATGCTTTCAAAATCGGTAACCCAGTAACCGCAGACGATCTTGTTCAGACCGAGAGTGTGAGCTGTTTCCATGACTTCGCCGAGGACGTGGGGATCTCTTGCCCAGGGAGTGTGGGAGGAGACCATCTTGAGTCCGAGATCATCCAGAACTTTCTTAAATTCGCTGGGGCGGACATTCCAGAGTCCGGCGGGTTCCACATACTTGTAGCCGATTTCAGCAACGCGTTTCAGAACGCTCACGAAATCATAACCTACTTTTTCACGGAGAGAGTAAAGTTGTACGCCAATCGGTTTCATTTGAAGATTTCTCCTCTTTTTTAGTTGACTTTTTATTAAGACGGTGTATGTTATCTTCTGTTAAAATAACACGGTATTTTGAAAATGCAATTGACGAAAACTATTTTCTTTTAACGGAAATTATAACATGTTCTCTCATTTAAGAAAAATGTACATGATCGGTTTTTTCAAAGCTCCTGCCAATGAGAAGCTCAAACCCGGAAAAGCTCAGCCGAACATGGAATATCTGGAACTTGTCTCCGGCGGACATACTCTGTTTTCCGGTCCGGATGGAAAAAATACGCTTTACGGTCGCGGTTCTCTCTTCTGGCACAGAGAAGGGGAGCATACCATTCACCGGTATCATGGGGATGATCCGTACTCCTGTTATGTATTCAAATTCGAGGTGGAAAAAGGAAAACGTCCCTGTCCGCGTGTGACGATCCCGCAGCAGACGGAACAGTTGCTTGCGTTTGCAGAGGATGCGTTCCGGCGTTATCATGCGGGCGAACAGAACAATCCTCTTTTCTGTGCAATGGTGTATTCCACGCTGCTGTGGTACGCCAAAGGTCCCCAGCGGAACCCCGGAGAACATTACCCGGATTCCCTGAAACTGGCTCTTGATTTTATGGAAAACCATCTCGACAGCAATTTGCATCTGGATGAAATTTCCGAAGTTGCGGGGATCAGCCAGCCGTACCTGTTTTCGATTTTCAAGCGTTATCTGAAAGTTTCGCCGCATCAATATTTATTGAGTTTGCGGATCTCCCGTGCCAAACAGCTTTTAGCGGCTGGGGAAGCAACGATCAAAGAAGTTGCTTCAGACTGTGGTTTTGAATCTCTGGAAGTCTTCTACCGTCAATTCATGAAACAGGAAGGTTCCACCCCGGCAGCTTACCGGAAACGGTTCAGCCCGTTGGATATGAATTGAAGCTTATTGATGGGGCATTTTTCCTGCAAAGAAAACGAGCGTTGGAAAACGTTGATTTTTCGCCATAGACGAGCTTTCCTGAGCGAAGCAGCTCTGAAACAGTCCGGCTGAAATGTCCGCTGTATGGTTTCATTTTCAATGCGGCGGCAATATAATCTCTGGTTTTCGGTCCGGACTTGAGAAGCTCAAGGATTTTTTCTGCCAGGGTTCCTTTTTTTCTTCTGCGGAAAACGGGAGCAATGCTTTCCCGTTCGATCAGACGGAACGGAAAATAGATATCGGAGACCTGTTCCCCTCTGCAGAGACCGGAAAGAAGATTTACTGCCGCCTCACTCAGTTGTGTATAGTCTATTGCCATTCCTGTAATTGGCGGATTGAAATAGGGCAGGACTTCTTTCTGCTCCCATCCCACTACACTGATTCGTTCCGGAACTTTCAATTTCAATTTTTCGATTAGAGTAAGAGTATTTCTGACCGCCCCTTCATCAACAGCAATCAGTGCCGTTGCGCCATTGGATACCGCTTGTTTCAGCAATTCCATGTTTTTATCGACGGAATTATCTTTCATCCCAAAAATGCAATATGATTCCGGATGCTGGATCCCTTTTGATTTCAAATACTGAAAAAATCCCAGATATCGTGTCCGCCGTTGTTCGATTTCCCTTTGATCCGGAGCCAACAAAAAGATTCTGCGGTGTCCCAGAGAGTATAACTTTTCCAATAGGATTTTCATAGATTTTTCACTGTCCATATTGACATGTGCCAGTAATCCATCCGGATTATAAAATGCCGGATTCGCATTGATTCTGACCAGCGGCAGCTGAAAATGTTCAAACCATTCAGCAGTCAATTCCGGTTCCCATGAGATACTGATTCCACCATCGATTACTCTGCTCAGCAACATTTCAAGATCGTTTTCCAGAACGATTTCCATGCGGATGTTCTGTTGATTGAGCACATAAACCAATGCATTGAGCAAGGCTGAAACATATCCATCCAAACGGAATCGCCATGGAGAGGGCAGAATCAAGGCAACTCGCTGGAGTTTCCCGTGCATCAAATGATAATTCAGTTTCCGTGCCTGTTCCACTACTTTCTGACGGAGAAATTCTGATACATGCGAATGATTATTCATCACCTTTGACACCGTTGATTGAGAACATCCGGCAGCTCGGGCAACATCAGTGGATGTAATTTTTTTCCCGGAACTCATATTTCTTTGCCTTTTATTATATTTGCCTTTTTTCGTATAAGATACATTTTCTTTTTTATTTTTCAATGTAAGATAAGGAAAATTATTTATTTTTATTCCTTATTTTTTATCACTGAAATATTGTATTTCAAATGGCTGGAATATATATTCAGTACAGAAAAAGAAATGATTCAACGGAAAGGGAAATGCTATGATCCGCATAGGAATGTTTCTTCCGCCGGAACCGGATCGCAGGTGGAATCTGGCTGCCCAGACAGGCGTAACTTATGCAATTTGCAAGTTTGACCGGAAATACCGGGCTGATGATTTGGATTCGCTGGCTGCCGGAAAAAAGAGTTTTGCTGAAGCCGGATTTGAATTGGCAGCAATGGAAGGCGATCAATTCGATATGTCCCGGATCAAACTCGGATTGCCGGGCCGAGATGACGATCTGGAAAAATATTGCCGTATGCTGGAAAATATGGGGAAGCTGGAAATTCCTGTGCTCTGTTACAATTTTATGGCAGGCGTCGGCTGGTACCGGTCGAAAAACGATGTCCCTTGTCGCGGAGGGGCTTTGACAAGCCGATGGTCCCGGAGTGAAGTCCCGGAAGAACCTTTGAAATTCAGTCATGAAAAGCTCTGGGAGAATTACACTTATTTTCTGAATGCAGTCATGCCGACCGCAAAACGTGCCGGAGTACAACTGTGTCTGCATCCGGATGATCCGCCTGTCCCGGAATTAAAAGGTTATCCGCGTATCATTACCAATGCCGATGCTTACCGGAAGATGCTGAAACTGACAGAAAACGGTAATTCGGGGATCACGTTCTGTGCAGCCACGTTCCGGGCAATGGGGGAAGATGATCTTTCCCTCCTGCGCGAATGGCAGGTGAAGATCCCTTTTGTTCACATGCGGGATAATCGACCGGATGCGGATGGTTTTACGGAAACATTCCATGATTGCGGACCCACAAACCTTGTGGAACGGTTCCGGGTTTTAGGCGAGTTCAAACATGATGTTCTGGTACGTCCTGACCATGCACCCACCATGGATGGGGAAGATAATTCCGAACCGGGATATGCTGCATTTGGACGGATTATGGCGATCGAATACTTCAAGGGAATCTTTGATGCCCTTGATATAGAGTATAGATAATAACATAGAGAGATTGGAAATGAAAGCTCCTGTATATTTAGTTCCGTTTTCTCACCTTGATCTGTTCTGGGCGGGAAATCGGGAAGAGTGTCTTACCCGCGGAATTGAAGTGATCCGTACCGCATTGCGTCTGCTCCGGAAATATCCGGAGTATCGTTTTTTGATCGAATCGGCAAACTTTCTGGAATTTTTCTGCGAAAGCTGTCCGGAGGATGTAGAAGATTTGAAGAAATTCGCTGCTGAAGGCCGCCTCGAAGCTGTTCCTATGCGAAGTATCGTTTACACCCATCTTCCATCCGGCGAAACCATGATCCGGAATTATTTGCGCGGATATCAGATCGTTCAGGAAAATCTCGGCGTTTGCGGAAGAATCGCAACGCTTTCCGATATTCCGGGGGTGACTCCGCAGTTACCGCAGATCGTTGCGAAATGCGGGTTTTCCGGTTTGTTCCTTTCTCACGGAGCACCGCCGCATACCGATTGTGTGGAATATATTGCCCTGGACGAGACAGCAATTCCAACTTATGCTCCGATCCATTACGGTAGAACACGGCACCTTTTTGCAGGATCTGAAAATTATGAAACCATGTGTGCGAATGAAGAAAAGGTGGAAGCTGAACTCGGCGGAGTTGATTATCCGCAGCTTTGTCAATTCGGCGCTGACTTAATGGTTCTGAACGAAAATGTTCCGGAAAATTTTGCCCGTTGGAACCAGGATGGACACCGTCTGTTTTATTTTTCCACACTCACAGAATATTTCAGCAAATATTTCAAGGCAAAAGGAAATATTTCCGGAGAAATTCCTTCTTTATGGCCTAATGTGGAAAGTTCCTGGCCCGATCTCTGGCCTGCAGACCGTGAAGCAGAAGCAGCTCTTTTCAATGCAGAATATTTTTATGCTCAAATGCCGCAAATCCGGAAGACAGAGATACTGAGAACCGCATGGGACTGGCTGTTGGATGCTATGGATCATAACCAGAACGGAATCGGCGGAGAGGTTGCCGATCAGGAAAAGAAAGCCTTGAAACAAGCTGCCCGGATGTGTGCAGAACGATTGGCTCGTGATGCCGCAGTCCGATTGGCTTCTGCTGTTGGAACACCACGCAAAGGCGCATTCCCCATTGTTCTCTTCAACCGTCTTTCCTGGAAACGGAAAGAACTTGTTCGGGCACGGACTTGTATTTACGGCAATTCCAATATGAAATCTCCCGGGCTTACAGAGAACAATTTCCGTCTGATTGATTCAAATGGAAAAGAACTGCCGTTCAGTCTGATCAAGCATCTTCAGGGGGCTGCGGATTCCATTGAAATTGAATTTACTGCTGAAGTTCCGGCGTTCGGGGCGGCATATTATTATCTGGAACAGGGCGAACCGGACACATTCAAAATCCCATTTGAAATCGAAGATCCGCGCATGGCAGAAAAAAATCGTCCGGATGGCTATGCAAATACTCCGATCAGAATAAAAAATGCGTACTGGAATCTGGAAATCGATCGTATCACCGGGGAACTGACAGTCTTTGGTTCTGATGGAAAAAAATATATCGAACATGCCGGGATCGTTGGATTGGAAGAGCGGCGCGGGGATTATATCACCAGTATGGATCTGAGCGGACGGAAGTTCCCTGCCGCGATCAATTTTATTTCCCCGGTTCATGTTTCTCCCGTTTCTTCGGAAATCGAACTTTCCGGAACGGTTTACGGTTTGGGTTTTTCCCAGAAGATCAAACTTCCGTCCGATTCTCCGCAAATTCAAATCTCCAATAAAATGCAGTGGAAAACCGGGAATTATGTCCGTCTTGAACAGACATTCCCATTTTCCGGAGAACATGACCTGGAAATCTGTTACGGCGTTCCGTTCGGAATGGTCAAATATCCGGAAACGATTTATAAAAACGGCTTGGATTTTGGTACGATTGTAACACCGGAACGGGGAAATGATCCGGATTCTCAGGTTCGGAAAATCAGGTTGGCATCTCTTTTTGTTTCGGCAAATGATCTGACCATTACAAGCGATCACCGGATGTGGGAGTTTGAGGATCATGAAATCCGGAATTGCATGGTACGCGGAATCGGCTGGTGCAGCGGTGCGTATGAAGTTCTGGAGGATGGCTCCCGGAAGTCCATTCAGCGTCCGCCGGATGGGGAATATGTATGCAATTATGTAATAACGCCGGGAACGAATCCGAAAGCCGGCTGGGAAGCTGCTGCACCGCTTTATCCAGTAGGAATCGGTTATTCAAATCCGGATGCGGGAAAGTTGAAACTGCTTCAGCTTCCGGCAACGGATGGAACAAGTGTCATTGGCGGAAATGTGAAATTATCTGAAGATGGAACCGGAGTAATCGTCCGCATGTTTGAATCGGAAGGAAAAACTGCTGAATTGCAACTTCCTGAAGAGAAATGGTATGAAACCGATATGCTGGAACAGAATCCTGTTTCAGTTTCCGGAAAACTTACATTCAAACCATTTGAAATCAAAACTTTGTTTCTCGCTCTTCCTGAATCCAAACATTGAAGATGAACATGTAAAAAAATTACAACAGGCTCTGTCCGCAATCAACATTCAGGATGGAGCCTGTCATGGAACGGTTGAACAACACCATCCGGACGGCTTCCGCAAGATCTGACGCATCAACAGGGCGCGCCAAGGGCAGAGTCGAAAGAGTTTTTGCCATTTTCAAATGTTCCAAACCGACCGGAGGAAAAACCGGACCCGGACAGATTCCATTCACCCGCATCCGGGGCGCATATTGCCGCGCTGCAAGTTTTGTCGCTTCGGCAAGCATTTTTTTTGATAAAATATAACTGCAGGATTCCGCCGGAGTGGATGTGATCGCCTGATCCAGCATGTTCACTACGGAAATTTCCGGCAGAATGGAGTGTTCCGCAAGAGCTTTCATCAAGGCAAAGGGGGAATGAAAATTTACATTGTATTGCAGCGTTGCCTGTTCGTCCGTCTCGTTCGGCATTGTTACCCGACGAAAAACGGAGGCGTTGTTCACGATTCCGAACAGGTCGTTCGGCAGGGATCCCACAAACTCCGGAACTCCTGCCGGGTTCGCAAGATCAAACTGCACGCAAGCATGACCGCAGACAGAACCGCCGATTTCAGAAAACAGCTGTTCCGCCTCGGTTTGAGAGGTTCCATAATGAATGATCACACGGGCACCGTTCCGGGCAAGGGTTCGGACGATTTCCGCACCCACCCGTTTCGCGCCGCCTGTGACCAGCACCAATGGAGCTTCAATCGGCATAGATGATCTCCACACCATTGCCGCTCAAGTCATCTTCATCATAGATCTCTTCGACCATATCATGATTCTTCGCCGCCGGGATGGGCTGCGGGTTGACCAGAACGGTCTGTGTTGCATCGGGAGCATCCGGAGTTTTGGCAAGGAAATCACGCAGAACTTCTTTCAACTCTTCGTAATCGGGATCTTCCTGTGCGCTCATTGGGAAGATGGGCAGACGCTTTTTCACATCTTTGACCAGACGTTTCAGGTTTTCTTCGCTTTCCGGAACGTCCATCTTATTGGCGATGATGAGGGTAACGCGCTTGGAGAGACCTTCACTGTAAAGTTCCAGTTCCCGTTCGAGGGCATGAAGATCATCCACGGGATCACGCCCGTCGGTGCCAGCCATATCCAGGACATAAACCAGCATCCGGGTGCGTTCCACATGGCGCAGGAACTCATGACCGAGCCCCACATTGGCATGGGCTCCATCCACCAGACCGGGGATGTCAGCAACGGTCAATCTTGTGAAGTCTTCATATTCTACCACGCCGACGACCGGCTGCAGCGTTGTGAAGGGATAGGGGGCGATTTTCGGTTTTGCGCCGGAAATATCGGAAAGAATGGTGGATTTTCCCGCATTGGGATAGCCGACCAGACCCACATCTGCCACGATTTTCAGCTCCAGATAAACGTCCATAGGTGTAGTTTTTTCGCCGGGTTCGTGTTCTCTGGGAGCCTGATTTGTGGAGGTGGCAAAACGGCTGTTGCCGCGGCCGCCTTTTCCGCCTTTCGCAACGATATACTCTTTTCCGTCTTCGCAGACGTCTGCCAGCAAATCGCCGGTTCCAGCCAGACGCACGATAGTTCCACGGGGAACTTTGATGTACAGAGTTTTTCCGTTCCGTCCGGTCATATCCTTGCTTTTTCCGTTGACGCCGTCATGCCCGATGAAACGGGTGTTCATGGTGAAGTCCATCAAATTGATTGCGCCGGGATCGACAATGAATGCGATATCTCCGCCGTTGCCGCCGTCGCCGCCGTTGGGACCGCCTTTAGGGACGAATGCTTCGCGGCGGAAACTGCATGCGCCGTTGCCGCCGTTTCCGGCTTTGATCGTAATTTCTGCTTTATCAACAAACATATTAAAAACCTTTCTGTGGGAGTAAAAACAGCATAAATTCAAAAAAAAACGGCACTCCGGGAAGTGGACTTCCGGGGCGCCGCTTTGTTTCCGATGTGCGGAATAAACTTATGCTTCCACCGCAACAGGAATGACAGAAACGTCTTTACGGGCGTTTTTGCCGAATTCGACAGTACCATCGACGAGAGCGAAGAGGGTGTAATCTCTTCCGCAGCCGACGTTCTTGCCGGGGTGGATTCTGGTTCCGCGCTGACGGACGATGATGCTGCCAGCTGTAACAAAGCTTCCGCCGGATGCCTTGACACCGAGCATTTTCGGATTTGAGTCGCGACCGTTACGGCTGCTGGACTGACCTTTCTTATGTGCCATTTTAATGACTCCTTCTTATGTTTTATGATCTGTTGTAATTCAAGTAAAATATCTGAATCAGTAATATGCCACAACTTTTAAAATTTTCAAGTCGCAGTTTCTCTTTTTTTTGTTTTTTTTATTACTGATTTCTCCGGAACGGTCAATTGGCAAAGTTTTCCATCCGGAGAATTGAAGTTCTTCAGGCTCAAAGCTCCGGAATTTTTTTTGACAGATCGTACAATGCTGCATTCATTG
>JAFTJI010000190.1 GCA_017456495.1 Lentisphaeria bacterium | reverse complement strand
AGAACAAAGCCCAGGGTAAGCGGTCTGAAGGACCGCGCAGCCCTGGGTATAAATCACAAATCATCTCTGAAGCTCTGAAAGAGCGACAGAAAAATCCGCTTGAACAAACCTTATTCTGTTGCCCCTTCGGGGCTTTACGTTATTCTTTTCATCTATTCCCGGGGCTGCGCGGTCTTTTCAGACCGCTTACCCCGGGCTTTGATCTTCAGCCCTTTCAGGGCTGTTTATCTTCAGGTTTTGCAACAGCCCCTTTTTTTACGGTAAATTCAAACGTCCGTTATTTCTTCTTTTTTCCGGAAGACTTTTTGTCATACACCTGCCAGAATGCAGCAGCCGTTCCGGTGTCGCCCTTGGGAACGATTCCGCTGGAAGTAATAAAAAGCAGATTCGGAAGAGCCCGGAGCGGGGAGATATCACCATGCTCCTGCGGCAAACTCAAAGACCGGAGAGACGTCATATTGAAGAGCGGACGGAGATCTTTCAGCTGTTTACAGTTGTAAAGGCTCAGTGAGATGAATTTTATGTCCTGAACAGTACTCAAATCAGCAATCGCTGTATGGTCAAGAAGAAGATTTTCCAACGGCATCCCTCTCAGAGGAGAAAGATCGCTGACCTCTGTTTGACCGGCATCGAGAACCCGTAAGGGCAAACCGGACAGCGGCTCCAAAGACGTGATCTTATTCCCGCGCACCCGCAGAGTGTTCAACTCTTTTCCGCTGATATGATTCAAGTCCGTCAATGCATTGAACGAGACATCCAACGCCATCAGACGGCTCATATTCACAGGCTCAAGAGAAGAGATCCTGTTGTGGGAACAGGAAAGCGTTTTGATCGCAATATACCGGAGCGGCTCCAATGATGTGATCTGGTTGTTTGAACAATTCAGAAATTCCAGCGGCATTTTTTCCAATCCCTCAAGACTGGTCAGCTGATTTCCGGAACAGTTCAGGAAACGCAATCCCATATTGTTCAGTTTTTTCAGCGAAGTGATTCCGAAACCGGAAAGATCCAGACGGGTCAACCGGGTATTTCTTGCAATATACTCCAACATTGCTTCAGCCACAGCCGGAGGCAGTTTCTTGTGCGGAAGCTGCAGAATTTTCAACATGACAGTTGTCGATGGAGTCTCTTTGAAAAGCTGTTCCAACACTTTCAGCGCAAGAGAGTATTTTCCATCTTTCCAATAGGTAACTGCATCCGTTTCCAGAATCAGCTGTCTGTACACAAATTTCGACATCCGCGGTTTGAGTTTTTTCCGGATCGAATCACAAATCCCGTCCCGCTTTCCTTTATCTTCTATAAATGTGGAGGCTGCGACATAAGCCTTGGCAAGGGCTCTGTCCGCAATCGGACCGCGTTCATAATTATCCGCAATGATCATGTACTGTTCAACCGCATCCAGATAGTAATTCCGTTCCAGAAGAACGTCCGCAGCGATCAGGGGACTCGCCTTTTCCGGCAGAACAAGACGGAAAAGGTCAAGAGACTGCAGAATCACACCGTCACCATCTGCCCGCACCCCGAAAGATCCGACATTTCCGGTTTTCAGCGGAAACAGGTCTGTCGCCTCCAGAATCTCTTCATCATTTACCTTGACCGAAAAATGTTCATTATCCCGTTCGATCACAATGGTGTTCAACTCACCGGGCACGATTCCGGTATCGCTGGAAACAAGAATCGTTCCCAGACCTTTTTTCTCATTCCTGTATATCAAATCCAATGCCCCGCCGAATGCGGAAAAAACAACGGTATATCCAACAGGGTTCTCCCAGGCATAATCCAGCGGTTCCAGTCCGGTATGAAGCGATATTTTAAGACTTGATCCTTTGGTGGGAATGTATTTCAAGACAACGCGCTGTCCTGCCCCCATATTCATTTTCTCCAGGAAAAACCATTCGCCGCTTCTCATGTGCAAACCCTGCGCCGACATTCCCCACGCCGGAACTTTGACAAAGAGAGTCGAATTGTAAAACGCATGATTTTCTGCGGAAATGTTCTGGTCAGTATAGACATCTTTATACAGCTCACTCCATCCGGTTTTCCGCTTTGCAGAGTCCTGAATCGCATACAATGTGATGACCAGCAGCAGAAAAATAGAAAGAGTGATCGCCGGAAACGTAATTTTATTTCGCCGGATAAACAGAAGGAACTGCTTTACAAGCCCCGCCTTTTCCGCCTGAGTCGGAAATCCGGCAAGAAACGCCCGGATTTCGTCCCGTAACTCTTTCACCGATTGATAACGGCCGGGCAGACGAACCGACATGGCTTTCCGGATCACAGCATCCAATCCGTTGGGAATCATCCGTTCAGGAGCCCGTTCCTGCGGTGGTATGATATTTCCGTTCACCGTGTCCAGCATCATCTGTTTCATGTTGCTCTGATCTGCCAGAGGATTCTGGTACGTTGCGATCGAATAAAGAATCGCTCCAAGAGAATAAACATCTGAACGGAAATCTTTCAAACTGTTTTTTCCGGCTGCCTGTTCCGGAGCCATATAGCCGGGAGTTCCTTTCGTGATCCCGTCAACTGTCACTCCGGGAATATAAGTCTGGTTGGTATAAACAGGAGCCTCTTTCTGCTCATCTTCATCAGCTTTGGAAATGATTTTCGCAAGACCAAAGTCCATAAGCAGAACTTCACCGAAGTCGCCGATCTGAATATTTTCCGGCTTCAAATCAAGATGGATCACTCCTTTGGAATGGGCAAAAGCTACTGCATCGCAAACCCGGTTGAAGATCCGCAGGAGCGCGGGAAGCGTATAAAGTTTTTTGTACTCCGGATCGCCGGCATCCAGTTTTTTCAGAACAGAAGCCAGCGTTTCCCCGCGCAGGAGCTTCATGGTAAAGTAAGGCGCGCCGGTGGCATCGATCCCGATATCATGAACAGGAACAATGTTCGGGTGTTCCAGACTGGCTGTGATTCTGGCTTCGTCAATAAAACGCCGCAAGTCTGCTGCCGGGCGGTTCGCCGCATCCGGAAAAACAGCCATGGCAATATCACGCATGGTGTCACGGTCCTTGACCTGAATCACCATTTTCATCCCGCCGCGCCCGATGCTTTTCCGGAAAATATACTTTTCCTGGGGCTTCGGCGTGAGTTTGGGGATGTTGCCATCCCCGTTCTTGCTTCCGGGGAACTCCGCTGTTGACCGGTCAGTCAGTGCAATGGTACGATCCGCCAAGGCAACGGTCCGGTCAGAAGAAACCAGATCCATATTGATACGGACTGTTTTCTCCTGATCCCCGTTGGGCGCGGAACCCGATTTTTGCGCAGGGGCTTCGCTCATTACGGCAGTTCTCCGGAATTACAGCTGTCTCAGAAAATGAACTTCACGTCAGCAAGTCTGCGTGAGAACTCATCCAGAACAGCTTTTTCTGCAGCATCGCCGCCGCGGGCAACGAAAGTTGCGCTGAAGCGGACATAATGTCCGGCATCATCCCAGGGCACGGTGCTGATGAGTTTGTTGTGGATCAGCCACTGGCTGAAATCTTCGCCGGTAGCAAACTGGGTTCCGTCAGAAGCAGCCTTCGGAGCTTCCACATAGAGATAGAAGGACCCGGCAGGAACTTTTGCATTGAAACCGATTTTCTTCAGGGTATCGACCATGCTGGTCAGACGGCGCTGATATTTTTCGCTGATGGCAGGAGTGATCGCTTCCTGATCATCGAGTGCGGCAATAGCAGCCTTCTGGATCGCGATGAACTGTCCGCTGTCGGCATTGTCCTTGACGGTTGCGAAAGCCTTGACTGCAAGAGCATTACCGCAAACCCAGCTGAGACGCCAGCCGGTCATATTGAAGCCCTTGGACATACTGTGGAGTTCCACTGCAACATCTTTTGCTCCGGGGAGAGAAAGGATACTCAGCGGTTTGCCTTTGAAGTTCAGGGGAGCATAAGCAGCATCACTGACAATCAGGATGTTGTTCTTCTTTGCAAATTCAATTGCCTTGGCGAAGAATTCCGGGGTGGCGGAAGCACCTGTGGGGTTGTTGGGATAGTTCAGATAAAGCAGCTTTGCTTTCTTGCACTGTTCCGGGGTCAGGCTGTCAAGATCAGGCATAAAGCCGTTCTTTTCCAGCAGGGGGAGCTTGATCACTTCGCCGCCGAGATAGGAGGTCCAGGTTCCGAGAACAGGATATCCGGGGATTGTAATGATGGTTGCATCGCCGGGGTTGATGAAGCAGGCAGGCAGAAGGGAAAGCGCAGATTTGCTTCCGATCGCGTGGCAAACTTCGGTATCTGCATCCAGTTCTACACCGTAAAGGCTCTTCATGTAACGGACAACAGCTTCTTTGAAATCGCTGATCCCGTTATCTGCGTAAATACGGTTTTCCCATTTTTCGACTTCTTTCTTCATCGCTTCCACAACGCTGGGGAATGCCATATCATCGGGTTCGCCGACGCCCATGTCGATGAGTTCGACACCGGGATTTGCTGCAGATGCAGCGCGCTTTGCACGTTTGATCTTTTCAAACTTGTAGATCTGGGTGTCTTTTCCAAACCGGTTTCCGCCGATTCTTTCGGCGAACATCTCCTGAAGCATGCTTTCTTCCATGGTTTGTCTTCCTTCTATAATGAGGTTATTTGTTTTCGATATAGGTTCCTTCTTCCTTCGCCTTGGCGTAACGCATCCGTTTCCGCTCAAGTTCGTTCAGGAATTTTTTACGCAGACGGACAAAGTGCGGTGTCGTTTCCACATATTCATCATCAGCAATATATTCCAATGCTTCTTCCAAACTCATCTTCTGGGCAGGAGCGATCTTCATGTTGCGGTCGGAACCGGCGGCACGCATATTGGAAAGTTTCTTTTCGCGCTGAACGTTCACTTCCAGATCGCCTTCTTTGCAATGTTCTCCGACGATCATGCCTTCATAGGTATCTTCACCGGGCTCGATGAAGAAAATACCGCGCTGCTGAAGTCCGTCGATCGCATAAGGAATCGCTTTTCCTTCGCCCATACTCACCAGCACACCGTTGATACGGCTGGGGATCTCTCCCTTGTGCGGTGCATAACGATCGAACCGGTGAGACATGATCGCCTGTCCGGCAGAAACGTTCATGACTTTGCTTCTCAGCCCGATGATTCCGCGGGTCGGGATCATGAACTGCAGGAACTGACGGGTTCCGCGCTGTTCCATTTTGGTCATTTCCCCCTTGCGGAGACCGACAAGTTCGATGATCTTTCCGGTGCAGCCGTCGGGAGAGTCAACTGTCAATTCTTCGATCGGTTCATGCTTGACACCGTCAATTGTCTTGAAAATCACCTGCGGCTGGGTAATGGTCAATTCATATCCTTCACGGCGCATATTTTCAATCAGGACAGAGAGATGCAGGATACCGCGTCCGCTCACATTGAACGCATCGGTTCCGGTATCTTCGATCCGGATCGCCACGTCACGTTCCGCTTCTTTGAAAAGACGCTCCCGGATATGGCGGCTGCTGATAAATTTACCGTCACGCCCGAAGAAAGGAGAGTCGTTCACGCGGAACATCATGGAAAGCGTGGGTTCGTCGATGGCGATCGGCGGCATTGCTTCCGGCATTTCTGCAGAAGCGATGGTGTCACTGATATCAATTCCTTCGATTCCGACAACTGCACAGAGGTCACCGCATTCGATGCTGTCGACTTCTTTGCGTTCGATCCCCTGGAAGGTGAAAATCTGCTTGATATTGGCGTTGACTGTCTTTCCGTCGCGCTTGATCAGAACAAGAGGTTCTGAAAGGTTCAGAGTACCGCGGTTGACGCGCCCGATTCCGATACGTCCCACATAGTCGTTGTAGTCAAGTGTGGAGATCTGCATCTGAACCGCGCCTTCCTGCACGGGCGGCGGGGGGATATGGTCGATCATAGCATCCATCAGCGGAACGATGGAATCGCGTTTTCCGTTTTCGAAATCATCTGTTGCCCAGCCGTCTCTGCCGCTGGCAAAGAGGATCGGGAAGTTGATCTGTTCATCCGTTGCATTGAGATCCATAAAGAGCTCAAGCACTTCGTCCACAACCTCGTTTACACGGGCATCGGGACGGTCGACTTTATTAACAACGACAATGATTTTGAGTCCGAGAGCTAATGCTTTATCCAGCACAAACCGAGTCTGAGGCAGCGGACCTTCTGCAGCATCAACAAGAAGCAGTGCGCCGTCTGCAAGATTCAAAACGCGCTCCACCTGTCCGCCGAAGTCGCTGTGCCCCGGGGTGTCGATCACATTGATTTTGGTATCCCGGTAATTCAAACTGATATTCTTTGCGAGAATTGTGATCCCGCGTTCCCGTTCCAGATCGTTGCTGTCCATAAAGCGGGTATTCATTTCCTGATTTTCACGGAACAGTTTGGACTGCTTGATCAACTGGTCGACCAACGTCGTCTTTCCGTGGTCAACGTGTGCGATAATCGCTACATTTCTGATGTTCTGATTTCCCATAATCCTGTCATGGAACCTTTTTGTTGATATCTCTACTTCACCGGATGCTGCTTCCTTACAGCTTTTTTCCAACACTCTTCCGGTATTCTCCTGAAATTTTCGAACGCTTAATATATCACCTTTTTGTCAATTTTTCAAGGCGTTTTTTTCTTCACTGACAATAAACTTTGGAGTTTTTTACGGTTCTTCTCTTTTCCGTCAGGCTTTATCACCTGTTCCCGGAAGATGAAGCAAAGGTTTTTCCGAAAAAAGAGTTGGCAAACCTCTTGACAACAGCTCTATTCTGGTATATAATAACTATACCGTCATAACCAATATACCAAAAACACCGGAACAGGTTAAAACAATGGATTCGATCATCAAAAACACCCTCTTGGAATATATGGTCCCCATGCGGGACGGCGTAAACCTTTATACACTCGTCCAGCTCCCGCAGCCAAACGGAAAATTCCCGACGATCATCAAACGAAATCCTTATGCCGACATCACGCCGGAGATGGAGCCGTTCCGAACGGAAAATACTCATGGTTATGCGATCGTTTATCAGGAGTGCCGCGGTACCGGGCGAAGCGAAGGAGACTGCATTCCGTACATCAACGAACACAATGACGGACTTGACACTCTTGACTGGATCCGGAAACAGGATTTTTACAACGGAGAACTTTTCCTTGAGGGTGCAAGCTACTTGAGTTCCGTCCATTTCTCCTATCTGAAAACCAATCAGCCCGATATCAAAGCCGCATGTCTGATGGTTCAGGATACAGAACGGTACAATCTTCTTTACCGGAAAGGGGTACTGAAAAACAGAAGCTGGTCTGTCAGCATGTATAAAAAGAAAACTTTACGGAAGAAAAATTTTGTTCCGGAAACATTCCGGACTCTTCCGCTGAAAGGGATCTCAAAAATAATTTTCGGTGAACAGGCTGATTTTTTTGAAGATGAAATAAGTCATCCGGATCCGGCAGATCCGTTCTGGCTCACAAAAGAAGGCGGATCTGATTACTCCAACGCTGTCCGTGATTCCAATGTTCCGGTGCTGCTGGCAACTGCTTTTTATGATATTTACACCGATGGGATCTTTGATATCTGGAATTCTCTTCCGGAATCCCGCAGAAAAGATTGCGCGCTGATCGTTTCACCATTCGATCACAACTGGAGCGGTTACGGAAAGGATCGGGAAGGATATCCGGTTTTTCCCAATGCCAGAATCCGGGAAGTTTGTCCGGACTGGGTCTACGTCTGGTTCGATCACATCAGAAAAGGAACGCCACTGAACTTCATCAGACGCGGAGAAATCGCTTACTATCCCATGTTCCATGGTCCGTGGAAGTATGAAAAGCAGTTTTCCAACGGCACAAAAACAATGAAGCTGTATCTGGATCAAGACAGAAAGCTGTTGTCTGCGCCGGAAGAAAAAGGGGAGATCACCTATCTTTACAATCCTTATGCTCCGGCAGAGTTCAAAGGCAGCGGCTGTTATACTTTCGGCAGTATGCAGTTCCAGGACAAGCCGGATTCCAGATATGACATCATCTCTTTTCTGTCAGAACCATTTGAGAAAAATCTCCTCATAAAAGGAACGGGAACTGTTGATTTACATGTGAAATCAACTGCTCCGGACACCTGTTTCTATGTCAGACTGAGTATTGTCCGGGAGGATGGAACCCTTGTTTTAAGAGATGATATCGACACTCTCTGCCGGACAAATCCGGATTACCAGCCCGGGGAAACAGCGGTGCTGCATTTTGATTTTGCAGAGCATTGTTATGAAGTGAAGAAAGGGGAATCGCTGCGGCTGGATGTTTCTTCCTCCTGTGTGCCGCATTTTCTCGTTCACACAAACCGGAAAGGTCCCATGATAGAACAAACCGGAGCAGATATCGCATATAATACGGTCTGCACCGGAGATTCTCTGCTGACGCTGTACTTCGATGAACTCTTCTGAATAAAAAAATCTGGAAAAAAGACTTTTCAGACCTCTTGACAATTTTTCCGTTCTGGTATATAATAAGTATATACTCAAATCCAGATAGGAAAATGCAGTTATCATGATACAGACGGGATTCAAGCAGGAATATATCGAAAAACTTGTCCGTAACTGGCTTTTTACAGGTGAATACGGGATCGGTGACACTTTGCCCGGAGACAAGGTTCTTGCGAAAACGCTCGGGGTAAATCATTTAACTGTCGCCAAAGCGTTGCGCCCATTGATCGAAGAAGGGCTTCTGGAACGGATCCCGCGCCGGGGAACACTGGTCAGAAAAACCCTCCTCCCTGTCACCAGCAATGCTGTCGGTCTTGTCATGCACAGTCAGGATCAGTTTTACTCCGACATGGTTTCTGAAATCAATCGTCTTCTTGATCCCCACAATCTGTTTCCGACGCTGATCAATGAAGCTCTGGTAGAAAATACTGCTGCTATCGGGCGTTTCCTTGACAGAATGGTGGGCGAAACCCGTCCTTACGGCTATCTCGTTCTCGGCGATATGAATTTTTCCTATGACAAGTTCCGCAATGAGCCGAATAAATTCCAGAATACAGTTTTTCTGCTGCGTTATCAGGCGGAAGAGCTGATCCCCCACAGCAAATATGTTCTGATCGACTACAAAGATATTGGACGGCAGGCTGTCAAATATTTTGCAAAACGCGGAATGAAAAAAATTCTTTATCCTGCCATCAGCGAGACGGCGTGCAAAGGGGTATGGGCTTCTCTGCAATTTCAAGTGATGCAGGGAATCCGGGAAGAAGCCCCCAAAAGCGGCATTTTTTTCGATGAACTGCTCTTCTGGAAAACATTCAACGGAAAAGAGTTGAAGCAGGAGCTGGCAATGACTGTTCAGAAAACGGAACCTCTGTTCGGGATCTTCACCTGGAGTGATTCCCATTTCTGTGTAATCGTAAAACCGGTATTGGATGAACTGGGCATCACTCCGGAGAAATATCAGAATCTCGGAAATTTCAACACATTCCATGCCGTTGAAAACAACTTTTCCTCTTTTGATTTGCGGATCAGCGAAATCTGTAAAATCGCAGTGGATATGCTTGTCGGCAACACGGATGAACGGAACGTGATACTGAAAGCGAAATTAATAGAACGTTGAAAAAATAAAAACCTAAAATCCGACAGGAGAAAAAAATGAACACAAAAAGAAATGTTCGACACAGTTTTACTTTGATTGAACTGTTAGTTGTGATCGCAATTATCGCGATTCTCGCCGGAATGTTACTGCCCGCCCTGAACAGCTCACGTGAAAAGGGCCGCTCCAGCAGCTGTATCAACAATGAAAAACAGATGGGAACCGCCATGCTGCAGTATGCGCAGGAAAACGATGATTTTTTGCCGCATGCTATTGATAGTAACAGCGGGTTGGACTCCTTCCGCGGTATTATGATCAATAAAACGATTCCGGTAAAACTTGTGGATTGTCCCAGCGACTCCACAAGAGTTTCAGGAACAGATTTCCATCCCTATCACGGTACAGGAAACAACTACAGTTACGGACTCAACGAAAAAGTTGCCGGTGGGTCAATCACTGCCGGTGACCGTCCCAAAAAAAAGAAAAGTCGGTTATTTCAAACAGGCTTCTTCCGATATTCTTCTGGCAGAATTGAACCGTCAATACGGAAAGATCCTTTATTTGTCATGGCAGGCTCAGCAGACTTATAAAGACCGTTCCAGTGCTGCGATCTCTCCTTTCCAGAACACTGACGGATCTTTCAACCACAAGGATTCCATCAATTTTCTGTTCCTGGATGGTCATGCCGCAAATGTCAAATATGTCGACTATATGGCAAATCTCCGCACTGCCGGAGACAGTACGAACCCCGCAACATCTGATGTCAAGTATAAAGTAAATTATTGAGACTGCAAGATATGAAAAAATTTACTACTTTGATTCTGTTTCTTTTTGTTATCTTTGCTGTGTCTGCACAGGTTGCATATACAGACAATCTGTGGCGAGCCAATTGCATTACATTTGCCTCCGATAACAACAAAGTTATTCCTGAACCGACCGCATTCCGTGTCAATGCAACGGATAAAGCTCTGATCATTGAATTTAAACTGGAAGGGGATCACTGGAACAAATATCAGAAAGATCCGTTCAAAATCGTCAATAATGCATGGCCCTCCGGGGAATCCGTGGAAATCTTTCTTGATCCCGGCAGAAGCTGTTCCAAATATATCCAGCTTGCCTGCGGCGTTTCCGGAACCCGGTTCGACAGCCGTTTTGTCAAGAAAACATGGAATGCAAAATGGACCGTGACCCGGAAAGATTTCAAGGGGGGAGTGATCCTGAGTTTCAGAATTCCTTATGATGCGGATCTCAAGAAACCGGAAACCGGAGATGTCTGGGGATTCAATGTCTGCCGCAACGTTTGTAAAACAGGAAAAAGTCCGGCAACTTACTACACCACATTTGCCAAAGTCGGAACTGTTTTCAATACACCGTCAAAATTTGCAGAGTTGCGTTTCGGAACCGAAAAAACATTCGCAACAGCCAATCAGGCAAAAAATTTGAGACAGTTTGCATCCGTGGAAAAAGAGATCAGAGCTTTGGGATTCAGCAAACATTTTGCACCCCACATTGCTCAGCTGAGAAAACATTGCGATGAAACGGCGATCCAAATCGTCAAAGATGAATTACGGCTCATGAAAGCCATGAAGGAGTGTAAATAATGTTGAAAAGAAAGTCATTTTTCACCAAATTATTAGCGGCGGCGGTCCTCCTGACCGGTACAGCGGTAAGTGCTGATTTCTCTATGGACGGCGAATATCCCTGGAACAAAATGGGGGATTCCGTCGTTACGCCGCACCGTAAATTTTATAAGCCCCTCTCCGGTAAAAAACCGAAAATCTTTTTCATCGGCTACAAGCTGGGAATGCGTGAAATCACGGAGTTCCGTCAGCGGTTCGATTGCAATTATCAATATTGGCCCGCTTCAAACTATAAAACATTTTCAGCTTTTGAACCCAAGCCGCTGAAAGTCTATGCTCCGACAATGGACGACAAGACTTATGCCGCCGAACGGAAACGGATCTTTGCGGATCTTGCAGATTCTGATGTTATCATGCTGGGGAAATTCCAGTTTGCTGATGTTCCGGCTGATCTTCAGAAGAGAATGCTGAACCGGGTCAAAGCCGGTGCTTCTCTGATTCTCATTACATATAACGATATCATGCCGAAAATCAACGGTGTGACGTTCCGCCCCATGCCGATGCCGAAAAACATTCCCGCTGCCGCGATCCCGGATCTGAAAGGAACAAAACTTTCTGCCGCCTCTTTCGGTGCAGGAAAAATCGTTGTAGTGGATTATGAAGAAAGCAAACATTTCGGCAGAATGGTCGAAAACCTTGTTCCTTACGACAGCTGTGATCCGCTTTATTACGAATACAACTACGCTTTCCTGGGGGCATTGGTCCGTGAACTGACTGCAAAAGATCTTCCTGTGATCGCTGCTGATAAAAGCGGTGCGGTCATTACCGGAAAACTCCCTGCCGGAGCAAAGATCCGGGTGGACTATCTCGACCGTTTCGGAAAAGTCAAACATTCTGAAACTTATGCTGCAAAGACCGGAAAGGTTTATTTCCAGACTCCGCCGTCTCTTCCCGCAAGTGTGAAAATGCAGGATCTGTTTCTGCTTGATGCACAGGGAAAAGTCCTGAACTTTGCTTCTGCCCCCTGCACGACTTTCCGCACAAATCTGATCAGCTCCGTAAAACTGGATTCTGATATTTGCGGTAAGGATAGGAAATTCTCCGGTGTGATCACCATGAAAGGAATCCCGAAAGGAACTCTGAAATTGGAAGCAACAGACAACCGGGGACGTATCATTTACCGCAGCAGCATGAAAGCCGCCAACGGTGCAAACAAGTTTGCGTTCACTGTTCCGCCCTTTGATTCCTATTCTGCAAAACTGAACATCAAGTATCTGGAAAACGGAGCGATGGCAGATGAACAGGAAACGTCCATCTACTTCCCCATCGACCGCGCTGCGGTACAGAATGATTTCCAGTTTGCGATCTGGGCAAATTGTGTCTCAAAAAGCCCCGTGACCAGATTCACCGTGGAACAGATGAAAAAAGCCGGCATTGATATCATCATGGATGCGGAAGTCATGTATTACAGAGACTTCTCCAACATCCCGCCACGCCTGTTCCATGATTACGGCATCGCGTATGCCATCTATCTGACCCGTCTGGTGGTGGAGTACAAATATCAGCCGCTCTGTAATCTTTCACTTGCAAGTGCTGTCCGTGACAACAAATCCTATGTTGATAAAAACGGAAAGCCCTTTGCCTCTAACTTCAACTCCATTGAAAAGATCGTTCAGAATGCTTGCAAATTCGGTGTTGCCTACTATAACCTCGGCGATGAAAACGCCATTGGAAATCATGGGCTCAAGGAATTGTGTCTCTGCAATGAATGTGCGGAACGGTTCCGGAAATTCCTGAAACAAACTTATGGAACCATTCAGAAACTCAATGCTCAGTACGGTTCCAAGTTCAAAGATTTCTCGCAGATCAAACCGCTTCCGCTGGATGAAGCCGCCGAAAAAGAGCTGCTCCCCATGTGGCTGGATTTCCGGTCATTCATGGACTACTCTTTCACTGATTGGCACAAGATGATCGTGGATCAGATCCGCAGATACGACAAAACTTCTGCCATCGGGATCGAAGGCCTGGTCTATCCGGCAAAATCTTACTCCGGATTCAACCTTGCCCACATGCTGCCTAACTTTGATTTCTGTGCACCGTACTTTATCGCAAGAGATATCAAAGCTCTGAAATACATGAAAGAAAATGCCTTCAAATCCGCATGGTACGGCACTTATGAAGGAGAAATGGGCGAACAGTGGGTTCGTCAGCCTCCCTGGAGATACCTGTTCGCCGGTCTTCACGGTGCATTCTGGTGGTATGCCGGATATCCCGGTTACTCCAATGCCTCCATCTACCGAATGGATCTCGGATACCTGAAACAGTTCACTCAGTCCGCCGATGAAATCGCCAAGATGAAAAAGAGCGGGATCGCCAAGCTTATTATGGACAGCCGTCTCAGAAATGACGGTGTGGCAGTCCATTATTCTCAGGCATGTCTTCACGCTGCGAACCTGAACCCGGATAAAACCACCTGGGAGCTTTCCATCAACAACATTGTGGAACTGCTTCAGAGCATGGGGATCGGTTTTGATTACCTGACTCCCGCTGAGATCCTCACAGGAAAACTGAAAGGGGTGAAGGTCCTCTATCTGCCAAATTCTCAGGCACTCTCCAAAGCAGAAGCTGAAGTCATGCGGCAGTTTGTCCGCAACGGCGGTCTGCTTGTGGCTGATTACAATCCCGGAATCATGGATGAACATGGTAAGTTCCTGGATGAATCCCTGCTTGCCGATGTGTTCGGTCCCATGGATAAGCTGAACGTCAAAAAGTATGGAAAAGGTCATGCTGTGATCCTTTACGATTATCTTGACGGTGCAGCACAGCGCGCTCAGAAGGGAACGGCTGCCGGAATCCAGCGCGGACTGTTCAACATGTTCAGCAAATATGCCGGTGTGAAACCTGTTGCAACGGTTCTGGATTCCAAGGGTTATCCTGCCGAATACACGCCGTACACCAACGGAACAGACCATTATCTCTGTTTCCTCGGACCTCTCACGGAAGCTGTTACTGCCCCAAAGACCACTGCCGGGGCAGAAGCCGGAGCCACTGAATTTGTGGTTTCCTCTGGAAATATGACCCGTACCGTGATCCTTCCGGCTGCTGCTCATGTTTATGATGTCAGCAAAGGAAAATATCTCGGCAAAGTCAAACAATTCAGCTTTGAACTTGATCCGGCTGTCGGCCGCGTCTTCGCTGTCACAGCAGCAAAAGCTCCGGTTCCCGCTGTCGCCGGGCCTGCTCTCCTGGCATACGGAAAACCGGCAGACTTCAAACTGTCCGGAGTTCCCAATCCCTGTCATGTGACGATTACTGCCCCCAATGGCAAAGTCGTTCTGGAAATGAATGTGAAAGCCAACGGAACATTCCGTTTTGTCCCCTCCTATGACCTGCCCGGAGGAAATTATAAAGTGGATGTCAAAAACGTGATCAGCGGCTCTGTTAAAACAATTACAACAACCTTAAAATAAAGGAAAAACAAAATGAAAAAACTTATTTTCTCTCTGGCAGCCGGACTTGTCTGTGCAGCCTTTGCCCAGGAAAATCTTCTGAAAGATGGCGGATTTGAAAACATCCGGAAAACCCCGAAAGCGTCCGATAAATATATTATGAGCAGAATCAAGATGGGTTGGGATTTCGGTCCCGGACCCGTTGCAAAAATTCCCGCCAACTGGGTCCCCAATACAGGAAAAGTAAAATTCCGTGTCATCACGGTCGGTGAAAACGGGGAAAATAAAGAAAATGTGGCAGAAGGCAAAAATTCCATCCATGTTTCCGGAGATAATTTCCATCTTTATAATGCAAGCTATCTGAAGCCCGGAAAGTATAAAATCTCTTTCAAATACAAAGGAACCGGAAGAGTAACGGTTGCATTCTATGCTTACGGAAAAGACCCCAAGACCGGACGTTCTAAACATCTGACCTCCCGTGCGCCCATCACTGCAATGGCAAAAGCAAACTGGCAGACACTTACCAGAGAAATCGAAATCGGACAGTGGGTCCCAGGCATTGACCGCTGTACATTTGTTATCAGCGGAACAAAAATGGATGTCTACATTGACGATATCGTTGTAACTCCAGTGAAATAAGGACGGAAGATGAAAAAGATTGTTTATCAGAAACCGGGCATGGCGGCGGAAGAGAGAATCGTTCTGAAAGCCGGACTGCACACCCATACAACAAACTCCGACGGAAAATTTTCTCCGGAAGAGATCATTACTATGTACCATGAAGCCGGGTTCGATGTCCTCTGTTTCACAGACCATTCCTGCACCAACAAGGTATCAGAATATGATGGTAAAGGCATGACTTTGATCTCCGGGATCGAACTTCACCCCATCGGCCCCCGGAACACCCGCTGGCATATTCTGGCAGTCGGTGTGCCGGAAGATTTCCAGCATACCCATCCGGAAACCGGGCAGGAAGCTGTCGACCGTGCAAATGAAGCCGGAGCAGCTGTCTTCTGTGCTCATCCCTACTGGTGCGGATTCACTCCGGAAGAAGTCATGACTCTCAGAAATATTCTGGGGATCGAAGTCTTCAACACCTCCACACGGTACATCGGAAAAGATTTCAACATGTACTGCTGGGATGCCTGCCTTGATGCTGGAAAAGAATATACCGCTATCGCTGTCGATGATATTCACAACAAACGGGATTTTTGCGGCGGCTGGACAATGATCTGCGCCGAAAGCAACTCTCAGGAAGATATCATCAAGGCTCTCAGACAGGGGTATTTCTATTCCACTCAGGGGCCGGAATTTACCAAAATTGCTGTTCATGACGGGATGCTGGAAGCAGAATTCACCACTTGTCCCGCAGCTGTTCTTGTAGGGCGCGGTGCAGGAAGCGGTGCAGTGATCTCCATTGAAAATCCGGATGGTCCCGGAACTTACAGTGAAGTCAGCAGTATCAAACGGGATCTCAAGGATTGTCCAAGAGGACTCTTCCGGATCCAGCTCCGGGACGCTCAAGGCCGTTATGCCTGGAGCAACCCAATCAGAAATCCTTATATCTGGTAATTAAAAATCAGATTACAAAAAAGGGGCTGTTGCAAAACCTGAAGATAAACAGCCCTGAAAGGGCTGAAGATCAAAGCCCGGGGTAAGCGGTCTGAAAAGACCGCGCAGCCCCGGGAATAGATGAAAAGAATAACATAAAGCCCCAAAGGGGCGACAGAATAAGGTTTGTTCAAGCGGATT
>JAFTJI010000189.1 GCA_017456495.1 Lentisphaeria bacterium | reverse complement strand
TGACAGCATATTCTTCCTTATTCATAAAAGTTCCTTTCAAATTAAAGTTTCCGCAATTGTATTCCAGCAGAGAAGTCCCTGTTTTGTCGGTTTTACAACCTCTTTAGACAGTGTAATCAGACCATCTGTTTCAAGCTGCTGCAGTTCCGGCAGAAAATCCTGCCAGTCAAATTCGTTTCTGTTCCATCCGCGAACTGTCCGGAGCCCCATCATAAAGACCTCCCGTCTTCGCGTTTCCGGTTCAATGATATCCCATTCCGGCGGCTTTCCTTTGAGCCATTCCGATAACGGGGCTGCATTTGTGAAACGGTTTGTTCCGTCAAAAGAACAGGCGGAGGGACCCAGTCCGAGATAATTTTCTCCATGCCAGACGTTCTGATTATGTCGGCATTCCCCGCCGGGCAGAGCGTGATTGGATATTTCGTACCTGGGCATTCCGTGAGATTCGAGAAAATCTCCGGCAAGCTCCCACATTTCAGCCTGCAGTTCATCCGGCAGCGGCGGCTCTTCCCCATATTTCCGGGTAAAAGGCGTTCCGGGTTCCGGTATCAGCATGTAAGCGGAAATGTGTTCCGGCTGAAAAGCGACTGCCCGGGAAAGATCTTCTTCCCACTGTTTCAAAGTCTGATCCGGAAGGGCACAGATCAGATCCATGCCGATCCGTTTGATTCCGGAAATATTTCTCAAAAGATCGAATGTCTGAACGACCTGATCCGGATTTGTCCGGCGTCCGATTTTCTGTAGAAGTTTCTTTTGGAAGGATTGAACACCCATGCTGACTCTATTGATTGTTCCGGCAATGATTTCTGCTTTTTCGGGAGTCAGAGAGCCGGGATTACATTCACTGGTGATCTCAGCATCAGGTGCAAGCGAAAGAGAACGGATGAGTTTCATCACTCTCTTCAGGATTCCCGGGGGCAGGGCAGTCGGGGTCCCGCCTCCCAGATAGATCGTCTTCAGTGGAACCGATAAATCGTTTTTATAAAGGTCTTCCGTGATTTTTTTCAACCACTGCTCTGCAAAATCTTCCTTGACTTCAGCTTCTGAATAAAAGGCGCAATAATCACATTTTCCGTTGCAGAACGGGACATGTATATAGAGGTTTTCAGGGGTCATTTTTTTCGTGCAGCCGCCCGGCGGATCATTTTCCGTTTTCCGGTTTTTTCTTTTTTCCGTGGATAAATGCTTCCGGGTTTTCTTCGATTGTCTGAAGCAGTTCACTGAGCCTGTCAAGCGCAGTTCTGAGCTGGATGAGAGAATCTTTGATCAAACGCCGGTTGTCCGTGATCGTATCGCTTGCATTACGGATCGCTGTCGTGGTTTCTCCGAGTTTGGCATTTTCGATTTCTGTATTCAGCTTTTCGATCGCCTGTCTGGCACTGACCAATGTCTTTTGTGCTTCTGCAGTCAATCCAATGATCCGTTCCGGCGGCAGAGCCTGATTGAATGCCTGAACCGTTCTGTTAAGTTCTGCAGTCAGTTTGTTCACATTGTTGACTGCAACAGTCAATTCAGGATTTGAAACCAGCTTTTCCGCAGAACGCAACAGCTTTTCTGTTCGTTCAGATATTCCTTTGAAGTCAATAGATGCGACACTTTCCAGCGTCTGGTACAATTTTTTTCTCAAGTCCAGCATGGCGGACGGTCGGGACGGCATATAGAAGATACCCTCTTCGTTAAAACCGGCTTTTGCATAATCTTTGAGTTTGACTCCTTTATCCACATAGTCAAGACCTATGCTTTTTCCACCTGTGATTCCGTTCATCTGAAGCTGGGCACAGAGTCCTTTTTCGATTTCTCCCTGCATCAGATTATAGAAATTGTTTTCTGTTACTTCCGTTTCGACCTGACCGCCAAGAGCCTGCATTCTTACTTTGTTGATGTCAATTTCCATATCAACGCGGATCAGCTGATCCTGCATGGAGATCGTAATATCTTTTACTCTTCCGATAGGCACGCCGCGCAGCTGAACGGTTGAGCCGACTTCCAGCCCCTGAACACTTTCTTCAAAAAAGAGTAACGATCTGAACTTTTTTCTGTCCGTAGTCAAATAAACCGAAGACAACGAAAAGAAAACAGCAGATAATAAAGGAGAGTATCAGAAACAAGCCAAGTTTGAATTTATCGGATTCCATTTTTAAGAAACCTTTCCTCTGTTAAGAAAATTATGGACAAAGGAGTTCCCGCAGGAATCCCTGAGTTCAGCCGGTGTCCCTTCGGCAAGGATCCCGCCGCCCTTTGAATCTAAAAACACAGCACGGTCAGCAACCGTGAAAATACTGTCAAGCTCATGCGTTACGATCATGATCGTGGAGTTGAACTCTTTCCGGATGTTCAGAATCAGCTGATCCAGATTCGCGGAGTTCAACGGATCCAGTCCGGCTGAAGGCTCATCCAGAAAAATAATACCCGGATTCAAAGCCAGCGCGCGTGCCACGGCTCCGCGTTTCACCATCCCGCCGGAAAGGTCACCCGGCATTTTGTTTCCGGCTCCCTCCAATCCGACGATCCGGAGTTTTTCTTCCACGATTTCATTGATCTCCTCCGGAGAATAATCGGTATATTCCTGCAGCGGCAAAGCGATATTTTCAGCAAGGGTATAAGACCGGAACAGAGCTCCATTCTGAAATGCCACGCCAAATTTTCTGAGAATTTTCTTTTTTTGGAGCTGGTTGCAGTTGACCAGACTTTCCCCTGCGATCCGGATATCTCCGCTGATTACGGGAAGAAGCCCGATGATCGTTTTCAGCATAGTGCTTTTTCCGCATCCGGATCCACCGAGAAGAGCAACGATCTCCCCCTGTTCAATACGGAACGAAACGTTGTTCTGAATGGGATGTCCGGCATAGCCGGCGGTTACGTTTATTAATTCAATTGCCGGTTCGCTCATCTTCAATCACCATAGAAAAGAACGTTGAACATCTTTGCCATCATGAAGTCAGAGACGATTACAGCAACGATTCCGGAAACGACGGAGGCTGTTGTTGCTTTTCCGACACCAAGAGCATCGTCTTTCGCCTGAAAGCCGCGCATACACGCAATGGAGGTGATAATTATGGAAAAGACAAAAGCTTTGATAATACTTTCAAGGAAGAACCTGGGCGCAACCCAGTCAACGGTCTGCTGATAATATGTCTCTGCAGGGATTCCGAGCCCGAAAACCCCCACCAGCATTCCGCCGATGATCCCGACAATATCGCCGATCAAAGTGAGGATCGGAACCATCAGCATCATGGAAAACAGTTTCGGGATGACCAGAAATCTCCAGGGTGAGAAGCCCATTGTCAGCATGGCATTGATCTCTTCTGTGGATTTCATTGTTGCGATTTCCGCTGTGAATGCAGAACCGGCTCTGCCCGTTGCGATAATGGCAATCATCAGAGGTCCGAGTTCACGGACAATGGAACAGCCGACCAACGGCGCAAGGAACATATCTGCACCGTACTTGTGCATTTGAACTGCGCTTTGATATCCGATGATCAACCCCATGAGGAGGCAGATAAGGACACTGATCGGCAAGGCATCAGGACCGCAGATGTTCATGTAATAGAGTGTTTCCCGGCGGCGGAGCTGGGAGGGATGGCGGATGGTGTTCCAAATGGCATCCGCCACATCTCCGGTAAAACGGATCAGATCTTTGAAATCTCTGAACAGACTGTAAACGCCATCCCCGGTCTGCTCTATAAAGTAGACGGCTGAAGAAAGAAACTGGTCAGTTCTTTTCTTGTTTCCGGGCATGGCATGCTGTTCTTTCAGAGTTCAGACTGTTCATCCTGTTTTACGGACTCTTCAGCCGGAGCGGGAGCCGGGGGAGGATAGCAGCCGGGACGGGTAATATGTCTTGCACATTCCCCGCGTTCATTGGTACCGAACTCGAATTCAAGATGTTCTCCGAGGACCAGCTCGTTGAAGTCCAGACCTTCCAAATCTTCCCAGAAGAAGAAAAGATTTTTATTGGAGAAATCAGTCCCCAGGAACCCGTAACCGTTTTTCAGCTGCAGGATCTGACCTGTGCAGCGGCCTTCGGGCGGAGGATTTGCCGGTGCTGCGGAAGTCGTTCCGTAGAAACCTAAATCGTCTTCAGAATAAAAACTCTTGTCTTCGCGGTAGGATGGTGCCACGAACATGGAGCTCACATCTGATTCATCGAACTGGGGATCCTGACCGTCAATGATTTTGTGCATCCGGACGGGATAAGTGACTTCGTTCATCATCTTGGTGGATGTTGCGGTATAGCGGGGATTTCCGTTTTCATCAAGATATTCAAAATCCCAACCGAGAACCATGACTCTGGTTCCGAGAGAGTTCAGTTTGCGGACGAGGGGAACATAATCTCCATCGCTTGCAATCAGAACTACAACGTCAAATTTCTTGTAAATGGTAAGTTCGAGAACTTCCAGGGAGAGACTGACATCCACGCCTTTTTCACCGCTGCGGGTGACCGGCAGATAGTGGGTGACGACACCTTCTCTCATGAGGATATCATCAAACATCCGTTCATTGAGCAGGATTTGGCGGGCATTTGCTTCCATGGCAGGAAGACGACCGCGGAAATAATGGCAATCTACGATTTGACAGAATTTGGAATCTGTGTTTTCGATTTTAGAGATATAACGGCGAATGAATTCATGCAGTCCGGAGATACTCAGACGGGCACGTCTTTCATGGGCGTAGCAATAATAATTGCTTACATGGTAAAAGTAATTGCCATCGTAAAAAATACCAACTTTCAACAAACGGGAATCATACATAGTTTTTCTCCAAATAGACCTTTTCATGGTGCTGTTTCCAAGGTTCCTTAGCCAGTCCGGGCAAATACTGAAATATTGCCTTCCGGCTCTTTGATGTAGTATAGCTCCAAAGTTGTGAATTTTCAAGCGGATTATAAAAAAAATCGGTTTATTTTTTTAAAATTTTTCAGGGAACAAAAAGCATTTTCTGTTTGTAATATTAAATAAGGTATGATATATTACCAGTGCAGTGTTCCGGAGATTTATGTTTTCTTGTTTCTGACTGCACTTTAACCACCTTAAAACGGAGAACAGATTATGGAAAACAGAGTTGCATTGCTTGCTATCCTGCTGGAAAGTTCAGATTCCGCAGCAGATATCAATGGGATCCTTCATGATTTCAATCAATGGATCATTGGAAGAATGGGGCTGCCTTACCGGGAAAAGAATACGCATATCATCAGTATTGTGCTGGATGCTCCTGTGGATAAGATCAATGCTCTTGCCGGAAAACTCGGCAGGCTTCCCGGAGTGACTGCTAAAGCTGTGTATGCAGAAAAATAAGAATCGTTCAGCCTTTCCGGAAGACCTTTCCGAAGCTCTCCCGGTGAGCCTGAAAAATTTACAGAAATATTGCTCCTGACGTCAAAACTTTTGTTGCGGCGGAAGATCTCAAAGATCGTTCTTTGTACTTTTGGCACAGGAGCCGGAAAGAAAGGTTCCTGACTATGCTGAAACTCACTTTTTACGGAAAAGGCGGTATCGGAAAATCCACAACCGTCTCAAATCTTTCTTCTGTCTTTGCCGCAAAGGGGCTTCGTGTCATGCAGATCGGATGCGATCCGAAAGCAGATTCCACTTCCGCGCTTCATAACGGAACCGGGATTCCTGCTGTCCTTGATCTGATCCGCGAACGGAATGATAATTTCTCTCTTGAGGATATGGTTCACGTTGGCGACGGCGGTGTTCTCTGTGTGGAAGCGGGCGGTCCGGTTCCCGGACTCGGCTGTGCCGGACGCGGGATCATTGCCGCACTGGAAAAACTGGAACAGAAAGGGGCGTACGATGTTTACAAACCGGATGTCGTTCTTTACGATGTTCTGGGGGATGTGGTCTGCGGCGGGTTCACTATGCCCATGCGCCGTGGATATGCCGATCAGGTTTATATCCTGACTTCCGGCGAAAAAATGTCGATCTATGCCGCTGCCAATATTGCCATGGCTGTGGAAAATTTCCGCGGGCGCGGCTATGCTCCGCTGGGCGGTTTGATTCTGAACCGGAAAAATGTAGAAGGCGAAGATGAGAATGTCCGTGCTTTGGCAGAGAATTTTCATACAGAGATCGCCGGTGATATTTCTTTGAGCAACGAGATCCGGCAAGCGGAAAAAATGGGAAAGACTGTAGTGAACGCTTTCCCTGATTCTCCCGTTGCAAAACAGTTTGAGCTTCTGGCTGAAACCCTCTTGAAAAAAGGAGGTTCTTCATGCTGAAAAAACTGACTCCGCATCAGGATATGTCCGGTGCAGAAATCAAAATCAAAGATGCTGTTTTTCCATCTCCATTCGAGACTGGCCTGGAGTTCAGTGCTCCGGCGCGTGGTCCCTGGAACATCGTTCATACCGGAATGCTGATCCCGGAATCCCATCAGATTTTTGCCTGTGCCAGAGGCTGTTTGCGGGGCGTGATCCTGACTGCTGCCGAAATGAACGCCATGAACCGGATGTCGTGGGTTTCTCTGGAAGAAAATGATCTTTTCTCCGGAAAAATGGAATCTGATCTGGAAGAGAGCTGCGCTCATATTCTGGAACAGATGCCCGGGAAACCGAAAGCAGTTCTGCTGTTCATCAGCTGTGTGCATCTCTTCGCCGGGTTCGATTTTACAATCGTTCTGGAACATCTGCAGGAACGTTTTCCGCAGATTGATTTCATTGATTGTTACATGCACCCAACCATGCGGAAAAGCGGTTTGACTCCCGATCAGTTGATGCGGCAGCAGTTGTTTGCGCCCCTGAAGCCTCTTCCGGAAAATAAAACTGCTGTTGCGATCCTCGGAAATGACCGTCCGGCAGATCCGGAAAGTTTTTTGTGCAATACGCTGAAAAATAATGGGCTGCAACTGTATGACATTACTCTCTGCAAGGATTATGAAGAATACAGGAAAATAGGGGAGAGTTCTCTGATGATTGCCACTTATCCTCCGGCAAAGGCTGGCGCGGAACATCTGGCAAAACGGATGAACCGGAAATTCTTCTATTTCCCGATCAGTTATTCTTATGCAGAAAATGCCGGAAATCAGAAAAAATTGATTGACCTGCTCGGATTGCCGTCCGTTGATCCCGAAGAACAGATCAAAAAAGCAGAAGAAGCATTGGCAAACGCAAAATCAGTTATTGGCGATATGGCGATAGAGATTGATTATACTTCAACGCCCCGTCCTTTAGGATTGGCGCGTCTTCTGCTGGAACACGGCTTCAATGTCAAACGGGTTTATGCCGACGTGTTCATTGGCGAAGAGAAAGAAGATTTTGAATATCTGAAAGCCAATTTTCCGGAACTGATCCTGACTGCAACGGTTCATGTGAAGATGCGTTTTTCCGGCAAGGGGATCCGTACAGAGGAACCGATTCTTGCCATTGGTCAGAAAGCCGCATATTTCAGCGGTACAGGAAAATTTGTGAATATTGTTGCCGGGGGCGGAGCTCACGGCTTTGAAGGGATCGTCCGCATGTGCGAATGGATGATCGAAGCGTTCCAGAATGAAAAAAATACACCGGAAGTCATCAAGCTCAAGGGGCTTGGTTGTGAGAGCTGCTTATTATGAAACAGACTGCAAGGATCATTTCAATTTATGCTTCAGATACGGCAGGCGTTTGTTCTATGCTGTATGAACTTGGCGGCATGACCATCGTTCACGATGCCTCCGGGTGCAATTCCACCTATTCCACTCATGATGAACCACGCTGGTATCAGCATGACAGCATGATCTATATTTCCGCGTTGACCGAGACCGATGCCATTTTGGGGAATGATGCCCGTCTGGTGGATGATATCGTCCGTGCCGCAGAAGAGATGAAACCCCGTTTTCTTGCCCTTTGCGGTTCTCCGATGCCTATGATGATCGGAACTGATTTTGATGCCCTGGCAACAGAACTGGAGCAGAAGACCGGTCTACCTGTTTTCGGGCTTCACACGAACGGAATGAACAGCTATCTGAACGGAGCTTCTCAAGCTCTCTGCGCTTACCTGAAACGGTTCTGCATAGAAGTTCCGAAAGAGAAAAAATCCGTGAATATCATCGGCGCAACGCCTCTTGATTTTTCATTGAACGGTTCTGTTGGATCTATTCGGAGCTGGCTGAAAGATAATGGATATCAAGTCGTCTCCTGTATGGCAATGGGGAGTTCTCCGGAAGAGATATCTCGAGCCGGGAAAGCAAGTGTAAACCTTGTGATCTCCTCCTGCGGACTGGCTGCAGCGGAGTATCTGAAAAAACGGTTCGGCGCACCATGGGTAAGCGGAGTGCCTTACGGTAAATCATTTTCTGCTCAGCTTTTGAACGCATTGGAACTTGCAGAGAAAACAGGCATCTGTCAGTCTCCGCATGCTGCAAGAACCGGAACGAAAAAGGTCGCAGTCGTCGGGGAAAGCGTGACGGCTTCTTCTTTCGCGGCGGCATTGGAAACCGACTGTGGTTTGTCTGTCAGGGTGTTATGTCCTCAGGCATTACAGCCGTCAATTCTTGCGGATTGTGACAGCCTGATAGATTGTGAAGACTCCATGGCGGCGGCATTTGCAGAAGCGGATGTTGTCTTTGCCGATCCTTTATTCGAGCCGGTTTGTCCGCGCGGGACAATATTTATCCGGCATCCTCACGAAGCATTTTCCGGCAGATGCTTTTCAGGGGAAATCAGAAACTTTGTTTGCCGTGAACTCAAACGGGAGATGTTTTCATTATGATCAAAATAGCGATTTACGGAAAAGGCGGGATCGGCAAATCCACTGTGACCTCCAATCTTGCGGCGGCATTTGCCAGACTTGGAAAAAAAGTGATCCAGATCGGCTGCGACCCGAAGGCAGACTCCACCATCAATCTGCTGAACGGCGATCCGGTGATGCCTGTTATGAATTATCTGCGGGAGTACGATAAAGAACCGGAACAGATCTCCGACATTGCCAAAGAAGGATTTGGCGGGATCCTCTGTATTGAAACCGGCGGTCCGACTCCCGGACTCGGCTGTGCCGGACGGGGGATCATCACAACATTCAGCCTGCTGGAAGATTTGAAACTGTTTGAGACTTATCAGCCGGATGTTGTGCTTTACGATGTGCTTGGTGACGTCGTCTGCGGCGGTTTTGCTGCGCCTATCCGGGAAAATTATGCCGATCATGTCCTGATCGTTACTTCCGGGGAAAAAATGGCTCTTTATGCAGCAAACAATATCAACAGTGCGGTTCAGAATTTTGCAGATCGTGCTTATGCCAAAGTGTTCGGTCTTGTGATGAACCGCCGGAGTGTGGAAAAAGAGGAAGAGAAAGTCCGTGCTTTTGCTGAGGCAAACGGTTTGGAAATCGTGGCAGATATCCCCCGGAGCAACGATATCATTCACTGGGAAGATCAGGGGAAAACCATTGTGGAAGGCGCACCGGAATTGCCTGTCAGTCAGCAGTTCCTTGCCCTGGCTCAGAAATTTCTGCAAGAGGAAAAATAATGATGGGAAAGAGTGCATATTTTATCACAGCAAAGGAGCTGTCAGCATTGGGACGTGACCGGATCCCGTCGGAGCTGATTTCTGCATCCCATCTGATCTACAGTTCTCCTGCGACTCTGGCGTTCAATTCTCCCGGCGCGCAGGGGTTCGGCGTAAAACGCGCAGGTCTGGCGGTTCCCGGCTCCGTTATGCTTCTGGTCGCCCCCCGCTGCTGCGGAAGAAATACCTCCGCACTCGGAACCGATGGAGCGTATGCCGACCGCTTTTTCTATCTGCTTCTTGATGATACGGATATTGTCACCGGGCGGCATCTCATGCGGATCCCGGAGGCAGTCAAGGAAGTTTGCAATTCCTGTGAAACGTTCCCCAGTGCCGTGATGATCTGCATCACCTGCGTAGATGCTTTGCTTGGAACTGATATGGACCGTGTGTGCCGGAAGGCTTCTGATGCCGCTGGGGTTCCGGTCGTGCCCTGCTACATGTACGCGCTTACCCGTGAGGGCAGAGTTCCGCCCATGACCTCCGTCAGAAAAAGCGTTTATTCCCTGTTGAAAAAACAGACGAAAAAGCCGGAATCCGTGAACCTGCTGGGATATTTTTCTCCCCTGCGTGATGACAGTGAACTTTATGATCTGCTCCGTCAGGGCGGTTTGAAGAATATCCGGGAGATTTCCCGCTGTCAGGATTTCGCAGAATATGAAAAAATGTCCGAGGCGAACTTTAATCTGGTTCTGAATCCGGAAGCCCGCTATGCGGCTCTTGACCTGGAACAGCGGCTGGAGATCCCGTTCATCGAATTGACCCGTGTCTATCAGATCGAAAAGATCCGGAATCAGTATCGTTTGCTGGCACAGTCAGCCGGATTGCAGTTCGATGATTCTGCATACTATACCGAAGCAGAAAATGCTGTAAAAACCTGTCTGAAACAGCATGGCACGTTGAGTTTTTCTGTCGGAGAATGGAGCAATGCCGATCCTTTTGAACTTTCTCTGGCTCTGCTGCGGTACGGTTTTTCTGTGAAAGAGATTTTCGGCACCATCGGCAGCGGAAATTTTGTTTATGTGCGCCGGATCGCTGAACTCAGCCCGGAAACGAAGATTTACTCCAATCTTTCACCGTCCATGATCTCCTATAAAGAGGAGGATCACCCTGATTTTGTCATCGGACAGGATGCCATGTACTACCATCCGTCAGTTCCAGGAATCCGCTGGAACGGCGAGGCGCAGCCTTTCGGGTATTCCGGCGTGACAGCGTTGTTCCGTGAAATTTCTGAAACTCTGAACGGGAGGATGAGCAAATGAAAATGTTATTGAAACGTCTTTCTCCTTTTGCGCCTGACCACTCCGGTGCAGTGTCGGTTCTGTTTGAACTCGGCGGTTTGATCGTCATTTGTGATGCGGGCGGATGTACTGGGAACATTTGCGGTTTCGATGAGCCCCGCTGGTTCACTTCAAAGTGTGCCCTGTTCAGTGCCGCTTTGCGGGATATGGATGCAATTCTCGGGCGTGATGAACATCTGGTAAAGAAAACAGCCGCAGCGTTGGAAGATACCGGAGCAGAGTTTTCCGCTTTGATCTCGACCCCTGTTCCGGCTGTGATCGCTACTGATTTTCATGCTTTGAAACGGATGACGGAACGCAGAACCGGAAAGCCTGCTTTGACCATCACTGCCGCCGGAACCGGATTGTATGACAGCGGTGCAGAAGTCGCTTATCTGGAACTCATGAAGACTTTTGCAAAAGAGAAATTGCCTGTTGAACCGGGCAGGGCAGGAGTGCTGGGCGTGACTCCGCTGGATTTCAGCAGAGTCGATGCCGGTTCTGTTGTTGCAGAAAAACTCCGGAACTCCGGTTGGAAACAGGTGGATTGTTACGGCATGGGTTCCGGTTTGGAGTTCATCCGGACGGCTTCGGCTGCAGAAAAGAATTTTGTGGCTGCTCCTTCCGGATTGGCTGCAGCAAAATATCTGGAAAAGACCTTCGGAACACCTTACGAAATCTGCTGTCCGTATCTGCCCGCCGCTCTGGAAGAAGAATTGCCCTCTCTGCAGGGGAAAAAAGTTCTGGTGATCCATCAGCAGTTTGCCGGAAATGAGGTGCGGAAACGGGTTGGAGATAATGTGACAGTTGCTTCCTTCTTCCGTATGGAAAAAGATTTGATGCAGCCCGGTGATGTTGCCTTTGCCGGAGAAGAGGCTTTTCTGGAATATTTCAAGGAAAACCGCTTTGATGTTGTGATCGGTGATCCGAAATTCAAGCGTCTGGTTGCCGGTTCAGCGGAACGGTTCGTTCCGTTCTGCCACTTTGCGGTGTCCGGTCAGCTGGAGGAGGGACAGACGATATGAGAGAAACGGATCTGATCCGTGTTTACGGTATTGTGCAGGGCGTTGGGTTCCGTCCGTTTACGGATCGGCTGGCTCACCGTTTTTCCCTGCGCGGAAGTGTTGCAAACAAAGGCTCCTATGTAGAGATCCATCTTCAGGGAGAGTCTGCTGCACGCCGTGAATTTCTCTCTGCACTGGAACAGGAAGCCCCGCCCAGATCGGCGATCCTGCGCGTGGATGTGACCACCGTTCAGGAACCGGAATATGAAACATTCCGAATCATTGAAAGCGAAAAAGAAGATGGGGCGATCTTCGTTTCTCCGGATATCGCAACCTGTCCATTATGCAAACAGGAACTGTTCGATCCCGCAAATCGCAGATATCTTCATCCATTCATCAACTGCACAGCATGCGGTCCGCGATTGACGATTCTGGAATCCATGCCCTATGACCGGGAACGGACGACCATGAAAGAGTTCCCCATGTGTCCGGAGTGTGAGTCGGAGTACACCTCTCCGGAGAGCCGCCGTTATGATGCCCAGCCGGTTTGCTGTAATGATTGCGGACCGGAAGTTTATCTTATTGGACGACAGGAACGCGGGGCAGAAGCGATCCGGATTGCAAAACAGGCGATCCTTGATGGAAAAGTTCTGGCAATCAAAGGGATCGGCGGTTTTCATCTCTGCTGCAATGCCTTTGATAAAGAGGCTGTTCTGCGGCTGCGTTCCCTGAAACACCGTCCCGTCAAACCCTTTGCTCTCATGATGAAGGATCTTGATGCAGTCAGAAAACATTGTCATCTTCCGGAAAATCTGACTTCGTTGCTGGACGGTCATCAGAAGCCGATCATTTTACTTGAGAAAAAAGCACAAAGCTCTTTGCCGGAAGAACTTGCACCGGGGAATCCGAAGCTTGGAATCATGCTGCCCTACACCCCGCTCCACATGCTTTTGTTTCATGATGACGGACTTTCCATGCCGGAAGCGTTTGTCATGACAAGCGGCAATGTTTCCGGCGCGCCCATCTGCCGTTCCGATGAAGATGCTCTTGCGGAAATCTCCTCTTTCTGCGATCTTATGCTCTCTCACAACCGGAAAATTTTGCTCCGCGCGGATGATTCTGTTATGGATACTTTCCGCGATGAACCCTACATGATCCGCAGATCCCGCGGGTATGCGCCTCTCCCGAAAATGCTCTCCGGCAACAGGAAAGGACAGGTTCTTGGAATTGGCGGCGAACTGAAAAATACCTTCTGTCTCGGGCATGATTCTCTCTTTTATCTATCTCCCTATCTTGGTGACATGGAAGACTTGCGGACCGTAAAAGCTCTGCAGGAATCCATCACAAGAATGGAGTCTCTGCTTGAGATCGAACCTGAACTGGTGGCGTGCGATTTTCATCCCCGTTATCATACCACAGAAGTCGCAGAAACTCTGGGAAAACCGCTGTTGAAAATACAACATCATTACGCTCACATTCTTTCCTGCATGGCTGAAAATGATGTTCAGGAACCTGTCATAGGCGTTTCCTTCGATGGAACCGGTTACGGCAGCGACGGCACAATCTGGGGCGGTGAGATTTTGTACTCTTCCTTCGACGGTTTTGAACGGGTGGGAAAGATCATGCCGTTTCTTCAGGCTGGCGGCGATGCCTCTGCAAAAGAGGGTTGGCGGATCGCTGTTTCGATGATCCAGTCACTCTTTCCGGAAAATGCTGCTGAAATTGTGGAAAAACTGGAACTCTGCTCTGAACAGGAACGGAAAGTAATCTCTGTTATGACTGCAATGCGTTTGAATACAGTCATTTCCACAAGCTGCGGACGGTTGTTCGATGCCGTCAGTGCAATTTTGGGAATTTGCAAAAAATCCACTTTTGAGGGCGAGGCAGCAATGAAACTGCAATTTGCTGCAGAACAAGCCGGATTAAAAAACGTGATGCCATCTCCGGAACCCGTCATGCACGATGATGTTCTGACAATGCGGACAGATCTTCTGGTCAAACGGTTGATTGAATTGCGCCTTTCCGGAGAATCCCCGGAGGCTCTTGCCGGATCGTTCCATGAACAGTTGGCTCTGATGATTTTTGAATTTTGCCGGATCCAGCGTGACCGGTTGAACTGCAATATTTGCGCGCTCAGCGGCGGAGTGTTCCAGAATACACTTCTGCTGGGTTCCGTGGTAAATAAACTGGAACAGGATGGTTTCCGCGTATTGAGACATCATCTTGTTCCGCCCAATGACGGCGGGATCGCTCTCGGGCAAGCCGCCGCTGCAATGAAAATGTTAAATAACAAGGAGATACGGATATGTGTGTAGGACTTTCTGCAAAAGTATTACGGATTGATGACGGAACCGCTTTGATCGATGCCTCCGGCGCGCAGCGGGAAGTCAGTGCTGAACTTTTGGATGATTTGGAACCGGGCGATTATGTCATGGTTCATGCCGGAATCGCTATTGCCAAAATCACCGGAGAAAAAGTTGAGGTGCAGGATGCTGGAAGCGAAGAAAATCGTTGAATCTTACTCCGGACGCCCCCTGCGGGTCATGGAAGTTTGCGGAACTCACACTCATGAGATTTTCCGTTTGGGAATCAGAAAAATTCTGCCTGAAAACCTGAAACTGATTTCCGGTCCCGGTTGTCCTGTTTGCGTGACCCCGGTCGGCTACATCGACAAAGCTATTCAGCTTGCACTGATGGAAAACACCATCATCTGTACGTTCGGAGACCTGATCCGTGTTCCCGGAACTGAAACCAGTCTTGCCGGAGCCCGTTCCAAAGGCGCGGAGATCCGCACGGTTTACTCTCCCATGGATGCTCTTGCTCTTGCAAAGGATCAGCCCGAAAAACAGGTGATCTTCCTCTCTGTCGGATTTGAAACAACCGTTCCCGGCGCATGTCTGGCGGTCAAAAGAGCAAAGAAGAGCGGTATCAAAAATTTCTCGATCCTGACCGCCAACAAGACCATGCCCATGGCTTATAACGCCCTGCATGACAGCGCAGATGCGTTCCTGTTCCCCGGTCATGTGAGCGTGATCACCGGCACAAAATTATATGAGGATTTACGTGAAAAAGGCGTTTCCGGAGTGGTTGCCGGATTCACTGCCGAAGAAGTTCTGACGGCTCTTGCGGTGATCGTGCAGGAATCTCAAAAAGGAAAACCATTCTTCCGGAACTGTTATCCGACAGTTGTCAAGCCGGAAGGAAATCCGCTGGCAATGCAAGTCACTGCAGAAATCATGGAACCCTGCGATTCCGAATGGCGCGGCTTGGGCGTGATCCCGCAATCCGGCTTGAAACTCCGGAAAGAGTATCAGGAGTACGATGCAGAACTCCGGTTCAATCTGCCGCCCACTGAGGGCAGGGGAAATCCCGCCTGCCGCTGCGGCGAGATCCTGCGCGGCGACTGCTGCCCGAAAGATTGTCCGCTCTTCGGAAAAGTCTGCACCCCGCTTCACCCCGTCGGGGCATGCATGGTTTCCGGCGAGGGAACCTGTTCCGCTTATTATCAATATGGAGAACTTTAATATGAAACAAGACACTGTAACACTGGCGCATGGTGCAGGCGGAGCTCAGACTTCCGAACTCATCGACCGCGTTTTCAAAGCTCATTTTGCAAACCCTGATTTCACCGGCGATGACGCCGCTGTCCTTTCCCTTTCCGGAAAAAAAATGGCGTTCTCAACCGATGGCTTCATCGTTTCCCCCTTTGAATTTCCCGGCGGGAATATCGGGAAACTCAGCATTTGCGGAACCGTGAACGACCTCGCCTGTATGGGCGCAAAACCGAAATATCTCTCCTGCGCATTTGTCATTGAAGAGGGATTCCCCATGGATAAGCTGGAAGAGATCGCCGCCGCTATGGAAAAGACCGCCGCCGAAGCAGGTGTCCGGATCGTTGCAGGCGATACCAAAGTCGCCGGAAAAGGTCAGGTCGATAAGATCTTTATCACCACTTCCGGGGTAGGGGAGATCATGGAAAATGCCAATACTTCCGGAACTTACGCCAAACCGGGCGATGCTATCATCGTTACCGGTGATGTGGGACGTCATGGCTGTACCATTCTGCTTGCCCGTGATGAGTTCGGGATCGAAGCCCCCGATGTCGATAGCGATTGTGCTCCTTTGTGGGGAACTGTGGAAGAGATGTTCAAGACGACATCCGATATCCATGTGATTCGGGATGCCACCCGCGGCGGCGTGGGAACTGTCCTTTATGAAATCGCAGAACAGAGCAAAGTCGGGATCAAACTGGATTCAAAATCCGTCCCTGTGGCTGACGGCGTAAAAGGCGTTTGCGGAATGTTGGGATTAGAGCCGCTTTATCTTGCCTGCGAAGGTCGGCTGGTTGTCTTTGCACCCGCAGAAGTTGCACCTGCTCTGGTGGAAACTCTCCGGAAATGTCCGTACTCCAAAAATGCTGCGATCATCGGAGAAGTCATTGCCGATCAAGTTGGAAAAGTTGTGATGACCACAGAAATCGGCGCACAGACACTTCTGCCCCGTCCCGGCGGAGAACTTCTGCCCAGAATTTGCTGAGGCTCGATAAAAAAGAAAAGAGATCGGGGAGACAAAAGAAAAACTTTTGAGGAAAGTTTTTCTATTTTCTCCCCAATCTCAAATCAACCTGTATTTGGAACAGCACCTGTTTCCTTATTGTTTGGGCAGCAAGCTGGAGACCAGTAAATCAAGATAAGATCCCGGCGTGACCAACCGTCCTGCAAGAACATCGTCTTCTGTAAAAGAGGCAAGCAATATATTTCCAAAGGTGTATCTGGCATGATCGTAAATCATAAAGATCCTGCCGTCTGCATCCTGGGTTACATCCGGATAAGAGACATCTTGTCTTCCGGAAATCAACATGCCGCCTTTCCATATTTTTCCGTCATCATCGGAAAGCCATGCAGTCAGATCGGTTCTCGGTCTCATTCCCGGTGCAAGCGTTTCTCCGGGAAGATAATAGGGGATCCGATGATTGATCAGAAGCAGTTTTCCGGATTTCAGCCTGCGGATTGCAAAACGGGAATTGGGACCTCCGAAAATTGCAGGTTTTCCTGGACTCCATGTTTTTCCTCCATCGCTGGAAAAACTCTCGCCGATTCCATATTGACAGCGGACAAGCATCCAGAGTGTTCCATCATTCCGTTCTACAATATGATGCTCATCAAAGGTTCGTTCCGGAACGTCTGCCGAGCCGAGATATTCAAAGGTATTTCCGTTGTCGCGGCTGATTGTTACATTGGAAAACGCAAATTTTTTATCTTCTTCCGTAAGATATTCCGGTTCGCAAGCCCAAATTGCTGTGGGTAGAAGCCAGTTCCCTTTGGAATCTGCAATGGGCTTGTTCATCATGATCCCATCCGCAATTCTGCGAGGAGCGGACCATTTCAGTTCCTTTTCAGGATTTTCACAACAGCAGCAGAAAACACCGCATTTTCCATCAAAAATTTTCCAGAGCCCGGAAGAATATGTCTGTGCCCAAAACCACCAGAGCCGTCCCTGCGGATCAAACCAGAGTACCGGATCGTATGCCCGAACCTGTCCGTCAGGATTGATACATTGTACCTCTTTCCAGCTCCTGCCATGATTCCGGCTGTAGGAGAGAATCACATAATTATCCGGACCTTCCCCTTTTCCTCCTGCGTACCAGGTGGCGTAAAGAGAACCATCTTTTCCAACTTCAACTCCCGGAATTCCCTGATATGGACGGGTTTTTCTCGCCAAGTTTTCCGGAATATCTCCGGGAACTCCCGGAATAAGAGCTTGAACACGATTCTTATGTACTTCCTCAATAATGTTCATTTTCTGTTACTCCTTTCATTGGTTATGACTGAAAATGAAGCACATTTTATTTTGATCTATGGTCAAAACTGCATTCGTTACGGTTCAAATAGCTGTTGACCAGCTCCTGAAAACGGTTTCCCCGTGCTTTGTAGCCGTTGAAAAAATCAAAACTCGCACATGCCGGAGAAAGTAATACTACATCTCCCGGAACGGCTTTTTCACAAGCTGCTTTTACAGCTTCATCAAAGGTTTCAAAACGGGTATAGGGCAAGGCTGTTTTCAGATCTTCTTCGATCCGCGCTCCTGCATGTCCATTGATGATTGCATGTTTGATTTTATCGGAATCTTTTGCAATACAACTGAAATCCATCGCTTTATCTGAACCGCCGAGAATCAAAATCACATTGTGATCCCCGCCGACAGTACGCAATGCTGCATTTACGGAGTGGGGATTCGTTGCTTTGGAATCGTCTACATACTTGATCCCGTTTTTCTCTGCGAAACATTCCAAGCGGTGTTTATCCGGGGCAAAACTGCGGAGCGTTTGGTGAACCGGTTCGCTGAAGAGAACATTATCACCGGCGACAGTCCGGAGCAATGCCAGTGCAGCAAGCGCGTTTTCAACGTTGTGGTCTCCCTCAAGCGGACACTCAGACCAATCAAAAATCTTTTGTCCACGGAAGCAGAGAAATCCCTCTGAAAAATGAAAATCTGCATCTGTTTCAGCGGAGAATGTTGCCGGGATCTCTGCCGGATAATGTTCCTGCCAATGGGAAAGAATATTCCGGTTGATCACGCTGCTTTTTTCGGAACGGACAAGCTCCCGGAACAGCCGGAATTTTGCATCGGCATACCCTTTCATAGATCCGTGCCGGTTGATATGATCGCTTGCAAGGTTCAGCAAAGCGGCGGAATGAGGGATATAATGCTCCATACTTTCCAGTTGGAACGAACTTGTTTCAACGACCAGCACATCAAGTTGCCGTTCTCCCCGTTTCAGTTCCAGCGCAACATCGCTGAGAGCTGTCCCGATATTTCCGGCGGATTCACAGCGGAATCCGGCACTTTGGATCAGTGCTGTTGTCAGTTCTGTCGTAGTCGTTTTTCCGTTTGTTCCTGTGATTGCAACGATTTTACAGGGCAGCCCGGAAGAAGCAAATTCCAATTCCCCACGGATGAGCGTTCCGGATTTTCTAACGGCTTCTGCCATGGGGGAATGAATGGAAATACCGGGACTGATCACCGCAATGTCATACTTTTTCAGCGGAATTTCAGGCGTCCAATCGGATATAAGAGTATATTCTTCCGGAACAACAGGTTTCCGTTCATCCAGAACTGTAACGGCATACCCTTCGTAAAGAGCGAGTCTTGCCGCAGCCTGACCGCTGATTCCAAAACCGAGGATGAGAGCTTCTTTCATAGTTTACTTCAGAGCTTTCACAGCAGAGGATGCAAGCTGTTCAATATCGTCGCCGGTAAATTCATATTTTCCGGAATATGCTCTGATATCACCATTTCCATCCTTGAACAGTTCAAGAAGCAAGGCTGCATTGTCCTTGATGGGAATCACATTGTCTTTCTCTTCATAGATCAGAGTTACAGGAACTTTTTTTTGAATCAGCGGGGCAAGATTTTCGACGGGGTTCCACTCGGGAACGATGGAGAAGTCTTCTGCTAAAACTCCGGCTTTCCGGCAGAGTTCCCGTTCGAATGCCGATTTCGGCCATGATTTAAGATTGCAAAGAGGGCTGTCCAGAATCAGCATGGAAAGTTTTTCCGGGTTTCTGATCCCCCAGTTCAAAGCGGGTAATGCGCCCCGGCTGTAAGATTCCAGAATGGGAGCCGGGGAAAAATTGAGTTTTTCAACAAGATAATCATAGAAGCGATCCATTCTGCGCATAGCTTCAGGACCACCTGCAAGGTCAGTAATATCTGTATGGACAAGATGAACGCCATTGCGGAGCATTGCCAGATCAAGAGCCGGATCTGCGTTGAAAAATCTTGCACGCCAGATCCAGGGATTCCCTTTCAGCGGAGAATCTGCAGAAACAACAATACATTCGATTCCTTCGATTTCAAACCGGAAAGAATCGTATCCGTGCCATATACCTTTATTGCCTGGAATCGTCATTTTGCTTTTCATAATGCTCTCCGGTTAATCCAAGTTCCAAGATTGTTTGTACTTTTCATAACGGTCCATGATGTCATTGACATAGGTCCGTGTTGACGGTATTGTGATCCGTTTCCGGACATCAGCGTTCGGGTCCGCCGGTTTCCATTTGTTTGCACGGGTCAGTCCGGCATTGTATTCACACAAAGCAAGGACATAACAATCCCGATATTTGTTCCAGCGGCGAAGAGCTCTGCCGAGATACCAGGAGCCGATTTCAACATTCAGCTCCGGATCAAACAATGCTGCCCGGACAGGAACCTCTTTTCCTTTTGCTCTTGCCCAATCGACAACGGCTTTATCCGGCATGATCTGCATCAAGCCGACTTCACCCGCTTTCCCCTCGGTCATGGGATCAAACCGGCTTTCCCGCCAGATAACAGCCTTCAGCAAACGGGGGTCAACTTGATTTCTCTGAGCAGCTTCCCGGATGATCCTGTCGTAATCGACATTCGTTCCGGTGTAACTGCTCACAGCTTCCGCACCCTTCCAGAACACGCACACAATCGTACCCGCCAGCACGATCAGAATGATCATAATCAGTGTGGCGTACTGTTTTCTGTTAGAACCTCTGCGGAAGCGTCCCATCAGTGACCCCCTGTTTTCAGTTTGCAGATTCTCCGGCAGTTGTATTATTTGCCGCGGCTTCGATCTCGCGGATACGGGCTGCTTCTGCGTAAAGTTTCTTGAAGGTTTCTTCAAACTTCAGTTCCTGCGGGAGAGGAATAATGCGCAGTTCACGCAGCTGCTTCATATCCACAGTGGCGGGAGCGTTCATCATAAGGTCCTGAGCCTGCTGGTTGAAGGGGAATGCGATCACTTCGCGGATATTCGGTTCGTCGCAGAGAAGCATTGCCATGCGGTCGACTCCGGGAGCGATTCCTCCGTGCGGAGGTGCACCCAGTTTGAATGCCTTGATCATGCCGCCGAATTTTTCATCGACAACGCTCTTATCGTAACCGGCGATTTCAAAAGCCTTGTACATGATTTCCGGACGGTGGTTGCGGATCGCACCGCTGGAAAGTTCAATGCCGTTACAGACAATGTCGTACTGGTAAGCGTTGATGGTAAGGGGATCCATGGTTTCCAGAGCTTCCATTCCGCCCTGGGGCATGGAGAACGGGTTGTGGCTGAACACGGGCTTTCCGGTTTCTTCATCAAGTTCAAACATCGGGAAATCAACGATCCAGCACATCTTGAATTCGTCATTGTTGATGAGGTCGAGACGTTTGCCGAGTTCAGTTCTGACCTGTCCGCCGACTTCGAGAGCAAGACTTTCTTTGTCAGCAAGGAAGAACATCACATCGCCATCCTGAATATTTCCGGCAGCTTTCAGAGCATCCAGCTCTTCCCGTGCCATGAACTTCACGATGGGGCTCTTTTCTTCGTTACCGGTCCAGATGATGTAAGCCATACCCTTTGCGCCGCATTCCTTTGCAAAGTCGATCATGCTGTCATAGAAACTGCGGGGCTGTCCGGCAATTCCGGGAACCTTGATGGCTTTGACTTTTCCGCCGTTTTCAACGACAGATGCGAATGCTTTGAAACCGCTCTTTGCGAAGATATCGGAGACATCCTGAATGAAAAGCGGGTTGCGGAGGTCGGGTTTATCGGAGCCGTATTTCTGCATAGCTTCACGGTAAGGAATACGCGGGAACGGTGCAGCATTCAGTTTCTTTGTGGAGAATTTCGGGAAGATTTCCATGAAGAGGCTTTCGATCACAGCGAAGATATCATCCTGTGTCGCGAAGCTCATTTCCATATCCAGCTGATAAAATTCACCGGGGGAGCGGTCTGCACGTGCATCTTCATCACGGAAGCAGGGCGCGATCTGGAAATATTTGTCAAAGCCGGCAATCATGAGCAGCTGTTTGAACTGCTGGGGAGCCTGGGGCAATGCGTAGAACTGACCGGGATGAACACGGCTGGGAACCAGATAGTCACGGGCTCCTTCGGGGGAGCTGCTGGTGAGGATCGGGGTCTGGATTTCATTGAATCCGAGTTCGGTCATAAAGCGGCGGATCTCAGAGATCAGCTTGGAACGCAGCATGATGTTGCTGTGAAGTTTTTCTTTCCGCAGGTCAAGGAAACGATAGGCAAGGCGGGTTGCTTCCGGAGCCTGTTCTTCTTTTGCAATCTGGAACGGGATGACATCGCATTCGCCGAGAATGACCATGTCTTCTGCAACAAGTTCGATTTCTCCTGTTGCAAGTTTGGGGTTGACGGTTTCTGCAGCTCTGGTAACGACTGTTCCGGTGAAGCAGACAACGGTTTCAACGCGCCATTTATCCAATTCCTGGTAGAAAGACTTGTTGGGATCGATCACGACCTGTGTTTTGCCGTAATGGTCGCGAAGGTCGATAAAGATAACTCCGCCATGATCGCGGACACTGTGGATCCATCCGGAGATCCGGACTGTTTTGCCGGCATCAGCTTTGGTAAGCTCGCCGCATGTGTGGGTTCTGAACTCGTGCATTTTTGAATTCCGTTTCTATGTTGTTAGTGTGTTATACATTCTTAAACATGCCGTAATATAGCACGTTTTCCTGTGATTTCAAAAGAATTTACAGGTTTTCAACTGCTGTTATTGCATTTTTTTTGACTTTTTTGCTCTGCTGTCAGGAGTTTTCCATAAAAAATCCCCGGAGCGCGTTCCGGGGATCTAATGTCAAACAAAACTGATTATGCTGATTTTTTATTCTTTCTGCAGATGATCACAGCGAAAATCACCCAGATCAGAAGAGCTCCTGTGGAGATGCAGAGCATGATCTTCCACCCCAGCTGAAAGAGCAGTGTCAATGCCGTGGCTGTCCAGAGCCCGCCACCCATGAATGGCTCATGAAGAAGCTGTTTGTAACCGAATGCCTGAGTTGCCCAGGTCTTGGATTCCGGGTCGACGGAGCGCAGAAGAAGCAAGCCCGTTGCCGTCACTCCGGTCGCCTGTCCGAAATCGGCGATCGCACATTCAAACCAGGACTCCTTGAAAAGGCGCGGTGCGACAAATATCACCATAAACAGTGCAAAAAACAAGCCCAGCAGAATAATGATAAGCAGAGACTGCCAGTTTTGCGCAACAACAGAAATCTTGATCGTCGCCATGGCAGACAGAACCAGAAAATCCAGAGATGCTCCTGCCAGACGCTGCATTTGTCCGTGGTCGATCAGAGAATCCACTTTCCCCCATTGTGCCGCTTTCTGGATCAGAAGTCCGCCGATCATGCAAAGCGGAAACAGCGGGAACCCTTTGAAGATCCGCGTGGTGCTTTCAGGGAAACAGACGATTTCCAGAGCCCGCAGCCCTTCCAGTATTCCGTAACCGAAAAGCACCGAAATCCCCACCAGCGCAATGTGCCATGCAAGAGAGTCGATCGAGTCGCAGTAAACAGTCTGCCAGCCGGCACCGGGGCGTTCCGACTCATGGTAGATCCCCAACCTCTGAAGCCGGTTCTGGGATTCAAATTGACGGATGTTTTTCACATAGCCTTTCCGTCCTGCCCAGTTGACCAGCATCATCCCCACAACGACCCCGAGGATCATCCCGGCGGTTGCAATGGTATAACCTAGCGCGATCCCGTCTTCCCAGCCCAATGCACGGAAACTTTCACTCATTCCGCCAACGGTTCCGTGTCCGCCCTGAAAACCGATTTCCAGAAGGTTCCCGAATGCTCTGTGTGTTCCGAAACAGGGAATCAGAATAAATCCAACCGTTGCAAAACCGATCACATACTGCCCCCATGCCATGATCTGTCCGAAACAGAGCTGCGGAAATGCCACTTGAACCACTTTTTTCAGCGGCGGGGTTGCAACTCCCAGAAACAGCGTGGCGAATACAATATTGATCATAAATCCGGGCAGTTTGCTGATCACCTGCACCATTTCCGGCTTGAATATTTGCGGAAAACTCTGAAACAGTATCAGTCCCAGCAGACCGCCGATCACAGAGCTGGGCAGATAGCATTTCTGCAGAAGCGGTACGGAAACTCTGATGATTTTGCCGAAGAAAAGCAAAAGCGAGAGCAGACAGAATATTGTAACGGCTGTCATATAAAATCCTTTCTGAAAGTTGTTTTGATAAAATTCAGTAATATAGCATAATTTATATTTTCTTCAAATAAATTGTGTGAATCTTTATGCGCTATTTTTTATTTTTATTTTTATATTTCCTGTTCCTGATGCAATGAAAAAAGAGCATTACATCCGTAAATTTTTCCGTAACTCAGCCGGTGTCATGCCGCAATGTCTTTTCAGGAAAAGATAAAGATGGGTCACATGGTTCATTCCGACAGCATCGGCAATTTCTTTGAAGCTCAAGTCAGTCTCACTCAGCAATGTCTGAATTTTTGCCAGTCGTAATTTCAAACGATAATTGGCAGGTGTCGTATGATAATACTTTTGAAACAGCAGGCGCAAATGGATTTCTGTCACAGGCAAGTCATACATCAGCTCTGACAATGATTTTTGAAACTCTGTATCGGAATCAATTCTGTCTTTCAGTTTGATCAGACTTTCCGGTACGATTTGTGTCTGATCAAAAGCTGTTTGCTCAAGAATCTCTGCAATGATGGAAAAAACAAGCATTTCAGCTGCTTTTATTTTTGCCGGCAATGCCGATTTATTCAGATGGATGATCCGCTGAAACATCTCCTGAATCTGCTCTTTCCGGACAGATGGCACGGGGATCACTGCAGGAAGATCAATTTTTCCGCTTTCAAATTCCAGTTCTATCATCCGGCTCTGCCCGTTCCATTTCAAATTATCAAACTGCATGAGAATCATATAATTCTTCCGCTGTTTGTCAAATTGAAAATCCAAATGGAAGTCCGGCGGGATCAGAATGAATGATTGTCCCTGAACGTCTGCTGCTAATGTTCCGTCGGGGGCATAAATCTTCATAAATTCCAGCCCGGAGAGAATCAAGCCGAGAAAAACACAGGAGGTCGTCTGACTGAATTTTTCCGGCTTTGTATAGAGTTCTGCATGAGTGATGGAAATATTCATATAAAATGTTCCTTTTTTATAATTTCTGTTTTTATTATATAAAATAATTCATTTTTTCTGATTTGCAAATTATAATTCCAAGATATATAATACGAAAGAGATCGCTTCATAACAACTGACAGAACAGGAGTTTTTATTATGGGGGCAAAAAAGATTTTCAACACGGATAAACGGATCCGGCTCGGGATCTGGGGATTGGGCAGAGGCAGCGTTTTTATCAAAGCTGCCAAAGAATTGAACATTGATGTGGTTGCCGGTTGTGATTTTAATGATGAGATCCGGGAACGTTTTCAGAAAGAGTGCCCGGATGCAAAAGTCACCGCCGACGAAAATGAATTTCTCTCCAATAAAGAGATGGATGCCGTTCTGGTGGCAACATTTTTCACCTCCCATGCGGAACATGCGATCCGGGCTTTGAATGCCGGTTATCATGTCATGAGTGAAGTCACTTCCTTCTTCACTCCAGCGGAAGGAGTCCGTCTTGTGGAAGCTGTGGAACGTTCCGGAAAAATCTATAATCTTCTGGAAAATTATCCCTTCACCAAAGAAAATATGTACCTTGCAAAACTTTGGAAAGACGGTTTCTTCGGAGAGTTTCAGTATGGCGAATTTGAATATCTTCACGAGTGCCGGGAACTCTGTTACCGCTACTGTGTCCTGCCTGATTTTCCGCCCATCACGCCGGGATATACGGTTCACTCCTGGCGGTCATGGCTTGATTTTCATTACTACTGCACCCACTCACTTGGTCCGGTCATGCAGATCACCGGATTGCGCCCGGAACGGATCACCGCGTTCCCGGAAAAGGTGGAACTCCCCGGATATATTCCCGGCAGCGGCATGAGTAAACCGTGTCCCTCGCTGATTCAGATGAGCAATGGCGGAGTCATGCGGAATCTTTGCGGTGCAACAACTGCTGATTACCACATGTCCAAACGGATCTGGGGAACCCGTGCTTCAGCTGAATCCTTTGAAGGAAATCTCTATCTCCGTCTCGGAGCAACGGGCGGATCCATGAAAACACCGGTCCAGCCGGAGTGGCCCGAATTAGGAGATCTTGCAGATTCTACCGGACATGGCGGCGGGGATTTCTGGGAACTCTACTACTTTGCGCGTCAGGTTCTCACCGGAGAGAAAGCTCCGTGGGATATTTATTCCGCCTGCGATGTCACTTTGGCGGGGATCATGGCGGTCCGCAGTCACGAAAACAACGGCGCACCCATGGAAATTCCAGATTTCCGCAAGCCGGAAGTCCGGGATAGGTATCGCAATGATAATGGAAGAATGGTTCAGCCTTTTGATCCGGCAAAGGTTTTCCCGGAGGGACATGACAAGGAAAAAACTTCTGACTTCACCCGTCTTATGGCAAAGATCCAGGAAAACTCCGTGATCCTGCGCAAAGCTATGGATGGAGCGTCCGTTTATGAACAGATCCGGGAAAAAGAAACCCGGCTGGATGTGATCACTCTTCTGAATAAGACGTTGGAAGTCCTGCCGGAACTCTACTCCGACCGCACAAAAGCTTCTGCGCTGGTTTCTCTCTATCCGGAAAGTCCTGCTGCAAAAGCTTTGACAGGTATCATGACCTTGTCTGAGCCGGAAACGTTGGAAAGTCAGGATATTCTGAAGCAGAAAATCGAAAAAACAATGACATCTTTACTGAAGTAACAGGAGCTGAAAATGGCACAGCTGAAAATGATTTTTAATGCAGAAAACACACCTCTGCCGGAATTGAAAATTGCAGAAGGATTCCGATTGCGTACGATTCAGGATGAAGAGCTGGAACGTTACAATCAGCTCCGGACATCCGTGGAATTTCCCGCCTGGGAAAAGTCTTATTTGACAGATGTCTACCGCAAAAAAGTTCTGCCGGATGCGTTGTTTCTGATCGAAGAGATCGAAACAGGAAGATTCGCGGCTTCTGCCGGAGCTGAGACGACTGACATGCCGGAACATCCGGAAGTCGGTGTCTTGGGATGGGTGATGACTCATCCGGAGCTGCGCGGGTATTCTCTGGGTAAAGCTGCAAGTGTGGCGGTCATGCACCGTCTGTATCAGGAAGGATATAGAGCTTTTTCTCTTCTGACCGATGATTTCCGCGTTGCAGCACTGAAAACCTATCTTTCCCTCGGTTGGAAACCGTGGCTGTATCTGGATGATATGGAAGGTCGCTGGAGAGCCATTGCAGAGGTTCTGAAGATGGACTTTGATTCCCTCGGATGTCTTCCCGCAGATTGTACATTCCCCGGAATGAAATAAATATTCCGGATATAAAAAAGGCGGCTGGAAATAAAATTCCAACCGCCATTTTTTTTGACTTTTTATGAGGTAATTTCAAAAGTCCGAAATTGCCTCTTATGTCTGATTATTTTGCGAAGGAGCTGAGAAGCACCATGCTGAAAGCCATGACGAAGATCGCCACAGTTTCAATAATACAGATCACGACCATCTGGTTTGCAAAACCTTTCCCTGTTTCAGAGAAAGCATCGCAAGCTGCTGCACAGGCACGTCCCTGCCAGAGGGCAGAAATCCCGATTGCAATACCGGAAAGGACACCGGTGACCATGTAGAAAATCCAGATCCCGGGTTTTGTGAGTTCAGCACCCATGATACTGAACATCAGGATCATACCGTAGATGGTCTGGGAGAGCGGACATCCGGCAAAGATCATAAGCTGGAAGGGCGCGGGCTTGTTCTGGGCATAGCATTTTTTCCATGCGCCGATTGCAGAAGAAGCTGCGGCTCCTGTTCCCCATGCTGATCCGACTGCCGCAAGTGCGATTGCACAGAATGCTGCAGAGAAGACGAGGACCTTGTCGGTCACTTCGAACATGGGGGTTGCTGCTGCGAGTGTGATGAGTTCTGTCATTTTGAAATCTCCTTGTTGTTATTTTTAAGATTTTCTTTGTTGTTCTTGAATTTTGCAAAAGGTTTATAGCGGATCCCGGTCCACTGCATTCCCATGTGTCCGGAAAATTCCAGCGTATTCAGTCGGACTCCATGGGCAAGCACACTGAGGAAACTCAGCGCAATGTTCAACGCATGTCCGAACAGAACGATCACGATCATCGCTATCAGCATGAGAACATAACTGATCCCCGTCTTGCCGTCAACGAGCATCGCACCCATATTGTTGAAGTTGACAGCAATACATGTTCCGGCAAGTCCGACCGCAAACAGACGGATGTAGGAAAGCACGTCTGTGAAACTGCCGATCAGAGAGAATGGCAAGTTCAGGAAATCCTGGGGCTTGCAGGTGATGATCAGCAGCAGGGTTCCGACAATATACGCTCCATAACCGAATGTCGTCGGGAAAGTTCCCGGGAAGACGATCAGGTTGACCGCTGTAAAGAAGTTGGCAACCAGCAGACAGACCCAGCCGAGGTTTCCGACTGCACGCCAGTCTTCTTTGATATCCACAATAAATTTGAAAATACGGGCAGAACTCAGGTGAACTGCTGCAAGGAAGAAGCAGAACCACTGAACAATGCGGTTGTTGAGGTCTCCCCACATCCCGGCAATCTGAGATTCTGTCATACCGTCTTTCAATAAACCGGTCTTGACCACCAGCTTCTGCGCCAGCGGGCTGTTTTGCGGATTTGCAAGAAAATCAATCCCGCGCATGAATGACGGCAGATATTCCCTGGAAATCCCGAACCAGTTCCCATTGAGCCAGCCCCATGTCAGAGAGAACATGGAAAGCATCAGAAACAGGTTGATAGAGACCTGCGCTTTTTTCTTTCCTTTGAACAGCTTCTTGCACAGCAGCGCGATCAACAGGAACAGGATCCCGTAACCGGCATCGCCGATGATCATTCCGAAAAAGATCGGGAAGAAGATAAAGAAAAACGCATTGACATCGTTTTCCCGGTAGCCGGGATCAATACCGACAAGATCAAAAAGCGGATCCATCAAACCGAGGAATTTCGGTTTCGTGATGTAAGTCGGAACATTCTGATCTTCCGGATCGGGATCTTCTGCCAGATATGCCCATCCGTTTTTCCTGACTGCTGCAATAAAATCATCCATGCGGATCACTGGGATATAGCCTTCAAGAAGAGCAATTTCCTGTTCGGACTGCATGGAAAGATTTGCATTCGCAAAATCAAGTTTGCAGCGGACTTCCTCTGCATATTCCTGAAGAGCTTCTTTGTTGCAGACTAATGCAGCGGCTTTTTCTCTGTTCTGCTGAAGTGATGCTTCGACTTTTCCGATCTCTTTCAGAATATCGGAATATCTGACATCCGGCAACTTGATTTCCTGTGCCGTCGGAAGTTCAGAATCCTCCCGGTCAATAGACATAATATAACGGTTTCCAGCTTCAGTTCTGATCGTCTGCAGGACCATTCCTTCCGGTGGAGTCAAAGCAGCCTTTGCCTGAATGATCCAGAACTTCAGGAACAACCCTTTTTTCTTGACAGCCTGGAAGGATGCCGGATCAAAGTCTCCCCACGGAGCAAGCTTTTCCTTTTGTTTCAGCAGTTCATCCAGCTGTTTTTTCAGCGACTCTGCCTCTGCAATACAGTTCAGAAGTTCCGCCAGGCATTCCCGGGCAGGGAGTTCTTTCTGCGGAATATCCGTTTTCTTGAACTCTTCCAGAAGGAATTGCGCTTTTGCGATCTGATCGAGCTTCTGAATGTACTGTGCGGCATCACCCTGTCCGGCTTTCTTCCGGTCAACTGTGATGTGCATGACACTGAGTTCAGAAAGCTGATCCAGCATTTCCTGCTTATAAGACTCCAGAGTCAGCAGAGTGATTTTCTTCATTTTCTGAATCATGCTACTGTCTCCTGAAGTTTTTTCTTTGCGATTTTTGAGCGTGCAACCGCAGCTGTATTCTGATCCCCGATGTAGATCTGGATCTTCCGGATGTTTTCTTTGCATTCCGGGATCATGACCTTTTCAAAGAGGTTCACCCGCTGAGTTGTTACCCGCAGTTCTGCTTCGATCAGGTCATACTGTTTGCGTATGATATCCCGTTCAGCGCGGATCGAAATAATATTTTTAACAGCCTCTACTGCATCGTCGAACCAGGGCTCATCATGATAAAGATCCGGTCCGGATCCTTCAAAATCAACCCGTTCAAAAACAGGGACATTCACTCCCGCGATGTTCTGACTTCCGGCAATGACTTCCCGGATTTTCAAAATTTCGCCGATCCGTGCCGGAACAGATTCCGACCCGAACAGGATGACCCAGCCGGAAAGATCTTCTTTCGTTCTGGCTTCTCTCTGCTCATTGGATTCGATCCGTTCCAGGCAGGTCCGCATTTCCAGCTGCAGCTGCTGCTTCTTCAGCTGAAGAGTCGGCAGAAAACGCTGGAACTGCTTCAAGGAATCCCGTTCCTGTTTCAGAGCTGTTTTTGTGAGTTTTACTTTCCCCATAACAGTTGACTCCGGTTACTTGTTGACCCAGAATTTTTCTGTCAATTCAGACTTCATACCAACTTCAGTTCGTTCAAAACATTCGCCGAGGATCTTCCAGCCCATGTCAAGAGCCTCTTCCAGAGGAATATTGACGGAAAGATCCATCATTTCCTTTTCGAAGAGTTTCCCGTATTTCATGAGCTTCTTGTCCCAGTTACTCATCTGGAATCCCATTGCCGCCTTTTCCTGGGTTTCTTTATAGTCGGAATAGAAGCGGATCATGGTGTCCATGATGGCACGGTGGTCCTCACGGGTCTTGCCGTTCACCTGCTGTTTCAGACGGGAGAGGGAGCCGAAGGGCTCGATCCGTCCGCCCTTGAGATAGAACTGACCTTCTGTGATATATCCGGTGTTGTCAGGGATCGGGTGGGTCACGTCATCACCGGGCATGGTGGTCACGGTAAGGATCGTGATAGAACCGGCACCATCGAAGTCAACAGCTTTTTCATAACGGGAAGCCAACTGACTGTAAAGGTCTCCGGGATAACCGCGGTTTGACGGGATCTGTTCCATCGTGATCGCGATTTCTTTCATGGCATCCGCAAAGTTTGTCATGTCTGTGAGAAGAACAAGAACCCGCTTGTTTTCAAGCGCATATTTTTCTGCAACTGCCAGGCACATATCCGGGACAAGCAGACACTCCACTGTGGGGTCTGCTGCTGTGTGGATGAAAAGAACAGATCTGGAAAGTGCACCGTGATCGTCAAGCACATTCTTCAGATAAAGATAATCGTCATATTTCAATCCCATTCCGCCAAGAATGATCACGTCGACTTCCGCCTGCATGGCGATTCGTGCCAGCAGCTGGTTGTACGGCTCCCCTGCAACGGAGAAGATCGGCAGTTTCTGAGATTCCACAAGTGTGTTGAAAACGTCGATCATAGGAATCCCGGTACGGATCATTTTAGTAGGAATGATACGTTTTGCGGGGTTGACGGACGGTCCTCCGATTTCAACCAGTTCCGTATTGATTTCCGGACGGTGGTCACGGGGCTTTCCGGCTCCGTTGAACACTCTGCCGAGAAGATCTTCTGATGCTGAGATTTTCATCTGGTCTCCGAGAAAACGGACTTCATCGTTTGTGCTGATCCCTCTGGCACCGGAGAAGACCTGCAGAGAGACCTTGCGGTCCTGCAGACGGATCACCTGAGCAAGAGAAGTTCCGCGGGAGCTGCTGACTTCCGCGAGTTCATTATATGCCACGTTATCCGCTTCAACTGTGATAACGTTACCGGAAATCTGAATGATTTTATGATAAACTTTACGCATTTTCGAGGTTCTCCGCAATCTTCGCTTTTATATCGGATTCGATCTTCCGGAACTGTTCCGACTGATATGGCGCATAGTTCCAGTCAATAAACAATTGCTGGACTTCCTGGAAATAACGGCGGGCATCATCTTTGGTTTCAAAGGTGAAATCACCGTTCAAAACTTCGCAGACTGCATCGAAAACATACCGCTGACGGTCCGCGCTGGTCGCCATTTCCACATCGTCAAAACTGTTCTGCTGGAGATAAACAAAGTCCAGGAACTCGCTCTTCAGATAAACTATGAAGTCTTTCGTATCAGTTCCTTCTTCCCCGACGACTTTCATCATCTGGTTGACTTCGCTGCCGCGCTGAAGTGTTGCACGGGCTCCGGCAAGTTTCTTTTCATCAACAATACTGCCGTATTTGCTCCAGCTTTCCAGCGGATGGATCGCAGGATAACGGCGCGCAGAAGAACGGTCACGGGAAAGTCCCAGGAAGGAACCAACCACTTTCAGGGTCGCCTGTGTCACAGGTTCTTCAAAGTTACCGCCTGCAGGGCTGACAGATCCGCCGATGGTCACAGAACCCTGCGTTCCATCGTTGAGTTCCACAAGACCGGCGCGTTCGTAGAAAGAGGCGATCAGTGATTCCAGATATGCCGGGAAAGCTTCTTCTCCGGGGATCTCTTCCAGTCGTCCGGACATTTCGCGGAGAGCCTGAGCCCAGCGGGAAGTGGAGTCTGCAAGGAGCAGAACGTTCAGACCGGACTGACGGTAATATTCTGCCAGAGTCACAGCTGTATAAACAGATGCTTCACGGGCTGCAACAGGCATGGAGCTTGTATTACAGATGATAATGGAACGGTCCATGAGAGACTGTCCGGTACGGGGGTCCTTCAAGTGGGGGAACTCGCGGAGGATTTCCACGACTTCACCGGCGCGTTCACCGCAGGCTGCAACGATCACGACATCTGCTTCGGCGTTCTGGCTCATAGCATGCTGAAGCACAGTCTTGCCGGCACCGAAAGGTCCGGGAGTACAGAATGTTCCACCCTTTGCAACCGGGAAGAACGTATCGACGGTACGCATCTGTGTGATGAGCGGCTCTGTGGGCATGAGCTTTTCTTTATAGCAGGTGATCGGGATCTTGACCGGCCATTCCTGATACATTGTAGCAGTACGGGTTTCGCCCTTTTCGTTTTTGACCACAGCGGTCATTTCGGAGGCTTTCCGTTTTCCTGCGGGAGCGACTTCCACGACTTCCCAGGTTCCCTGCCAGGAGAAGGGCAGCATGATGTAATGTTTGAAAATTCCTTCAGGAACAGAACCGATGTGGTCGCCTGCCTGGAGTTTGTCTCCGGGCTTTGCAATGGGGGTGAAATCCCATTCGGCATCATCGGAAAGCGGGTTCAGATAGAGACCTCGCTGGAGGAAGAACCCGGAACGTTCTGCCAGATCGGGCAGGGGGTTCTGAAGTCCGTCAAAAACCTGAGTCAGCAATCCGGGACCCAGCTTCACGCTTAAAAGCGCAGAGGTGAACTCTACTTTGTCACCGACTTTCAATCCGTTGGCACTTTCAAAGACCTGCAAGTCAGCAAGATTGCCGCGGACACGGATGACTTCACACTTCAAACGGCTTCCGCCGATAAGCGCATACGCCACCTCGTTCTGCATCACGTCCGTATCAAACCGGACGGTCAGCATGTTTCCATTGACCCCGGCAATACTTCCGGTTTTGTTTTGTTCTGCCATATTTTAATTCTCCTGTTTTGTTTGCAATTCAATGGATCGTTCCACCATGCTGGTAGCGAGATCCAGGTTCTGAGCAGCCTGTTCCGGTGATCTTCCAACCCATTTGAGCTGAAGAAGAAGTTTTAATTTGTATGCACAAAGCTGTTCAAAACTGAAAAGTTGTCCGGCTTCCAATTCCTCAATCTTTTCCCATCTTGCCTGATCAAGGATCTTCTCCCGTTCCAGCGGGCTGGATACCATCCATGCTGCCGCAACGATCCGCTCTACATCTGCTTCCGTCCATGCATCTTCATTGAGATATTTCGCTGCATCGACATTCAATTTATGAGAACGTTTTCTGACGATGGCGTTGCGGAGGGCGCATTCCCATATCGCGTAACGTCCGGGCAGACTGTTGGGCTTGAACCGTTCCAGAGATGGATCAAGCCCCAGATCTTCCAGGATTTTTAATTTATCTCCACTCACATATGCGTCGCAATAAGAGAGAAAACGCTCAGGCGTAAAACCGGCATTTCCCTCCAGCAACAGCATGGGAAGGGAGGAGATCAAAGCATAATAACTCATGCATTGCCTCCTGTTCAGCCTTTGATCGCCGCCGCCAGTTTCGGTCCTGCATAGCTGCAAATGACTTCTGTCAAAGCATCATCGGAGAAATCAAAGAGAAGGTCGGATCCTTTGATTCCGATCTTCAGTCCGGATGCAATATTGCTGCTGAGCTGAATTTCAGGTTTTGCTTTCAAATTTGCGAGAAGTCCGGCTTTCAAGCCCGCTTCCATCGCCGCCGCATCCGCAGGGGAAAGAAGCAGTTCGATCGTGCCGTTGTCGTCCTGGGCAAAATATTTTTCTGCCATTTTGATGATGATCTGCCCCATGATTTCCGGGGTGAGTGCCTGCCCGAGACCGTCGCGGACAATTGTGTCCAGACGTTTCTGGAGTTCTGTCTGCAAGGAGAGAATGACATCGCGTGCCGCCTGTTTGACTGCCGCTTTCCCTTTATTTTCGCTGATAACAGCTTCTTCACTGGCATTTTTCATGATAGCTTCGGCTTCTGCTTTGGCTTTCGCCAAAATCTCTGCCGCCTGCTGTTTTGCATCATCAAGAATCCGTTTCTTTTCGGCTTCTGCCTTTTCGATTCCGTCTGACTGAATCCGGTTCAAAAGCCCCTGGATGTCTTCTGCCATTTCCTGCCTCCTCTGATTCTGTAAAGTTTTGTTCTTTGCATATTTTTATTCTTTGACACCGCAAATCGCAAAGTTTCCGGCAGCAAAGAATAAAAATCCCCGCAATATACTGCATTCTTATTTATTCTTCAAACTCTTTCCGGAAAAAATCACTGTCTTTTGCGCGCGACCTCTTTATGATTTTATATGCAATAAAGTTAAGCATAGTTAATAATATACAACGCAAAAACAAAAAAATCAAACCGCTTTTTGCAAAAAAGATAAAAAGTCTTAAATGAGGTAATTTCAAAAGTCCGGCAAAATTTGTCTGAAAAAGGATTGTTGATGAGCTGAAAATGGTAGGTTGAGCGTGGCTACTCACAGAGTAACCACCGAAAACGCCCCATTTTACAGATCGCGACAAGAATTTTCTGACATTTTTGAAGACTTTTGAAATTACCTCAAATATATTTTCTTTTTTTTACATTGCAAAAAAGAACTTTACGGTATATATTATCGGGATATACATTTAATTGACTCAGAGAGAATATTATGCCCCAAGCTAAAACCAAAATCGTCAGAGATCTCACAACCGGAAGTGTCACCTGGACAATGATCTCTTTTGCCGCTCCGCTGTTCCTTTCCAGTTTGCTGCAGACCCTTTACAACGTGGCGGATATGATCATTATCGGGCATACTGTCGGACGGGATGGACTGGGGGCTGTTTCCATCGGAACTGATATCCTCCATTTCTTCTGTTTTGCTGCAATGGGTTTTTCCAATGCCGGTCAGGTGATCATTTCCCAGCTGATCGGAGCCGGATTGCAGGAACGTGTCCGCAAAACGATCGGAACGCTTTTCTCGTTCTTAGGATTGGCTTCTTTGGTTATCAGCACTGGCGGACTGCTTCTGCTGGATCAGATCCTTCACTGGGTCAATACTCCACAGGAAGCTTACACAATGGCAAAATCCTATATGGGGATCTGTCTGTTGGGAATGGTTTTCCTTTACGGCTACAATGTTGTCAGTGCCATTCTGCGGGGAATGGGTGATTCCAGACACCCGCTTTTATTTGTTGCGGTTGCGGTGGTTTTGAATATTGTTCTTGACCTGCTGTTTGTGATCGTGTTCAAATGGGCACTTTTCGGTGTGGCATTGGCAACGGTGATCAGTCAGACTGTCAGCTTTATCTGGTCGCTGATCTTTCTCTACCGGAACCGGGATCAGTTCGGATTCGGCTTCCGTCCGAAAGATTTTCTGATCGATAAAGAAGCACTGCGGCCTCTGCTGAAACTTGGAATCCCAATGCTGATCCAAAGTGCCGCAATCAGTTTCTCCATGCTTTTTGTGAACTCCTATATCAATGCTTACGGTGTGGTCGCATCCGCGATGACTGGTGTCGGAAACAAACTTTCCAGTATCGTAAATATTGTAAATGTAGCCCTTTCAACAGCCGGAAGTTCCATGATCGGACAGTGTATCGGGGCTGAAAAATATGAACGGGTTCCGAAAGTTTTGCGCGTATCCTTTACAATCAATATCCTGATCTCATTTTTCGCCGGTGCGATCACTGTGATCCATCCGGAATGGGTTTTCGGAATCTTTACCCGTGACAAAGACGTCCTTAAAATGTCTTTGACCTATATCCCTGTCCTGCTTCTGCTTTTCGGCGGCGGTGCGTTGCGACCTCCGATGATGGCTCTGATCAACGGATCCGGGAATTTCAATTTGAACCTGGCGGTTGCTTTGCTTGACGGTGTTCTCATGCGGATTTGTCTTTCTCTTCTGCTGGGGCTGACTTTCGGTATGGGCGTTTACGGCTTCTGGTACGGACATGCTCTTGCAGGCTTTACGCCTTTTGTCATCGGAAGCTTTTATTTCTTCACAGGTCTCTGGCGCACCCGGAAATACATCATCGGAAAACAAGCCCGGTAAAAATAGCTTTGTTTCCAATAAAAGTTGTTTTTTCAGGAAAACCGGAACTTCTTCGGGGGGATCCCCATCACTTTTTTGAATTGCATAGAGAAATAATTGCTGTCACGGAAACCGCAAGCAAATGCAATTTCAGAAATACTTTTGTCGCTGTGTTTCAGCATATCGACTGCATGGGTCAATCTTGTATGCAGCAGATATTCAATCGGTGATTTATCGAGAAATTCTTTGAAGATGCGGGTTCCGACAGCTGTTGAAGTTTTGCCAGCATAAATGATCATATCTCTGGAAATATGTTTTGCATAATTATTTTCAATATATTGAGTCATTCGTGTGAGGCAAACCATTCTCTGAGAATTTTTTTTGCGGGTGGTTGAATAAGTTCGAGCAAGTTGGATGAATAATTCCTGAATCAAAATAAAAACCATTATCTGCCAGCCGGAAAACTGATTGTCAAATTCATTTTTCAGTTTATAAATAAGCGTTGAGATTTCATCAAGCTGCTCAGGTGTCAGCGTGTGTTTATTCCGGAAATTTGTTTTTTCTCTCAGGTTTGGTTCCGTTTCCATAAGAGCTGTAAAACCGTGAATATTTCTGAATCTTTCCCAATCTATATTCAGTGTCTCCTGTTCAAAAAGAATATTTGCAATTTTCAAATTTTTCATTTTTCTGTAAATATGCTGTTCTCCCTGTTTGATTAGAAAAACATCACCGGCAGAAATTGTTGATTTCAGCTTTTTGGTTTCATGGATTCCGCTGCCCTCAAGTACAATAACCAATTCATCAAAGTCATGATCATGCAAAATTTCATTGATCTGATTATGAATGGCTATTCGGAATGGTATTGTTTCAGAATAGAAAAATCGATTTTTAGAATAACGAATCAGCATTGTTTTTGTGTCCTTATATTTTCTTTTTGATATAAATATATATTTTTTTGATACAAAAATCAAGGTCGATTTATTTTTTTTGTGCTATATTTTTTACTGAAAAAGAGATTGGAGTGCATGATGAACTGTTTTTATGATTTTAAACTTGATGCCTGGAGTCGAATCGAGGTCGTCCTTGAAGGGAAAGCCGGGGAAAAAATTGAGTTTGCAGTTGGTGAATGTGTAAAAGATGAGCGAATCAACCGTGAACCGGGTGGATTTCGTATTTTTCAGCGAAATGAAATCGTTTTAAACGGCGGCGTTGAAAAATTCAGTTTCGTTCCTCAACCGGGCGGAGTCCAGCCGATTGCTCTGAAGTCTCCGTTTGAATTTGAAATTATCCCCATGCGCTATGCAGAAATCAATGGAGATTGCCGTGTGATTTCTGTTGAGCGGACTCCTATATATCCGGTTGAATTCAATGATAATGATGCTCATTTTGAATCAGACGATCCTGTTTTGAATCAAATCTGGGAAATGTGCAAATATACAATTAAAGCAACCGCCGTGTTTGGTATGTTTATTGATGGAGAGCGCGAACGTCTTCCATATGAGGGCGATACCTACATCAACCAGTTGGGATGGTTCTGCTGCTGTGTCGATAGTCAAATCCCCCGGAGGACGATTGAGCATTTATTTGAATATCATACATGGCCTTTTGAATGGTTTCTTCTGATGCCGCAGATCGTAAAAGACTACATGCTTTACAGTGGTGATATCGATTTTTTCAAGCAGTGGGAAAAATCTCTGGAAGATTGTCTGTTGAGTGATTTTCTTGATTCCGATGGATTGCTGGCTGAACATGAGAATACAAAACGGATCCGGACGATCGTTGATTGGCCTGTTGGAGAACGCGACAATTACGAACTCGGCGATCTGAATCTTGTTTCGAACTGTTATTATTACAATGCGTTGAATGTTATGGCTGAACTTTCCGGAGAGTCAGAATATCTTGAGCGTGCCATAGCTGTAAAGACTGCGATCCGCAGAAAATTTATGAAAGACGGTGTTTTTGTTGACAGTTTCGGGAGCTCCCATACAGCACTTCACTCATCATTGTTTGCTCTGCATTTCGGCTTGGGGGAATTGTCAGAATGTCCGTATATTGAAGAAAAAGGGATGGCATGTTCTGTTTATGCAGCTCAATTCCTTTTGGATTGCTGTTTTAGCCACTGTATGGAACAGCATGCAAAAAATCTGTTGGTGTCGAAAGACTTGCGAAGTTGGCACAATATGATTTCCAAAGGTGCAACGATCTCCATGGAAGCATGGGATGATTGTTTCAAACCGAATCAGGATTGGAACCATGCCTGGGGGGCAGCTCCCGCCAACATTATTCCAAGATGTATAGCGGGGATTCGTCCCATTGAATATGGTTTCAAAAAATTTATTTTCGATCCGCATCCGGCTGATCTGAAACATTTTTACTTGAAACATCCGACTTGCAATGGAATGATTGAAGTCGTTTATGATAATGGTATTTTTGAACTTGCAATACCGAATGGAACCGAAGCTCTGTTCAATGGCTCAATATTGAAGCCCGGAACACATCAATTAGAAATAATCAAAAAATAAAAGAAAGGTTTTGGAAATGAAGAAGAACTTTACACTGATTGAACTTCTTGTTGTGATTGCGATCATTGCAATTCT
>JAFTJI010000188.1 GCA_017456495.1 Lentisphaeria bacterium | reverse complement strand
GATGAGCAAAAACATTTTTATTCGATGGTGTCAGGTCTTTCTGACTTGACAAAACACTAAATAACAAGTATATTAACAACGAAAGGTTCGGGAACAATCATGGATACAAATTTTTACCCACAAAAATTCCCGAAGGATCTACAAAAAACAAATAAAAGAAGGGATATGGTGTCATGGAGAGAGGATCAAAACAATTTTTCACACTGATCGAACTGCTTGTTGTTATCGCCATCATCGCAATTCTGGCGGGGATGCTTCTTCCGGCGTTGAACAATGCCCGTGAAAGCGGAAGGAGTTCAGATTGCATCAACAAACAGAAGCAGATATCTTCAGCAATTTTACAGTATGCCGGAGACAACAATGAGTACGCTCTTCCGATGTACACAGGAACTCAGGGCGGAGGGCACTGGTTCAAAAAGGGTATGATCGGGCACTATCTCGGAGCGTGGGTCTGGGGAGATGTTACTTCAGAGAAACCGAACGGAGCAGGAACGTTTTTCTGTGCCAGCGACAAAACACCGGTCAGCAAACGGAAGACGAATGTCAACGAATACGCTATGATGTGGGAGAACGGTTCTCCGATAAGTATCGGTTTGAACAGATATATTTCCAAACATGCCTCCTGGGACCTGGATATATGGGTAAAGATCAATAAGTTCCGTCAGACTTCCAGCAGTTATATGGGGGGAGATTCCATGGGCTATGCGACATGCCAGAACGCATCGGTGGGTTCAACATACGCTCAATATGTGGGGGATGGTTCCTGGCACTACTGGCGGATCAACTTCCGTCATAACGGACAGCGTGCCAACGGGATGTGGTGGGATGGTCATGTTTCCAGTTTCCGTTATGCGGACATTGCAGATAAATCCAATCCGAACAGCGGAAGCAGTACAGATATGAAATATGTCACCTTCTGGAAGGGTGCCAATTGATAAAACATAAAAAAGGATGAAAGGGAAAGCATGAAGAAACGACTGTTGTTTGCCGGGCTTCTGTTCGGCAGTATCGCAGTTTCGGCGTTTGATTACTCCTGGTCGTTCCAGAACACCAAAGTGGTCAAACCTGCAGAAACTCAAAAAAACTGGCAGAATGTTCCGGCTCCGGATGGATGGGGGTTCATTGACCGGAAAGACCGGAAAAATCAGGTTGTCAAAACCAGAGACGGTATTCTGCTGAACGGGATGATCTCCACAAAGTATTACAAGACTTCACGGGGGAATATAGAGATCAAAGTCAAAGCAAAAGCAACCGGTGCGAAGAGTTATCTGAAAGTCTATGTTCTGGAAGATTATACCGGGCGTTTGACCCCGACAGCCGGGGCGCAGGTCATGATTCCGGAGCTTACAAATGAGTTTCAGGAGTTTACCGGGTTCGTTCAGATCGTCCCCTGGCACCCTGTCAACAAGATCCAGCTGCTTCTTGACGGAAAAGATGTTGAAATCACAGATGTGACCTTCCGGAAAGCGGGAGAAGTCGTCAAACGACAATATCTGCCCAGTGCCGCAACGATCCCCATGATGCAGGAACCCCTTGATCTCAATGGTGCATTCCGTCCGGGATATCTGAAACGGAACGGCGTTTTCATCCAGAACGGATTCCGCGATTTCCTCACCGGAAAAAATACAAACCGTCAGAGTGACTGCTATCTCCTTGCAGACAAAGACAATCTGTATGTTTCCATCGTTTACCCCTGCCCGCCGGGCGGTGTGGTTACGAAAGTCAAAATGCGGGATGGTCAAGTCTATCTTGATGACTCTGTGGAAGTCATGATCAATCCGGAAGGCGATAATAAAAAACCGCCCCGTCTTTATCAGATCATTTCCAACTTTGCCTGTCATGTGTTCGATATGGAGCATGACCTTGCCATCGGACAGCACTATCAGGGATGGAACTGTCCCGGGCTGGAAGTCAAAAGAATGCACTACGCGGTCAGCAATGGCAGAAATCATTACATCCTGACCATGAAGATCCCATTCAAATCTGTGAAGATCAAGGATCCGTCCAAACCGTTCGGGATCAGCATTTGCCGCAACTTCAAGAGTCCGGATGTGAACGGTATCCTGACCGGAACACGTTATGAAGATCACGAGAACATGCTGAAGTGCCGTGTTGTTCCCAATGCGCCGAACGTTGCCTGGACAGTGAATGAACTGACCGGTGACGGCAGGTACAAAGTCACTCTTACAGTCACTCCGAAAAATGCGCCATTGAAAGCTGTGATCCGAAACGGAACCGGAAAAGTCCTGAAGGAAATGAACATTCCCGCAAACGCCGGAAGAACCGTTTTGAGCATTGACAATACAGACAGAAACCAGCAGAGTATCATGTACGATGCAATGGTATTGGATGCCGCAGGAAAGACTCTGTTCCGTCATCAACATGATCTGGAAACGGGGACCTATTCCAGAACAGCCACTATTCAGCCCCAGGCAAAGACAAAACTCCTGGCAGTGGAACATTATCCCTGGCAGAAGAAGATCAACGTTCGCTGGAACGCAATGAGCCGGGAAAATCAGAGAGATTCCGCCCGTGCAGAAATCACCATCACCGGACCGGATGGAAAAAAAGTCACTCTGAAACAGAATAAGATCGACTTCTATGAAAATCAGGGACATGCGGTTTTTCCGTTCACTCCTGCGGTTCACGGAGAATATAAAGTCGAAGCAAAATATTTCAACCGCAGCGGCAATGTGATCGCCATTGGTGACGGACGGTTTGAAACCAAAGACTTTGAATGGCTGGGCAACAAGATCGGCTGTGATGATATCATCGTGCCGCCTTATACGCCGCTGGTCGTCAAAGGACAGACTGTTTCCCATTTGCTCCAGGACTTCGTCTTCGGTAAAAATGGACTTCCCTCTGCCGTCAGAGCAGCGGGTGGAGAAGTGCTTGCTTCTCCCATTGATTTTGTGATTACAACGCCCGGGGGGGCATTGAAAGCAAAGAAATCTGACTTCAAGTTCACCAAAAAGAGTCAGACACGAGTGGAATTTACCGCAACCACTTATTATGCCGGTTTGAAAGTCAGGCTGGACGCATGGATGGAGTATGACGGGTTCCTGTTCTACACCATGAAACTGATCCCGGAATCTTCCATCAAAATCGACTCCATGGCAATGAAGATCCGGTACAAAAACGCGATCCTGTTCCATTACGGAAATCAGGAGATCCGCACAAACCATTCCTACTATCATATTCCGGAGGATCTGCCCGGAACCGGAAAGATCTGGGATACGAAAGATGTGAAAGTGGATAATCTCCGCACGAAATTCCTGCCGTATGTCTGGCTCGGAGAACATCAACGTGGACTCTTCTGGTTTGCGGAAAGCGACAAGGGGTGGAGTACAAAGATGGAGAACAGCGGCTATGATCTTCATCGTGAAAAAGACGGCACGATCAGTATGCTGATCAAGTTCATCAACGTTCCTGTGGAACTGAAGTCTGCCCGTGAGATCCAGTTCGGTTTCCTTGCCACGCCGATCAAGCCGGATAAGACCGGACATCAGTTGAGTTATAAATGGGATCACACTATGGGTATGGGTGTTATGACCCGCGGTTTTGAAATTCTTGATCTCTGGATGACTCAGCAGCTGGCATATAAGCACCCCAACAGTTCCCACGTTGTATATCTTGCAGGAAACCTTTACTGCGCCGGAGATACGGAATACAAATATTTCGCGCATGAGGCATTGAGAAAGCCAAGAGTGGATTACACCCTCTCCATGGATGCTCTCAAATACAAGATCAAAGGTCCCAGAGGCGATGGATATCTGCTGAACTATGTGGATTGGAGCCCGGGTCTCCGGGACTTCTATATCTGGCGCATGGAAAAACTTCTCCGGGAAACAAGAATGGACGGTATCTATCTGGACAACAATTATCCTTCCTTTGATACTGACATGCAGAAACAGGGCAAACTGGCATATCTCCGGGAAGATGGGTTGATCCAGCCCGGAAGTCATATCCTGCTTGTCCGCGATTTCTTCAAGCGTCTGGCTGTTCTCGGTCACAAGTACAACAAACGCTATCCCCGTGTGGTTCTTCACACAACGGCAGTTCAATATCTGCCGCGCTATACCTTCTGCGATGTCGGTTACGGCGGGGAAATGAATATCCCCAAAGACGGCGATCATTTCAATGTGTTCTACTCCGCCTGGCCGGAAATCATGCTCGGGGTAAACTGGGGGATCGGTCGCGGAATGTTGACCATGCTTCACGCAAAAGGTTTGCATGAAACCCCGCGCCACACCAGAGCAATGTATGCCGCTTATAAGATCTACGATATGGGATTGTGGAACACCTCCGTACACGGAAAAACACACTCACGCTTCCAGAAGATCGAATCTGATTTCGGCAACAATGCTCCCGACTGCAAGTTTGTCATGTGGCGGTACAATAACTTTGTAAAATTTGAGAAACAGGATAATCTGATCCGCTGCAGCTATTTTCAGCGTCCGGGCAAATATCTGTTCTATCTTGCAAACCACAGCAAGGCAGACCGGAAAGTGACATTCACGCTGGGAGAAAAAGGCGTTCTCACCGATGCCGAAACCGGGAAAGTCATTACGCCTGTCAATGGAAAATATACCCTTGACGTGAAGACTCATGACCTGCGGGTTCTGATCCTGAAAACAAAATAACAATTTCGGGGAGATCTTCAGGAGGTCTCCCCGGAAACAGCTTGAAAAGATGATCTTTCATGCTACATTAACAGAAAGTCATAATAGAAAGGAAATTATCATGAAAAAAGCTCTTGTTCTTCTTGCACTCGTCGGAAGCTGTACACTCTTTGCACAGGCACTTGTCAAAGATCCCTGCATTTTATGCAAAGGGAAATACCCCTTCCAACTGGTATATCCAGACCCAGAAGGCTGAACGGGCAAATGTCACTTATAAAAATCTGGGAGACAACAAACGCATCATCCGGATTGCTCCGAAAAAAGAACAGATTTTGTTTTACAACGGCAGTGCAATCAAAGCCGCAAAAGGTGATGTGATCGTCCTTACAATCAAAGCAAAAGGAAAAGGCCCCGTCTCCATCGGTTATCTTTCCTACGCTGCAAAGGGTTCCAACAACTTCTCCTACTATGAACCCATCCAGCTGACCGGTAATGAACAGACCTTTACCAAAACGATCGAGATCAAAGATAATGCAAAGAACGGGAAGAAGACAGAAGTCATCCGCATTTGTATTGCTGCAAAAGCCGGGGCAGATGTTGAAATTTACTCTTTCAATGCAGCGATGGAAGAATAATTCCGGGGGGAACAGATGAAAAAAGGAATTTTGACTGAACAGGAACTGTTGGCATCTTTCGGTGCCGGGACTCTTTCTTTTGTGCCGTATCTGGTCACGGAAAAACAGGGAAAAATCAGCGGAGAATATACCAGAGAATGGTATTTTGATTCTGCTTCAGCCCATTGGTATGCGGAATATCCGGAAGGGTTCCGGGATGATCTTTATTTTTCGTTTTCCGATGGGGAACTCACCTGCCGCCGCCTGACCAAAAATATCAGTTCTGAAAAAATCGCTCTGACAGAAGCCGGTTTCTCCATTCTCGGAATCAAAGCCGGTGATGATCCGGCACAGGATTTCTACTATCATGCGGAAAACTCAAGAGTCTATGCAACAATGACGCTGCCCATTGATTTTGACCGTCTTGCTCCCGGCGGAAAGGACCCGAAATATCCCGACTTGAACAGTTATCTCTCCTTTGTGGAAGTGCCTGTCTGCACGAAACGGGTGGGTGCAACACCCTATCAGCCGTTCCCGGCTATTCTGATCGGAAACCATAAATCGGCTCATGGTCTGGTTCACGGAACATTGGAACAGCGGGTTTTCTATCACAGCTATGATCTTTCCCATGAAAACGGAAATGTCAATATGGATATTGTTTCCGGATTCAAGGGGATCGATGCGCTGGAAGTCGTGCCGGGCAGAACGCTTGTCGACCGCTGGTATCTGGGAACAACAGATCATGCTGATGATATCGAAAAGATCTTTGAGCGTTATACAGAAGTTCTCCGGACCGTTCTTCCGCCGATGTACGGCGCAACCGATGCAAACCGTCATTACGGTGTCTGGGAATCCTGGAACGATGGAAACGAGCGGAACATTGATGAAGCAATGCTTCTTGCAGAAGCGGAGTTTGTCAGCAAAGAATTTCCGACCGTCAAATATGTTCAGCTGGATGACGGCTACTGGCAGCGTGATGATGGGTCGCACGGATTGGGAACCGCTTATGAAGAAGACGGCGGGATCGACCGGAAGAAATTCCCGGAAGGATTGCGGGCGTACTCCGACAAAGTCCGCCGTTTCGGAATGGTTCCGGCGATCTGGACAGGATATAATTTCGCTTATGGTTCCCAAATTGCCGAAGAGCATCCGGAGTGGCGCGCGCCCTATGCGTGGCGGTATGAAGTGGATTATCCCGGCTTGAAAACCGGGCTTGTTGCCGATCCCAGTATTCCGGAAGTCCGGGAGTATCTCGCCTATGCGATCAATACATTCTGTTCTGATTACAACTTCAACGGGATCAAACTGGATTTCTGGAGTTATGTTTTCGACACCAGCTATCCCATGATGAAATACCGGGAACACTCCGGCTATGAGTGGCGCAGATGGCTCCTGACAGAGTTCCGGAAAAATCTGCCCACAGACGGTTATTTCCAGCCCGGGTGCGATCTGGTTCAGGCAAACCCGTTCCTGGGAGAATTTTTTACCAATTACCGGTACGGTCTGGATATCAGCAGCGGCGAATGGGAGCATGTCAAAACCACCTTCCTCTGGGGAACAAGCTGCTTTGCAACCCATATCGGCGATATCTATGTTCCCAACAGCGACTCCATCGGGATTCCCCCCGGACTGAATGAAACAGAACGCTATTTTGCAGTCAACTACACTCTGATCTCCCGTTCCATGGTGGAACTTTCCGGAAAACTTCACTCCGACTGTCCGCCGCACTGGCTGAAGGTCCTGAAGAAAGCAATGTGCAACCTGAACAACGGTCAGGATGTCCACTTTGCCCGGTACGATTACCGGAAGAAAAACGGAATGCCGCCGGAGATCTGGTACATTGATACGCCTCACTTCTCCCGGACTTCCGGCACAGAGGGAATGCCTGTCAAGACCGTTGCACTGTTCAACCTGACGGAAGAAGAACGCTCCATAGAATTTTCTCAGAGTGATCTGAAACTCCCTGCCGGAGATTATGTTCTGACAGATGTCTGGACCGGAAAGCAATACCCGTTTGCTCCGGAAGCGGAATTCAAACTGCCGCGTCACGGCAGCATGCTTCTTGCAGTCAGCAGAACAGATGCACTTCAGGTTTTCGATGCAAATATCCGGCTGGAAAAGATCTCCGCAACGGAAAAAGAAATCAGCTTTGCTGTTGATTATGCCGCCGATGCAGAACTCTTCCTGAACAGAAAACCGGTCGAAATCCTCTGCAATGGCGTTGCTCTTGAGTTTGTACAGAAAGATGAACTCACCTGCTTCCATCTGCCGGAAAAGGGAACATTGACCATCGGATTCTGAAAAAAGCTTGGTTCCAAATAAGGCTTGGTATTTTGGGGAAGCGGAAAAAACTTTTGAGGAAAGTCTTTTCCGCTTCCCCAAGCCCCATCACCTTTTTCAAACCTTTTTGCGGCATATCAATTTTTTGTTCCAAAAAATTAATATGCCATCTTAAAAAGTTTGGAAAGAGAAAAGAGGGGTACGGGGAGCAACCATGATTGGAAACAGCGCAGAAAAAAAAACAGCAAAAGCCCTTGAAAAAAAGGAATTGGAAAGTATAGTAAAGAAAAAAGCGCTGTTCCCCATACAGGGTGGTAAATCCTTCTGCTATTTCAACTTTAAGATGGCATTTCGATTTTTACATCGTAAAAATCGGAATGCCGCAAAAAGGTTTGGAAAAAAGGGGTGGAGTTTGAGGAGGGGAAAAAGG
>JAFTJI010000187.1 GCA_017456495.1 Lentisphaeria bacterium | reverse complement strand
GCGATAACAACACCAGTGAAAGCCTGGATACGTTCGTTGGAACCTTCAACGATCTTTGTGAAGACCTTGACGGTGTCACCGATATTGAATTCGGTCACGTTTTCTTTGCACTGCTTTTTTTCCAGCTCTGCAATAATCTTGTTCATGATATCCTCCGACAAGTTTTTTTATGTTAAATCTTCTGATTTTTTATTCAGCAGATCCGGCCGCCTTCCAGCCGTTCTCTGTTCTGACTGCTCCCTGCGCCACTTGGCAATTTCAGCATGGTTTCCGGAAAGCAGAACTTCCGGTACCGCCATGTCTCTGAAAACAGGGGGCCTGGTGTACTGCGGGTACTCAAGCAATCCATTCTCGAATGATTCGTCCACATCCGATTCCGGAGAACCCAAAGCTCCCGGCAGAAGACGCGTTACCGCATCCACCATTACCATTGCGGGGAGGTTTCCGCTGGTCAGAACATAATCACCGATCGAGACTTCTCTGTCGACCAACGCTTCACGCACCCGCTCATCAACGCCCTCATAGTGACCGCAAATGATCAAGATATGCTCTTTTGCGGCGAACTCATGCGCCATCTTCTGATTAAAAGGTTCACCTGATGGCGATGTCATGAGAACGAGAGTGTTTTCTTTCCTCAAGTCTTCTACAGCCTCAAACAGCGGTTCAACTTTCATGAGCATTCCGGCTCCGCCGCCATAAGGCTTGTCATCTACCGTACCACGTTTATCATGAGTATAATCCCGAAGATTCACGGCATTGACTTCCACGATTCCCTTTTCAATTGCCCTTCCGACGATGCTCCCGCCGAGGGGACCGAAGAAGATTTCAGGGAAAAGTGTAATTATGTCAAACTTGAGGCTCAGTCCACCACCTCCACGCTGATGCGTTCCTGAAGACGACCTGCTGCACTGCCAACCAGAGAACGGAGCGCAATGATCGTCTTACCTTTCTTACCAATAATTTTTCCGGCATCTTCCTTGCGGCAGCTGATACGGATCACTTTCGTTCCGTTTTCTGCTACTTCGGTCTTTACGCCTACTGCATCAGGATCATCCACCAAATGACGGACAACATATACTACGAAACCTTCAAGAGCTTCGAGTGATACTGCTTTTTCAGCTGTACTTTCCCCTGCAGAACATCCGCAGGAACACTGTGCAGGTTTTTCAGCAGAAGACTTCCCGCTGAGCCAGTTGAATAACGCCTTAAACACGACAAGCTCCGGAATTATGCTTCAGCTTCTGCTGCTTTCTTGAAATTTTTCTTCTTGGTGTAAGCATCGGCAACACCATATTTCTTGGATTTGCCATCTTTTGCACGATTGTAGATGTCGACAACTGTTTCAGTCATCTGAGCACCCTGACCAACCCAATACTCAAGACGTTCAACGTTGAGCTTTTCATCGCTGTGCTTGGGATCATAGTATCCAAGTTCTTCCAACATGTAGCCATCACGCTGGCTGCGGACATCGCAAACAACGATTCTAAAGCTGATCCAGTTCTTACCACCAGTTTTTTTCAGTCTGATCTTAACCATAGCGGACTTCCTTCATCTCCTGAATTGTCCAGTTCTTACTTTTTACGGAAGGTCACCGTAACACATCCGTCTCAATCCGTCCCCCTTTTATCCGGAGTAAACGGCAATAAATCTTATAATATAAACCTTTTTTTGAAATTTTCAACCTTTTTTTTCTGTAAAACACTCTTTTTTTATAGAAAATAAGGTTTTTCTGCAGGATTTTCCTGAAAGATTTTTTACTTTCTTTCAGAAAAGAACTCTGCAAAAGCTCAAAAAATCAAGTTTATAAATCCTTTCTTTACTTTATCAGCAAACCGGACGGCGGCTGCGGAATGTTATGTGCATCCAGTTCCGGCATCCAAAGTTTTGCATAGTTGGCAAAAAGTACATAAGTTCCGAGAAGGAGCAATATACATGCTGCAACTGTGACGATCGTAAGCCCAACACCAGGCTCATCTGAAGAACTCTTGAGTATAATTTGTTCTCCAGACCCATTAGGCTTGAGCTCCAGAGTCGGTTTCAATCCATCAGGAAGATTTCCTTCAGATCCCGGTTCTGTTTTCTTCAGTCCAATATTCGTCTTGGCTCCTTCTCTGGGCTTCAAACCTTCAGACTGAACTCTTTTAGCTTCAGCTTCAGGATCAGCTTCCGGAGCAGGAGCTGCCGGAGCAACCGGTGCCGGTGCCGCGGGAGCGGCAGGTTTTGGAATTGACAACCCGGGCTTTTTCAAAACCTGCGTTGCATCAGCTGTCGCAGGTGTCGCCGGAGCGGCAGGTTTTGGAATTGACAATCCGGGCTTAACAGCCTGCGTTGAATCTGCCGCAGGAGCCGCGGGAGCAGCTGCAGGGACTGCCGGTGCCGCGGGAGCAGCAGGTTTCGGAATTGACAATCCGGGCTTCTTAATAGTCTGCGTTGAATCTGCAGCGGGAGCAACGGGAGCAGCTGCAGGAACTGCAGATGCCGCAGCCGCTGGTGCTGCGGGGTCCGTGTTTTTCACTACCTGAGTAGCTTTCTTCATTGTCGGAACAACCGGAGTTTCAGCCGGTGTTGCCGGTGCAACAGGAACCGGAGCAGGAGCAACTGCCGGAGCAGCGTTTTCCGTAGTTTTCACTACCTGAGTAGCTTTCTTCATTGTCGGAACAACCGGAGTTCCTGCCGGGGCAGGAGCAACTGCAGGAGATCCTTCTCCTGTGGCTTTCTTCAATGCCAGAGGTTTCAGCTTTACCGTAATCTTCTTACTCTGCTGAACATCCGTATTTTGTGTCGTATTTTCGTCAGCCATATTTTTTTCCTTCCATTTTTACTAGACAACATATCATCAGTGAATATAGCACTTAAAATGCAAGAGTGCAAATCAAAAATACTCTTTTTTTTAAATATCACTGAAAAAAATATTGTTTTTTCTTGTTTTTTGGACGGTTAAAGTTCTTCTTATCTCAAAAATAAAAACTTTCCGGCGAGGCAAAGAGAAATGCGCAAATTGATGCCGCAGGTATCATCATCGCACTTTCCGTCAATGTCATCCCTGTCCGTTCTTCTGCCTGAAGCAGACGGAATATGGGGCGTTTCAGTTCATGATCCGGACAGCTGGAGTAACCGGGAGCCGCACGGATTCCGGATAATTCCGCTTGAAACAGATCTTTCCGGGAGTCGGATGCACTTTTGCCATATCCCCAGAACTTATCACGGATATCACGGTGAAGTTTTTCCGCAAAGGCTTCTGCCAGAGATTCTGCCAGGATCCGGACAAGCATTGCCATATATTCATTATTCTCTGCCATAAATTTACCGGCAGCCTCCTTTGCGCCGAATCCCGCAGACAATGCAAACATTCCGAGATGATCCCGATCTGCAAGAAAATCTGCCAGCGACGGTGTCCGTCCATCCGGCATACGGCGGCGCGGGAAATGCAATTTTTCCAGTACGTTCCCATTTTTATCAAGAACAGAAACGTCTTCTCCTGTTACAGAAACCGGATAAATTCCGAACACGGCTTTTGCTTGAAGAAGATTTTGTTTCAACAACAGTTCTGCATCGTTCCGCAGGGAACGTTTTGCTTCTTCGCTCTCCACAGTTTTTCCATGGATGTTCCATACCTTATAGAAAGCGTTCCAGTCAATATATGGTGCAATTTCCTTGATCTCAGCAGAAATGAGTTGGATCCCCGCCTTTTCGGGAGCGGGAGCCGGAACTTTGTTTTTCCTGATTTTTACGCAGGAAATATTTTCCTTCGGCAGTTCTGAACGGTTACGGATCTGTTCATATTTTTCATTCAGCTCCCGTATAAAATCCGCCTGTTTTTCCGGATTCAGGAGCGCATTCATCGCCGGGATGATCCGGGAGGCATCGGAAGTCTGCACACAGGGCGCAGAGTAATGAGGCTGAATGTGAAGAGCTGTATGTTCTTCCGACGTTGTTGCGCCGCCGACAAACAGCGGGATCTTCATTCCCAGCCGTTCCATTTCGGAGGCAACATTTGCCATTTCTGCCAGAGACGGTGTGATCAATCCGCTCAGGACGATCGCATCAGCTTTCTCTTTTTCTGCTGCTTCGAGGATCGTTTCAGCCGGAACCATCACGCCCAGGTCAGTTACATCATAATTATTGCAGCGCAGGATCACCGACACAATATTTTTTCCGATATCATGAACATCACCTTTCACGGTTGCAAGAATGATTTTTCCGGCAGAAGCACCGGCATTTTCTCCGGAGAGGAACGGTGTCAGATATTCCACCGCCATTTTCATGGTACGGGCAGTTTTCACGACCTGCGGCAGGAACATCTTTCCTTCTCCGAACAACCGTCCGGCTTCTCTCATTCCGTTCATCAGAGGGCCTTCGATGATATCGACCGCTTTCGGATATTTCCCGCGAGCTTCTTCCAAGTCTTCATTCAAATAAGACTCATCACCGCGGACAAGAGCATATTCCAGTCGTTTTTCCAGAGAAGCAGCTCTCCATTCCGGAGTTTTTCCACTTTCCTGAACGGTGGATTGAGAATCTTTCAATCGGGTTGCGAGTGCCAGAAGTTTTTCTCCGGCATCGGGGGAAGTGTTCAGGATCACCGCTTCCGCTGCAGCACGGAGTTCCGGTTCGATATCATCATAAATATCCAGCTGGGCGGGATTGACGATCGCCATCCCTAATCCGGCTTTTACTGCATGGTAGAGGAAAACACTGTGCAAGGCTCTGCGGACAGGTTCATTTCCCCGGAAGGAGAAAGAGACGTTGCTGATCCCGCCGGACACCGAACAGAGCGGCATTTCCGTCTTGATGATCCGGACCGCTTCGATGAAATCTTTTGCGCAAGAGTCATGCTCCGGCATACCGGTCGCAACAGCAAACACGTTGGGATCGAAAATAATATCTTCCGGCGGCACATTCGCCTGCTCAGTCAGAAGAGAGTACATTCTGCGGCAAACCTCAACTCTGCGCTGAATAGTGTCAGCCTGTCCCTGTTCGTCGAACGCCATTGCAAGGATCGCTGCTCCGAACCGGCGTGCTTCTCTTGCTTTCTCAAGAAAAGCCGCTTCACCCTCTTTCAAACTGATAGAGTTTACAATACATTTCCCCTGAGCGCAGCAGAGCCCCGTCCGGAGAACATTCCAGCGGGAGGAGTCGATCATCAGCGGAGTTCTGGCAATTTCCGGTTCCGCTGCAAGATTCAGCAGAAATTCTTTCATGATCTCTTCAGAATCCAGCATGGCATCATCCATGTTGATATCAAGAACCTGCGCGCCGTTTTCAACTTGATGACGGCAGATCCGCAGTCCTTCGCTGTAATTTTTCTCTTTCATGAGATTCAGAAACTTGCGGGAACCGGCAACGTTGGCGCGTTCCCCAATGTTCAGAAACGGTAATTCGGAGCTGACCACAACAGGATCCAATCCGGAAAGACGCAGTTTCCGGGAGATTTCCGGTTTTGTACGGGGAGCAACACCTTCCACAGCTTTTGCGATCGCGGCAATGAAATCCGGATTCGTTCCGCAGCAGCCGCCGACAATGTTCAGCAAACCGCGTTTGGCAAGACCGCCAACGATCTCAGCCATTTTTTCGGGAGTCTGATGATATCTGCCCAGTTCATCCGGCAATCCGGCATTGGGGTGCGCACTGACAAAACATGCCGCTTTTGCCGCAAGTTCTTCAATATGCGGGCGCATCTCTTCCGCACCCAGAGCGCAGTTGAATCCGATGGAAAGGAGTTCCGGCACATGGGAAACTGCAATCAGGAATGCCTCTACATTCTGTCCGGCAAGCAATCTTCCGCTGGCATCGCTCACCGTTCCGGAGAACATGATCGGCAAGCGGATCTGTTTTTCATCAAACACAAGCTCTGCAGCATACGCCGCAGCCTTGGCGTTCTGAGTATCAAAAATCGTTTCGATCAGAATGATATCCACACCGCCGTCGATCAATCCTTCGATAGCCGGACGGTAAGATTCCACCATCTCATCAAAGCTCAAGTCCCGGTATGCCGGGTTTGCGACATCCGGAGACATGGAAAGGGTTTTTCCGGTGGGACCAACAGAACCGGCAACAAATCGGGGCTTTGACGGTTCTTTTGCCGTAAATTCAGCCGCTTCCAGTGCCGCGATCTCTGCTCCTGCTTTTGCAAGACGGTAGACTTCCTCCGACAATCCATACTCTTTCTGGGAGACTTTATTGGAGTTGAAGGTGTTTGTTTCGATGATATCCGCGCCGGCTTCCAGATAGCGGCGGTGAACACTCCGCACCATCTCAGGACGGGTCAGACACAATACATCGTTGTTCCCTTTCAGCGGGATTCCGTGATCCTGAAAAATATCTCCGCGGAAATCTGCTTCTTCCGGCTTGAATGCCTGAAGCATCGTTCCCATTGCACCGTCAAGAACAAGGATCTTCTTTTCCAGTTGGCTGTGCAGTAAAGCAGTTCTGTTTTTTCTCATGATTCACCTCATTTCAACGGATCACGCCGACGGCGATTTCTACATTTCCAAAGGGTGCGCTCACCTGGATCCCTGCGACACTGCTGCGGATCCGTTCCACGGATTCCCGTGCAATCTGAATTCCGCATTCCCGCTGATCTTCTTTTGTCTGAGCTGCCGCCATCCGTTCCATTACGGAATCGGGAACAACAACGCCCGGAACTTCATTTTTCATAAATTCCGCATTCCGCAGACTTGCCAGAGGCCAGATCCCGGCGATCAGCGGAATATTCTGCAGCTCCGGAACAAGATCCATAAACCGCAGCAGAGCTTCCGGATCAAATACCGGCTGCGTTACAATATATTCCGCTCCAGCCTGGATCTTTTCGCGGGTTCGCCTGACTTCCCGCTCCATGTCGATGGCATTGGGATCGGCTCCGGCACCGATCACGGCACAAGTGGGCATCGGGATCGGTTTCCCGGCAAGGTCAAGACCGTGATTCAGACGGTTCTGTACCCGGATCAAACCGATGGAGTCGATATCGAACACTCCGGATGCAAAGGGATAATCCCCCAGCTTCGGCGGGTCCCCGGTGATGAAAAGGATGTTATTCACACCCAGAGCGGCACAGCCCAGCAAATCACCCTGCATCCCGATCAGGTTTTTATCCCGGCAGCACTGATGCAGGATCGCTTCGATCCCTGCCTCCCGCTGGATCGTATGAGCCGTCACGATTGCAGAGACTCTGGAACTTGCGCGGGGACCATCGGGAATATTGATGGCATCGAATCCGGCTTCCCGGCACCGTTTTGCTTTTTCAACAGTATTCTTAAGATCATATCCCTGCGGCGGCACGATTTCAATATTGCAGATCCATTTTTTTGCCGCAAGTTTTGCTGCGAAGGTGGAACGTTCCGCAAACGGCTTGGATTCTACACCCGGATTTTCCGGCTCTTTGGTCAGAACCGCCTTGTGAGCCTGAATGCGTGCAAGCGGATTCACGCTGCGCGCCATATCAAGGATATCCTCCGGAGTTGTTCCGCAGCAGCCGCCGACTCCCCGCGCGCCCAGCGCAACGTAACGCATGCAGTAAGTCGTAAAATATTCCGGACTGCACATGGAAATACTGCGGCCGCCAACATTTTTCGGCACGCCGGTATTGGGCTGAACGATCACAGGAAAATCAGAAAGTTTCACGATTTTTTCAAATGCTGTCAGCATCTGATCCGGACCGAGACCGCAATTCATGCCGAAAGCTGTCGGGGGAACGGCTGTCTGTTTCAGCAGAGCAAGGATCTCTTCTGCAGTTGTTCCGTCCGGCATGGAGCCGTCAATCTGAAAAACGCAGCTGATGACATAGGGAACCGCGAACTCAAACAATTCCATCGCGGCGAGTGCGCGGGTCAGATCAAGTTTTGTGGAAATGGTTTCAAACTGAATAAAATCAGCACCTTCAGAAGCAAGTGCTGAAATTTGATCTTTCAGCATTGCAGCAGCATCAGCTTCTGTCTTTCCGGCAGCTTCTGTGAGTTCGCCCAGCGGTCCTACAGAACCGGCAATAAGAAGAGACTGACCGGAAACCTTTTTGGCGATCCGGACAGAAGCCGCGTTGATTTCCGCAACTTTATCACCGAGTCCGAATTTGTAAAGGTTGTTGAAGTTGGCACCATAGGAGTTCGTTGTCAGCACATCCGCTCCGGCATCTTTGTACGCCTGGTGGATCTCCTGGATCACCTTCGGTGCTGTCAGACAAAGATTTTCGTATGAGACATTGACAAAAAAATTCCGTTTGTAGAGCTCTGTTCCCATTGCACCGTCAAAAATGATTGTGCGGGCATTCAACCGTTCCTGCAGTAAATTTTCCATAGAAAGCCTCCATGAATTTCTTAATATAAACATACACGGAAATATACAATACTTTCCCTCTTTTTTCAATGCTTTTTCAGAAAAAAACTGACTATTGTCTGTTTTCCGGTCAACAAATTCTTGCGGGACTGTATCTGAACCGCCGTTTGAAATTTTCCGGAGCTGATGTATATTTCTGCAGGAATCAGTAAAAATGAAGGGAAAACATTATGGATCACACGCTTTCTTATTTCTGTAAACATCCGGAATATTTTATGATTACAGCTCACCGGGGCGCATCTTATGAGTTCCCGGAAAATACATTTCTTTCCATGCAGAAAGCAGTGGAAGCCGGAGCCGATATGATCGAATTTGATTTGCGCGGCACAAAGGATGATATCCCCGTTCTCCTGCACGATCAAACCATCGACAGGACAAGCAACGGTTCAGGGGCTCCGGAAGATTTGACACTGGAAGAACTCAGAAAATTCAATTTTTCCTGTTTTCTGCAGGGCGAACGGCGGACTGCTCCCGCTTATGACGATGTCAGGATCCCGACTTTTGAAGAGATCCTCGCCGCATTTCACGATAAAGTCTGCATGAATATTCAGGTTTATGCGAAAAACGATGCTGTACTGAAAAATATCTGCCGTCTGTTCAAAGAGTATGATATGTATGACTGCGGCTATTTCACCATCACTCCGGATTACATTGAAAAAGTCCGGGCGATAGATCCAGAGATCGAATTTTGCACCACACGCGGCTGGAAGACCCGCTCTGAACCGGAAAACCTGCAGCTTTGCAAAGATTCCGACCATTGCCGTTTTGTTCAGCCGGTCAGAGAATTTACCACTGCTGAAGCGTTCGCAAAAATCCGTTCGCTGGGAATGCGGAGCAATGTATTTTTTACGGATGATCCGCAGGAAATGCTGAATTTGAAATCTATGGGAGCTGACGGCATCCTGACCAATAAAGCGCATCTGATGTGCCTGAACCGTCCCTCTCCGGAAATGCAATAAGGAATGACCGCACCGGTTTTGAATGAGGCTTTTTGCGGTACGGACAGAAATTTTTCTCCTCTGCTGTTGAAAAATTCCCTTCCGGAAGTATATTTCCTGTAAAACGGGTCAAGACAAGGCGGAACTCTATGAAACAAATTCTCATCACAGGCGGAACTGGCTTTTTCGGTAAATCTCTGCTCAGAGCAGATCTGTTCCCGGAAGATACTCAATTGTTCCTCCTCTCCAGAAACGGGCTCCGCTCAAAAATCCCGTGCAAAGCAAAAGTCATCCCCGTTTTTGGTGATGTCAGAACCGTGGACCTTTCCGGCTTTACGTTCGATTCCGTCATTCATGCCGCTGCACCGTCGGGCGGAGGCGCAACCGATGAAGAGATGTATTCCATTCTCACAGACGGTACGGCGCATCTGCTTGAGGAACTGAAGAAAATGGGCACCGTCAAACGGCTTCTTTACGTCAGTTCCGGCGCAGTTTACGGAAAACAGGAAAAAGAATTTGCGGAAGAAACCGATCCTTTGAATCCCGTCACGCTGTACGGAAAAGGAAAAGTCGAAGCGGAACAGATGTGTCTGAACAGCGGGATCCCCTGCGTGATTGCCCGGTGTTTCGCTTTCGCCGGAGAGTTTCTTCCGAAAAATACTCACTTCGCCATCGGAAATTTTCTTGCCGATCTGGAAGAGAAACGAACCATTCATATCAATGGAGACGGTTCCCCGATCCGCTCCTATCTTTATGCCGATGATTTGGCACAGTGGCTTGTAACTCTGCTCAACAGCGGCAGACCGGGCGAAGCATACAACGTAGGTTCAGAAGAAGCCATTTCCATCCGGGAACTTGCGGAAAAAATTGCTTTCCGCGCGATGCCGCCTCTTTCTGTTGAGATCAATGGAGTTCCCACCGGAGAAAAACCGCAAAGATACTTACCGTCAACTGCAAAAATCCGTTCAGAACTCGGTTTGCCGGTTCCACGGACACTGGACGATTCATTACAGATCCTTGCTCCGGTGAATGATTTTGCCATGCGGGATCAGTGGCTCGCAATGGAAGATGAAGCACTTTCCGCTGAGTGTCTGCTGGATTTTCACAAAGCAAGCGGCAATGGCGGACAGCATGTGAACAAAACATCTTCTGCCGTTCGTGTCAAACACGCTCCCAGCGGTTTGGAGGCTGTCTGTTCGGAACACCGTTCCCAGCACGATAACCGCCGCTGTGCTCTGAATTATTTGCGGATGCGGATCGCATTTCAAATCAGACGCCCTGCCGATCCGGGATTCCGGGTGGGAGATCCCCCGGTCTCCATGAAAAATCACGCTTATCCGCTCTGGCTGGCAAAACTGCTGGATGTGTTTGCTGAATCAGAGTACAATCCCCGCCTGACCGCAGAGAAAACCGGAACAGGCAGCTCAAAACTCATCAAACTTTTTTACCGGGACAGTTCCCTGTGGCAATGTGTTCAGAATATGCGGACCGCTGCCGGACTTTCCCCGCTCAAATCCCCGGAGAAATAATCTATGGAAGTCGTTGTCAAACTGGAAATCCCTGCAGGAAAAATTCCTGCCGAGCCCGCCGATTTTCTGCGGAAAAGAACCGTTCAGGCTTGCGGGATCGCATCTGCCAACCTGCTTAATTTCAGAATCCTCAAACGGAGTCTCGATGCCCGGAAAAAGCCGGATGTCAAAGTCATTTACTCCATCCTTGCTGAATTGAAAGATGGAACCGTTCCGGTCAATGCAACGGAGCCGCCTCCGCCGAAAACCGAACCGTGGCATTTGCCGGAAGTCAAACACCCGGTACAAAACCCGGTGATCGTCGGCGCAGGACCTGCCGGGTTGTTCGCCGGACTTGTCCTCGCCGCCGCCGGATGCAATCCGGTCATCATCGAACGGGGAAAGGACGTCGACCGCCGGAAAGTTGATATCGACCGTTTTTTCATTGACCGGCAGGTAAATACGGAAAGCAATTTTCTTTTCGGCGAAGGCGGTGCCGGGACATGGTCCGACGGAAAACTGTTCACCCGGATCCGGGATCCCCGCTGTGATTTTGTGCTTCAGCAATTCGTTGAGGCTGGCGCAATTCCGGAAATCCTTTATTATGCGCATCCCCATCTCGGTTCCGATAAACTTCCGGAGATCATCGCAAACATCCGGAAGAAAATCATTGCGCTGGGCGGAACATTCCTCTGGGATACCTGTGTGGAATCCGTCAACCCCGGAATAGAATTTGAATATCTGACTCTTTCAAACGGCGAAAAGATCAAAGCTCCGGCAGCGATCATCGGCTGCGGTCACAGTGCAAGAAATCTGATCACAAGCCTGACAAAATACGGCATAAAATACCGGATGAAAGGGTTCCAGCTCGGCTGCCGGATCGAACACCCCAGCGGCTTTATCAACCGTTCCCAGTTCGGCGTGGAAACTCCCTGCGCTGCACTCGGTGCGGCGGAATATACGTTGTCATCACGCCCATTCGGAGCCGGGAACGGAGCAACGACATTCTGCATGTGTCCGGGCGGTGAGATCATCCCAGCCGTTTGTGAAGCCGGACGGCTCTGTACCAACGGCATGAGCAACGCTGCCCGTGACGGAAAGTTCTCCAACGCTGCGATCGTCACCACGCTTCAGGAAGGACTTTTCCGGACTCCCGCAGAAGCCTTTGCGTTCCTGGAGGAGATCGAAACTGCCGCCTATCAGGCAGGCGGAAAAGATTTTGCAGCCCCTGCACAGCGGGCTCTGGATTTTGTCTACGGAAAGACAGGCTCTCTCCCCCGTGAGACCAGTTACCGCTGCGGGATCGTGCCGCGCAGACTGGATGCGCTTCTGCCTGATCCAGTCAGATTTTCCCTTTCCGGCGCGTTGCGGCACTTTGAAAAAATCTGCAAAGGTTTTGCGAAAGAGGGAACTCTGATCGGAATCGAAAGCCGGGTTTCCAGTCCGGTTCGCTTTGAACGGGATCCGGAAACACTGATGTCTTCCATGAAAAATCTCTATATCGGCGGTGAGGGCGGCGGCTGTGCCGGCGGGATCGTTTCCGCAGCAGTCGACGGTATCAAACTGGCAGAAGCACTTCTGCGTTCTGCCAGGTGATTTGAGGGAACCTCTTCTGTACAGAGAATAGGCTTTTTTTATTCTGCAACCAGGATCCGGAAATCATGCCGCGGAACTTCGACGGAAAACGTATTGTCGCTGATAGGAAGACTCTTCTGATTTTCTGCGTCTTCAAGCTTCTTCAGAGACCTTGTTCCAAGTTTTCCGGGAAGAAGTTTGACTGTAAAAGTTCCCTTTTCGCCCAGGTTTGACAGCATAATGACAGTTCTGTTTTTCTGCTGCCAGACCGTGACGAGAAGATCTTTATAATTGTGCTCAAAGACCTTGTATTTTCCTTTTGCCCAGTAAGGATAAAGGCGCGGCGGATCAGCAAAAAATCTCAGATCATTCACGATTTTGTGCCATAATCTGATCGGTTCCCGGTTTTTGACTGAGCCATCCCACGGCGCAATATCATGGGGGAGGATCAGTGCAAGCCATGCACGGGAATGGTGTCCATCTTCATCATTTCCTTTAAAAATCATCTCTGAAAGAAAGATGGTATTGATCCCGAAAGCTCGTCCCATAGAGACTGCCCGCATGTAATCAAGGTCTTTCCAGTGGTCGATATAATCCTTATCCACAACATTGTCATACCGTCCGGGCTGTTCTCCATCAATGAAGAAAGTGCAATTTGTCAGAGACGGGATCATCAGAGATGCGCTTCCATGGGCTCCGGTCAGGTTTTCAAAATTGTTTTTTCTGTATTGATATGCCAGATAATGATAATGTTCGCGCAGCATCCAGAAGTCATATTCCGGGTGCATCCTTCCCTTTTCATCTTTGAACCCATAGTTCCGTGCCGGGTCGAAAAATGTTCGCGGGTGGACGTTATCTTCATAAAACGAGAGCAGACCGATCTGTTTGAGTTTGTCTCCGATCGCCCAGCCTCTGTATTTGATGTAAGAGGGTACTTTTCTCTGCTGCTGGATCGTTGTTGCACCTTTGAAATCATAACTTTTTGAATGCCAGCGGGTGGAGCCGCCTTTTACAAATGTTCCGGCAATTCCGCCGCCCCATTCTGAAAAATAAGTTTTCATCTCCGGAATGGCGATTCCAAGAAGATCGCTGCAGTAATATTCCAGATAGGTACTGCCGAATTTATCTGCAACGCCCCGGTACATTTTTCTGGTTCTTTCAACATCAAGAGCGGTAATATTCTGTGTTCCGGAATTGAAGCTGGGGTGCCCGGCTGAAACAATGATGATCTTCCGGACATCTTTCAGTTTTTCGTAAAACGGTTTTTTCATGGTCGTCCAGCGGGGAAAAATGGTCCCGCGCCAGTTTTTCAGAGGAGCTTTCACCGGAGTGGCAAGCAGCCCGATATCCCATTTCATCACTCCGGAAAGAGGTTTGCCCGGAGCGTTGATAAAGTTGATATTGAAAATGACCTGACCGTTTCGCCGGGAGATTTCCAAAGCACTGCGGGAGTCATCGACTTTCCAATCTCTGTCGCTGTCGGAGAAATAGCAGAAGCCGCGGTCTTCATTCCCGAACCAGACAAACGGCTGGAAAGAACCAGGAGATTTCCGTTCCTGTCCCTTACTTTCCCAGACAACATCACCCCGGATTTTTTTTGACGGTGTATATCCGGCGAACCCGCCCAGCGGAGTTTGTCCGAGTTTTTTGGAACGATCCATTCTGCGGTAGGTCACATCGGTGATATTCTGATAAAGAGTTGCCTGATCCTGTTTCAGCGGCAAATTCAGAGAAACTTTTTCCGGCTGGAAATCTTTTCCGGGAACAACCGTAAAAGTCATCCGGAGAACTCCATCCGGCTCAAGTCTGTTCTGAATGGTCCAGACCGCTCCGGCTGCCTCTGCACTCTGTTCCCAGAGAACCGCATGACCTTCTTTTCTGAGACTGCTCCGTTTCCAGGGAAAGGTCACACCGTCAACAGTCAAATTGACCGGTGCTGCAAACAGGGATTCTGTTGCATTCCCGACGGTCGGCTCCAGCTGATAAGCTGTTGCCTGCGAAAGAAAACCGTTTTTTCCGACAGTATAAGTCCTGCCGGAGATTTGAATTGTGTCTCCCTGAATTTTCAGCGGAGCAAATCCGGCAAAGCCATGATCCGTTTTCAGCTCTTTTTCAAAGGGAAAATTCTGTTTGTGGAAAACGGTTTGCCCCATGAGACGCCGTTTGACCCATTCTTTCAGATGTGCATTCCGGAGCAGAAATCCGCCTGCCATATATCTTCCGGAATAGAGGTCCATGTGATAAATCGCGGCATAACCGTTGCCGGAAATCAGAACGTTTCCGTCTTTATCCAGATAATCTGCTTTCACCGTGAAAGATCCGGTAAAATCATTTTTGATCGGAAACGATTGATTGGAAATCAGATTGTCTTTGTAGGAAAATGTTTGCTGTCCGATTACCTTCCCATCGGAGCTGACCGCAGAAAATTTCACGGAGCAAACATCTCCGGCACAGTTTGCATAAGGCGTTTCGATCTGGTCAAGAATGATTTTGTTTTCCGAGGCGAAGAAACGAAGCTGAAAATCAGCTTTCCCCGGGTAGAGCAGCTGAAACCCTTCCGGCAGCGGAATTTCAACTTCCGGCTTTTTATGAGCCATTTCCCGCTTGTTGATCTGCAATTCTCCGATCTCAAGATTTGAGTTCGGCAAGATCCGGATGAACGGACGGATCTTTTTCACAGTTTTCTTTCCTGCCGGAGTCTTTATTTCCAGCGTGACTTCTGAAATTTTCCCCGGAGTGATCGTAGGCGAAAGTAAAACACCCTGCCATGCGTTCTTTGCATCATACAGGTGTACTCCGATATGAAAATTCCCGGTACCGGATGCTTTGAACCGGATTTTCAGAATGTCGTTTTCGTTAATATTTTGTGATGCCTTCGGAAAAGATTCCACGGTTTGTGCATTGGCGGTGATGATTTTCAGACTGGAAGTTTCCGCCTTTCCGTTCCCTGTCATTCTGATCATAACCGCTTTGGTGGTTCCGTTATACATCCAGTTCTTGAAAACAGGAGCTTTTGCAATGTTTTTCCGGTCGAACATTTCCGGCATTTTCAATTCAAAATCATGGCACTTTACAGAGCCTGACCGGAACAGAACAAATGGACGGATCCTTACCGCATTTGCTTTATTGACAATAATATCTGCCGTATAAGGAACCGGGTTTGCAGAATCAACTTTTATCAGCTTCCCGGTTGCCATACCGAGCCATTTATTGTTTTTATCATAGAAATGACACCCCGCTGCGGCAATTCCCTTTCCGGAAAATTCCGCCTTGAGCGTCAGTTCCATCCCGAGAGACATACTCCGGGCTTTGCTGTCAAAAAATTTGATTTCTTTTTTGCCCGGAACTGCCTGAACAATGCCATTTTTAACTTGAAACTGGTCAGCCGGATACTTCCCGTCTGCCCGCCAGTCTGTCCAAACTCCGGCAGAAAGCTGAAACAGTGCTGTTCCCGCAAGAAATAATGTAAAAATTTTCATCGTTTGCCTCCAATTAAAATGCAGTAAAATAGGTGTCTGTCGGTTTTGTATTCCCTACCTGACGGACTCTTGCATGCGTTTTCGCGCTGCCGTCAAGATGCAAACCGTTTACTTTGTTGCCATGCCGTCCCCAGGAGAGTCGGGCAAGCCCCTGACAATGATCCGCGGAATACTGGTTGAATGATCTGTTGTGAGCATCAATGAGAACGATCAGCTCAGGCTGAACAGCAGCCGGAACTCTGGACATTTTCAGCGGTTTTCCTGTGGAAGAACCGTCCTGAGTCGACCCCAGAAGTTCCGTGATTCCATAAGTGATCATGGCGTTTCCGTAAGCATCTCTGCCGATATAACCGTTAGTACCGCTTTTGACCGGGGCAGCAGGACATTTGTAGGGGGACGGTTTCAGAGACGGGTTGTTGTCTGCTGTTGCAGGTGCGATTTTATAAGGGATATATGCCCCTAAAAGCTGATACCAGACAATTCCACCGTTGGAAGTGGAATGTTTGTGGAGCAGATAACCCTCGTTGTCATCCTGATACATTGCTGCAGCATTCCCGAGCTGTTTCAGGTTGTTGATGCAGGAAGAGGTCTGCCCCTGCTGTCTTGCTTTGTTCAGGGCGGGCAACAACATACCTGCCAGAATTGCGATCATCGCAATACTTTCACGCTCAAAAACTCATTTTTTCTGCTGTTTTCTGCCATTTGAGTATTTTCTTTTTTTTAGAGAAAAGTACATTACAATCAAAAACGAGATGTTACCTTGTCTTGAAAATTACTTCAAACAAGATTAGACT
>JAFTJI010000186.1 GCA_017456495.1 Lentisphaeria bacterium | reverse complement strand
ACAATATTGTCGATAGAACGGATTCCGACAGATTCCAGACGGTTTTTCAGCCAGTCGGGGCTGGGGCCAACCTTGACGCCCTTGATCACACGGGCAGTGTACTTCGGACAAAGGTCTGCAGCTTCGACTTTCACCAGATTCTCAAAAGATTCCGTCACTTCGGGGTCGGGAAGAGAGATATCCGGGAAACGGAGGATGCCGTCGCAAAGCGCACTGACATCACGGGCGATTCCCCAGTGGGAAAGCCAGTCAGGACGGTTCTGGGTCAATTCCAGATTGAAGATCGTTTCGCCGGGATACATCTTATCAACAGCCTGACCAAGTGCAGTATCTGCCGGGAAGATCATAAGTCCATCATGATCGTTGCTCAAGCCAAGTTCTCGGGCGGAACACATCATACCAAAAGACTCTACTCCGCGGAGTTTGGAGGGCTTGATCACAAAATCTTTGCCGCCATCGGGATCTTTGAATACAGTGCCGAGTGTTGCCAGCGGAACAATATTTCCGGCATCACAGTTGGGAGCACCGCAAACGATCTGGACGGGTTCGCCGTTGCCGGGATCGACTTCGCAGATGGAAAGGTGGTCTGAATTCGGATGAGGATCACGGGAGAGGATCTTTGCGGTGACAACACCGGCGGGAACGGTTGCAGAAGAATCAATTTCTTCCACTTCGATTCCGGCGCGGGTCAGGATCGCAGCAAGCTCCATGGGATCGGTATTCACATCCACATAATCGGAAAGCCAATTCAATGAGATTTTCATAGTTTACCTGCCTTTCCTCAGAACTGTTCCAGGAACCGGACGTCGTTTTCAGAGAAAAGACGAAGGTCCTCAATGCGATGTTTATCATAGTAAGACGGTAGATCCCCATACCAAACGCAAAGCCCTGGCAGGTTTCGGGATCGTAACCCACATTCCGGAGAACGTTGGGGTTGACCATCCCTGCCCCGGCACATTCGATCCAGCCGGAGTTTTTGCAGACAGGACAGCCTTTTCCGCCGCACATCACACAGGTGAAGTCACACTCCACACTGGGTTCGGTGAAGGGGAAGAAGCTGGGACGCATCCGGACTTTGATATCGGGACCGAAAAATTCGGAAGCAAATGCAAGAAGAGTACTCTTCAGATCAGCCATGGAAACATTGGTGTCAATGTAAAGGCCTTCGATCTGATGGAAATGCACCCCATGAGTGGCATCAGGGGTATCGCGGCGGAAACATCTTCCTGGAGCAACGATACGTACAGGGGGCTTTTTGGAAAGCATGGTGCGAACCTGAACCGGTGAAGTGTGGGAACGCAGCAATCTGCCATCTTCAAAATAGAAAGTATCCTGAGCACTGCGTGAGGGGTGATCCGCAGGAGCATTCAAAGCATCAAAGTTGTTGAAAACCTTTTCGATTTCGGGTCCGCTGGTCGCGACAAATCCCATACGACGGAAGATGTTGCAGCACTCTTCCATGGTCTGGGTGAGCGGGTGTTTGCGTCCGGCAGGAGCTTTTCTTCCGGGGAGAGTGACGTCCAGCATTTTTGCGGGATCGGCACCTTCGGAAGCGGCAACGCGGTCTTTCGCTTCTTCAAGAAGCTTTGCAAGTTCCTGCTTGGCTTCGTTGAAAGCGCGTCCCATTTTCGGTTTGTCTTCGGGCGGGACTTTTCCCATCAGGGGACCGAGAGCGGTGAAAGATCCGTTTCTGCCGATTGTTTTGGCGCGGACAGCTTCCACTGCGGCGGCATCTTTGGCGGCAGCAAGAGCTTCAGCAGCATCCTTGACAATCGCCTGAATCTGTTCCAAGAGTTCCATAAATAAAATTCCTCAAAAAAAAACGCAGACTCCGGAAAGGCCAGAGTCCGCGTTGAAATTGTAAGACGAGCGGGGAGTTTCACCCCGTCACTGAGAGATCTCAGAGTGCGGCTTTGGCTTTTTCGATCAAAGCCGTAAAAGCTGCTGCGTCTTGGACTGCGAGGTCAGCGAGGACCTTGCGGTTCAGTTCGATTCCGGCCTTTTTGAGACCGTTGATAAACTTACTGTAGTTGATGCCCTGAGCACGGCAAGCCGCGTTGATACGGACGGTCCAAAGTGCACGGTACTGACGTTTTTTCTGTTTACGTCCGATATATGCGTAAGCATCAGCTTTATTGATTGCATCATAGACTGTACGGATCTGCTTGCTGCTTGCACCGTAAAAGCCTTTTGCACGATCAAGCGCTCTTTTTCTGCGAGCGCGGGAGGGGACTGCAAGTGTAACTCTCATGTTTCTTCTCCGTTAGTGTTGTTTTCAGCCGTAGGGCAGAGCTTTTTTCATGCGCTGAGCCATGCAATCAGGCACAACCTGACCGTTACGCATCTGGCGTTTTTTCTTTCCGCTCTTTCCTGTCATCAGATGGCGTGCACCAGGCTTCTGAAACACGAACTTCCCGGTTCCCGTGCGTTTGACACGCTTGGAAATCGACTTTCTTGTCTTCATCTTCGGCATCGTTTATTCTCCTTAGTTCGAGAAGTTTCACCGTTGCGGCAGATGCCATCCGCCCGCTTCCGGTGTGGAACAAGTTCTGTTCCGGTTTATTAACTTATCCCTTGACGGGACTGTACGAAACGCAAATATTGCGACCCAACAGCTTTCCGGGGGCATCAAGAGTTCCTTTACCGGTCAAATCTTCTGTGATCTTATTGACCAGCTCAAACCCTTTATCCTGATGGGCAAGTTCTCGACCTTTGAACATGATCGTAACTTTCAGCTTATTGCCTTCTTCCAGAAAACCGATCCCGTGATTCAATTTCACCTCATAATCATGAGTATCAATATTCAAACGGAATTTGATCTCTTTCACTTTCTGAACAACCTGGTTCTTTTTCTGATCCTTGAGCTTTTTCTTCTGCTCATAGAGGAACTTGCCGTAATCCATGATGCGGCAAACCGGCGGGGTACTGTTCTCTGAAACCATAACGAGATCCAATCCCGCATCCCGTGCCTTCTGACACGCAGGTCCCAACTTGAGCAATCCCAGCTGTTCTCCTTCTGCACCAATTACGCGCAGCTCAACATCAGCATACGCCCGGTCGTTGCTTTTAAGTAATTTAGCGATGGCCGCTTCCTCCCTGTTAAATTTGCAATATCTTGTTAATATAGCACGTTAAATCTTATTTTCAATCTCGTTTTGTAATTTTTCTATCAATTCTTCCAAAGTCATAGCTCCCAGCTGGTCTTCCTTACGGGATCTGACAGAGAAAGTTCCGGCTTCCTGTTCGCGTCCGCCGGCAACCGCCATGTACTGAATACGCATGTTGCGGGCTTCTTTGATCTTCGCCCCCATGCTGCCGTCCTTGGTGTCAACTTCTGCACGGATTCCGGCTGCACGAAGTTTCTTCTTCGCTTCCATACAGTATTCAACCTGATTTTCGGAAATCGGAATCAGGCGCACCTGTTCAGGAGCCAGCCACAACGGGAATGCTCCGGCATAGTTTTCGACAAGGATCCCGAAGAATCGTTCCAGTGATCCGAACAATGCCCGGTGAACCATATAAGGCTGATGACGCTGTCCATCTTCTCCAACGTAGGTCAAATTGAACCGTTCCGGCAAATTGAAGTCAAACTGAATCGTAGAGGTCTGCCATTCACGACCGATGGCATCTTTCACCTTCAAATCGATCTTCGGTCCATAGAATGCACCGCCGCCATTATCCACTTCATACTCCAGACCACAAGCCTGAATAGCCTGAACCAGAGATTTCTGAGCCTGTTCCCAACGGGCGGGATCACCAACAGATTTTTCCGGTTTGGTGGAGAGATATGCTTTGATTTCTTTGAACTGGAAGGTCTTCCAAATGTAAAGACAGAAGTTCAGAACTTCCTGGATTTCGCTTTCGATCTGCTCCGGAGTACAAATAATATGAGCATCGTCCTGCGTAAAACCGCGAACACGGAGCAATCCATGAAGCACACCGCTCTTTTCATAGCGATAAACGGTTCCAAGTTCAGCCCAGCGGCAGGGAAGTTCACGATAGGAACGGATTCTGCTCTTGTAAACTTCAATATGGAAGGGGCAGTTCATGGGTTTTGCATAATAGTCACCGCCGTCGATATCCATGGGAGAATACATACTGTCCTGATAGAAGGAGAGATGTCCGCTTGTTTCCCAGAGATTGGAACGTCCGATATGCGGAGTATAAAGCAATTCATAACCGTTCTTGTAATGTTCAGCGCGCCAGAATGTTTCAATGGTATTGCGGATAAAAGCTCCGCGGGGATGCCAGAGAACAAGACCGGGTCCGACTGTTTCAGAGATACTGAAGAGATCCAGATCTTTTCCGAGTCTGCGATGGTCACGCTTCTTGGCTTCTTCCAGCTGAGTCAAATAAGCATCCAATTCCTTTTTGGTGGGAAATGCAGTACCATAGATGCGCTGAAGCATGGGATTGGATTCTTTTCCGCGATAGTAAGAACCGGCAACACTCATCAGTTTGACGGCACCGATATCAGCGGTTGTCGCAACATGAGGCCCACGGCAGAGATCTGTGAAATTGCCGCAAGTGTACATTGTGATCACGCCATCGTCGGGGATATCAGCGAGGCGTTCCAGTTTATACTGCTGTCCGGCGAGCATTTTCTGAGCTTCTTCCCGGGAAACTTCCTGACAAGTGAAGGGATAAGCCGCTTTTTTAATTTCTTCCATTTTTTCTTCGATTTTGACGAGATCCTCGACAGCGAGATGCTGCGGGATATCGAAGTCATAATAGAAGCCGTCTTCGGTACTGGGACCGATATCGAATTTTGCTTCGGGATAGAGTTCTTTGACAGCAGCAGCCATAACGTGAGCCGCACTGTGCCGTATCATTTCAATGGAAAACTGCATTTTTCAGTCCTTTCCGTTTATTAATTCCATAATATCATCAAGTAATATACACCGGAACAGTGCAGGAATCAAGCGAATTTTAAAGGAAAAATCAAGAATCTTCCGTTTAATTTCAATAAAATTGATAAAAAAAGTAAAAAAAATTGATTTTTGGAATTGAAAACTTGAAAACAGGAAGTATATTACGGTTATTATTAATTGTTCGGGCGATTAGCTCAGTTGGTTAGAGCGTCACGTTTACACCGTGAATGTCGGGGGTTCGAGTCCCTCATCGCCCACCATTTTTGCCGCAGGCAAAAATGGTGAACGAAGCCGCAAGGCTTCTCTTCACGCGGCGTCAGCCGCTCTTCACTCAAAACCAAAGGTTTT
>JAFTJI010000185.1 GCA_017456495.1 Lentisphaeria bacterium | reverse complement strand
GGGAACCTTAGCAGGGTCAGATTCTGCCGTTTTCAGACGAAGCTGGGAAATGACCTGATCATCAGCGGGAACAGCCCGGCGCAGAGGACGGATCTTCTGGATCCCCTCTGCAAAACGGATAACTTTATCCAAATCAGCTCTGTGATATCCGCGTTCTTTAATGTACCAGGCTCCGTCTTTTTGAATCAAAGTCGTTTTATTATTTTTCCACGATACGATAATCTCCGCAGGAGCTTCCAAGGAAAAATCAGTCAACAGATTTTTAATGGAAAAGTTCTCTTTTTCTTTTTTGTCGTGATGCAGATAACAGGAGATTACAGCGACTGCTGCAAAGAGAAAACATACAGCATATTTCAAAATTGACAGGTATATTCTTCTCATGATTTACTCCTTCTCGTCATAAGGCTGTGTCTTACGATCGCATAAATGATCCCCAACAGGGCAATGATTCCGGGAACAACGACCAGGTTGATGATCTTGATTTTCGTTTCCAGCTGCTCAAGTTCGGAACGAAGCGTATGACGAAGCATGTTAAGCTCCCGCCGAGCTTCCTGATTCTTATTCGTCTCTGTTCTGATCCCGGACATCAACTCCTCGGAAGGAGTTTTTCTCATAGCCCGTTTCATTGCTTCCAAACGTCTTGTAGAACTGATAAATGCCCGTTCAGCTTTCAGGATTTTATCACGATAACGAAGTTCTGCTTTTGCTTTGATCTCATTGAAGCGGGTCAACGGACGGCTCATAGGGATCCGGCTCCTGATTTCAGCAAGGGAAGGCTGATTCGTTAATTGTTCTGCCACATTCAGGATCAGCGTCACGTTATCATTGGCACGAGCCCAAATCTGCTGACCGGTCACATCCATAACTTTCTGCACACATACATCGTTGAACAGCATATCAGAATCTGAGAAAAGATAAATCCTGCTTGTTTTCAGAGACTTTTTCAATATTTTTGCGTTATCTTTCAACGCTGTCGGATCAGGAGCTCCATCGGGATATGCAGTATCAAAAGTTCCCTCAAGACAAACAGCAAGAGGCAAGGCTTTGCCGCCGGACTTGAAGCGGCGCATGATAAGCTCCGGAGAACTTACATCTGCACTGACAATCTGGGTGTTGGGTGATGTTTCAAGCAAAATCCGGCTTTTCACGTTCGGTTTATTCTCAAGATGAAAATACCCGGAAAAATAAAGAGACACGGTGTTGAGATATGAACTCTCCGAAGATCCCTTCGGGAATCTGTTTTTTTGCAGATTTGATACCAGCGGATTTGTCACGATCCTGTCAGGAAGCTTATTCCGGTAGGCAGAATCCATATCAGCAATCAAAAGATTTGTTCTGTAGGAGACACCCCAATTCTGAAAGAGACCGGGAAGATCCGAAACGAAATGATCCAGCATGGAGTAATCTTTTTTTGATTTCAGAATAGCATAGAAAGACCGGGGATCTGCAAAAACAGCAAGATTTCCGCCGCGAAGCACAAACTGGTCAAGGGCGAACTGAGTTCTGGGTTGCATTCCGGACGGATGAATCACGATTACAGCTTCAATATCATCAGGACTTTCCGGTGCATCCATAGGAATCTGAATAACCTGATAATCTTTCATCAGTTCTGTAATAACATACCAGGGCGGATCTATTGTAACGACTTCGTTTTGCATCTGCTGGAACTGAGAGGTCAGATCCGGGCGTTTTCCGAAAACCGGAAGGGGAGACATGATTCCCAGTTTCGGACGTTGTTTCCGGGCTGCGTTTTGAACAATACGGATGATATCATACTCCAACTGAGCTTCGTGGCGCGGTGTCAAATACGGAATAACATGAGTTTTTGCACCGTTTGAAGCAGAAATACCAAGGAAGAACTGCTCTCCGGAAGGGTCGGTCATTGCAGTACAGCCATCAAGAGTTGCAGCTTCATCATAAATCGGATTTTCCGCCGGATCAACAATTTCAAGAATAATTTTTCCATTGGCAGCTGCAGCAAATTCTTTCAGAAGCCACTCGACACGATCAGCATACTTCTTCAATACAGGCAGCATGACTTTACTGGAACGGGACGCATAAAAACGCACCAGGACTGGAGATTCAAGTTTCGCTGCAACCTGTTTGGATATGGGAGAAATCGAATATGCCTGGTCACTGCTGATATCAACACGGGTTTTCCAGATATGACCGGTCACGATCAATGAAATAGAAACCACAAGAATCCAGAGAAAATGCAAACAGAATTTACCCAATGCGCGACGACTGGCGCGGTTTCTCAAAATTCCAGCAGAAAAGAGACCATTGGGAACGGTTGCGGCAAACTCCAGGGTAAACCATGTCAAAGCAAGGAAAAAGATCGTGACAGACACCGCATAAACCAGTTCCGAGGTGTCAATCAAACCTTTCTGGAATGCCTGATAGTTTGAAAGGAATGAACAGGAGGAAATCGCATCTACAATATTTTGCGGCAGCCACAATGCCAACAGTTCCGTCACCCGGGGCCATCCGGCAAACAGAAAGAAACCACACAGAAAAACGGACAGCAGAAAACTGGCTGTCTGGCTTTTTGAAACAGCAGAACAGAAAGATGCCATAGCCAGATAGGCACATCCCAACAGCAACGCGCCGGCATATCCGCAAAGGATCGCTCCAATATCAGGTTCGCCAAGGACAACAGCGGTTACTGGAACCGGAAAGGTTAAAAGCAGGGCAATCGTCAACAGAACTGTACCGGCAATAAACTTTCCAAAAACCATTTCCCGCAAAGAAGCCGGAAAGGATATCGTCAATTCAAAAACACCCAATCGCCGTTCTTCAGACCACATCGGCATTGCCAATGCGGGAACGATCAGAAGGAAAAGCCAGGGCATCCAATCAAAAAACAACGCTAAATCAGCCTGACCGGAAGCGAATATTCCACTGGCAACAAATGCACAAAAGGAAGATAACACCAGAAATATTACAAGGAATACCCACGCAGACGGTGAAGCAACCGCAAGAGATAACTCTTTCAATGTTAATGCAAAAAAACGCCGGATCATGATAATGCTCCTTTATCGTTATTCCCCAGAAGCGCAAAGATCTTTCCGGGATCTGCATGCAGAATATCACATTCCAGGACATTGATTTTATGGGCAGCGGCAAAAGCTAATGATGCAGCAGCAAGTGTTTTTTCACTGCCGGGCTTCGGCAGGAGCGTTACTGAAACCTTTCCATCCGCACGTCTGACCGTAACTTCAGAAACTTCCTTCAACTCTTTAAAAACCGATGTATCAGGAGAACCGGACAAAGTCAGGAGAACTGCACCTTCTTCCGATGAAAGACGACGGAAATCAGCCGCGGTTCCATGGAACACAGCCCTGCCCTGACGGATTGCAAGAACATGGTCACAGACAGCACCGATCTCTTCCAGAATATGTGTCGAAACGATGATCGAGGTCGTCTCTTTCAGCTCAAGAATGAGAGAGCGGATTTCCCGTTTCTGATCAGGATCCAGTCCGTCTGTCGGCTCATCCAGCACAAGATTTTCCGGTGCATGGATCAGTGACTGAGCTAAACAGGTTCGTCTGCGGAATCCTTTGGAAAGAGAATCCACATCCATGCGAAGCACATCTTTTAAGCGGCAATTTTCAACAACGCGGTCAAAAGCAAGCTGCAGTTGAGCACCGCTCAAACCGCGCATTCTGCCGCAAAAACGCAAAAAAGCAGCAACGCTCATCCCTGAATAAAGAGGAGCATTTTCAGGAAGATATCCCAATTTTTCTTTTGC
>JAFTJI010000184.1 GCA_017456495.1 Lentisphaeria bacterium | reverse complement strand
CTGCCCCTCCGGGGCTGGTTTTATATGCTTGCCTTTGGGCTATGTTCTTGCGACCCCTTCGGGGCTTTATGTTATTCTTTTCATCTATTCCCGGGGCTGCGCGGTCTTTTCAGACCGCTTACCCCGGGCTTTGATCTTCAGCCCTAGCAGGGCTGTTTATCTTCAGGTTTTGCAACAGCTCCCTTTTTTTACCGTTCTGGTATCGACCGGTTCTCCATTTTCATCAATGACTTTCACTTCAATCTGTTCGGGTGAAACATTGACGCAAAGCATTGTATCAGTGTCGTTTGCAACCGTGAGAGCCGGAAGTTTTGTCGCTCCGGGAATCTCTTTCCCGTTCCGTTTCCGTACGCAGATATCGCTGTTGGGGTCAATATAGAAATAGTAATGACGGTGTCCGGCAAGGATCAGTTCTGTTTCCGGGATCATCTTGAGCAGATCAGCGGCTGCCAGCGCATCATATCTTGCACTGTCAGCCGGCATGTGGATCAGCGCGATCCGCCAGCGGGCAGAACGGTACTCTTCTGTCTGAACCAACTCTTTGAGCCATGCCATCTCTTCCCGGAACATCTCCTGATTGCAGAACAAGCCGGATTCATCATCGGGCTTGTCGTTTCCGGCATCGAGTGCGATGAAAAGGGTTTCTCCCTGCCGGAACGAGAAGAATGACTTTCCGGACGGATGGGGCAGAAGATCCTGATAAAGCCCTGCAAAGGTTCCGATCTGTTCATGATTCCCCCGCACAAAACAGAGAGGTTTTCCGGTTTTCTGACACCATTCGGATTCCAGATCAAGGAACCCTTTGTAATAAGAATCCAGCCCGCAGGCGCAGGAAAGATGATCCCCGATATTGATGAGAAAATCACTTTCTTTCAAGGGGGCAAGCTGAAGCATTTTCCGGATCCTCACTATATTGGAATGAAGATCGGAAAACGCTGTAAAGGTGAAATTATCCCGTATCGGTTCCAATGTTTTGAACGTGTGGATTGCTCCTGTATTTTCCTGAAGTGTAACGGGATGCAGCGTAACGATCCGGTATTCATAAACGGTTCCGGGCTGCAGTCCGCTGAGATGCTGTACATGGATTTGATGATTCCGGATCAGGATTCCGTCACGCCGGTCAAAAGGAAGACGGTTCCATGTTTCCGTTCCAGCCGGACGGTATTCCAGGAACGCGCCGCAATTTCCTGCACTCCCGAAGGAAATTGTCATCTCTGTAAGTGTCGCGTTGGTGATCCAGGGACCATGCTGGATACAGTGGGCGGGGATCCGTAATTTGTCCATTTCCGTTTCAAATTCCCGGCGGGTGAACTCTTTTTCCGGCATGATCCCGGTCTCTGCAAAATAAACCCGGGAGTAGTCGTCAAAGAGGAGCATTCCGTAATTTTCCACTTCATGGAACTTGGTGTCCAAATCAGTCCAGGTGACATATTCATTGCGGGCTTCGGAGTAGCGGCAGATGTTGAAATAGGTATAGAAGTTATTTGTTCTGAACATGCTGATGGGGAAAACAGCCTTTGCTTTCCAGAAGTTTTCTCCGATTTCCACTGAGGCGTTCCACTCATCAGTCAAGCCGTTGTTATCGGCATGACCGCCGCCTGCACCGATGGCGCACTGGATCAGCCAGGGGTTGACTGTCAATGTTCCGAAAAAGATTTCCAGACGGTCGCCGCCCTCAAAGATGCTCCAGTCGTTCGCAGAACTTTTTGCACGGATCTCTGCTGGTTCATGACAGATGACCTCAAGAAAGAGTTCTGTTTTCGAGCGGGAGAATATGATTTCCGTCTTTGCTCCGGGTTCTCCACCGTGGAATTTGGAAAAATCATCCGCCCGGACTTCTGTTCCGTCAGCCGGGACAGACAACGCTTTCAAGGCGGAAGATGCGTAACTGATCAAACTCATTTTGTACCTCTGCCGAAAAATTCAGCTTGTTTTTCTGCGATTTTTTCTTTCAATTCAGCGATTGCCGGAAGAACGGACATATCACCATTCAATGCTTTCAAAATCAGTTCCCCCTGTTCCGCACAAAGCGGATCATGGATCTGCTTAAAGTAGTGTTCCATAAGGAATTGAGCATATTTCACCAAACGGTATGGACCGAACGGGAACTCATCATTCTGTCCGCCGACAGCTACGCAGCGTTCTGCGCGGACAGCTTCGGCGAAGTCCGGAAATTCTGCACTGTCAGCAAAAATAATGGTGTAGTCCACGGTTGCTTTCTGACTCGGTCTTCCATGCCAGTCGCTGCTGCCGATGAACGGTTTCCGGAATAGATATTCCCGGATTGCCTCCATGACTTTTGCGTTGAGCAGAGCCATGCGGGGAACAGTGAAGTTGCCAAGCTCCAGCGCATCAAAATTGCCTCTGCGGAGAATGATATCCGTCATGAGTTCCGTTGCTGCATAGCGGGCGTTCTGCTTCCAGTAAGGGTGGCAGTAGACGGAGAGACCGCCCAGTTCCCGGATCTTGCTTGTGATCGCTTCAAACTGCGCCGTGTATTTTGCATCATGTTCGGGATAATCTTTCAGTTCGTTCTGAATTTTTTCCACCCGTGCGGAAAAGTCGCTTTCCGGATCATATTCCCACTTGCTGATGGATGCGGAAGAACCCAAGCTCAGAATATGGGTGATCCCGAAGCCGTAATTTTCCGCTTCTTCGCCGTGATAGACCTCCAAGCCGGAATCGAATTTTTTCATCGCTTCGATCGCCTGCAAAGACGGTTCGTAACATGCATGGTCTGTCAAAGCGGTGAAGTCGTAGCCAGCCTGCCGCATATAAGCCGGGACAAATTCCGGCGGGTAATTGCCGTCGGAACCGGTGCTGTGCGTATGAACACTGCCCTTGAAGACGTTATATTTCAGAAGATCTTTTTCCAGAGTATAGAAGTAAAAATCTTCCCGGTATTCCTTATCACCTTCCAGAACGGAAATGCCGATCCAGTGTTCATGTTCGCCATTGAAATCAAGGTCGAACGTAAGGATATTTCCGGAAACGGAACAGGGGACTTTCTGCCAGAGCAGTTCCCGGTCAGGAGTCAGTCTGGCGATGCTGCCGTCATCCATTCGGTGATCGTCCCGGACATATTTCACGTCGATCTCGTCAATATTTCTCATGATCTCCGGACTGAGGATTTCCAGTTCAAAATGAAGTTTTGAATCAGCCGGAAGCACTCTTGCGGGCATATTTGCGAATGCACCGGACAGACGATGAGAGGTCTTGATCCGCTGCAGGCGTTCCATGACAGTTTCCTTTTTTTGCGTAGTACGATTCACTGTTTGATTCCTTTTTTCAGAAGTTGCCCCCGAACCCGAAAAGGACATTGGCTTTCAGGTTGGCGTAAGTTGATGAAGGCATTTTGTGCGACATCAAGGTATTTTCCGACATGGATTCCACATGACCGTCCAGGAACAGGATATTGCAGTACCCGCGGTGTCTGCTTCTGTTGGAATAGCTGCCATTGGAAGTGGCAACACGTCCATGCTCCTTGGGTGAGGATGTATCAACTGTTTCCAGCGTTGTTGCAACATTTGTGGAGTCCATGAGGTAAGACATTGCACTTGCGCGCTTTGCCTGTCCGAACTTCTGGATCGCCGGAAGAGAGGTGTAAGGTTTTCCTCCGGTATTGTATTGGTTCATGCCATATTGCACATACATGAAAGTTGAGACTCCGATCGGTGATGCCGGACATTTCATGATTCCGTGCTGCCATTCCAGCGGAACCCCTTTGCTGGAACCTTCATTTGCAGCGATTTTTTTGTCGATATCCATTCCGGCATACGGAGCCGCAAACATATTCCAGCTTCTTTGCACATCGCTGTAAATCATATTGCGGCTTTCTTCCGGTTTGTTATAAACATTGCAGGGCAGAATGATGTCATTATAATCTGAAGCGTACTGAAGAATGGCAGTTCCCCATTGTTTCAGATTCCCCTGACAGTTTGACCTCAAACCGGTAGCTCTTGCATTGTTCAGGGCGGGCAGCAGCATTCCGGCAAGGATCGCGATGATTGCAATGACGACCAGAAGCTCAATCAGTGTGAAGTGTTGTTTTTTCATGATGTTATCTCCTTATTCTAAAATAAATCTTCTGAAAAATGCAGGTGTTTTCCCGTAGGTGATCCCCGGGGAAAATTCCAGCTGAGTGGAAACTCTTGCATCTTTTGCATCAAAGTCAAAGATGACGATATTGAATCCGAAGACTGTTCCTTTGACCGGTTTCAGATTTGCAAGATTTTTCCACGGGAAACGGACAAGATAAACAGTTTTGTTACCGGTGCGGACGATCTGCGGTTTTCCTATGACTTTCCGGGCAATATCCGGGGAACCTGTTCCGCAGAACAATTCCGGTCCTTCCGGTGTGGCGGCAATGGTAAATTCCCGGTCATCAGCATCATAACCGCCGGGGGTGAGAACAGAATCAAATTCATTGTTTGCTGTTTCAAAGGCACATTGGATCGCATCCTGATCCCAGGAACGGACACCGGAATTACGGGAAACCGGAACATCATCTGTGATCTCAGCCCCGAGATAAAAATAATTCTGATCATAACCGAGATAGATCTTTGCGGACAAATCATTTTTTCCGGTCCAATATCCTGCAACATCTGCTTCCAGCGGTTTCAAGTGTTTGACAGAATCCATTACCAGCGGCTGAACTTTCTCAAAGCCTTTCAATGCGCCATTCTGAATGGAGACTGCTGAAAGTTTTGCAACACCATACCATTCATCTTCTTTTTCTGTATGATATTTGACATCGTTGACCACTGCAGAGGCTGTGAGTTTCCCTTTCCCCGGCGGACAGTCAAAAATGACATTCTTCATGGTTCCGCGTTTGATGGAAACTTTTTTTGCCGGCAGACTGTTGAGGGAAACTGCGGCATTCAGATCTTTTCCGGCTTTATTCTGAACGGTTACACAGACTTTTCCGTTATTGACCCGGTGCAGAGTGATATAAACCTCCGGCAGAATATATTTCCCGTTTCGGAATGCTTTTACCACTGCCTCCTGCGGCGCATCGAATTCCAGATAAAGGACTCTGTCGTTCAGCTTGAAATTCTGCAAACCGGCTTTTCCGTTCAGCGGTCTTCCGAGAAAATCAACGCCGCTCCAGTCGGAGGGCATAGTGATCTTTGCATCAATATCGCCTTTCACATAAGCCCAGAATGCCGCCAATGTTTTGTTCCCTTTGCGGAAGACATAGCAGTAGACATCCGGATGAGGTGAGGCATCTGCCGGATCCGTCACGAATGCCAGCATACGGGCGGAAACTGCCCAGCTTGCCGCATGAGGTTTCGGAGAGCCGGTTGCATTGTTCCACATGCCGTAGTCGATTCTCCCACCGCGTTTTTCGTAGGAAATGTTATTGTCAAAGGTGAAAAACGTCCATTTCCGGACACCCATTGCACGCAGGATAACAAGATTCCTTGCATTGATTTTAGCGACTTCTTTTACGATATCAGAATCAATTTTCGGGTGATCCAGAAAGTTGTAACCGCTTTCAGTGCAGGCAACAAATTTGTTGTTTCCAATGACAGAACGGGTATCTTTGAACCGGTCAAGGAGTTTTCCGGATTCCGGTCCGTCAACGGTCAAACCTTTTGCTGCAGTCACTTTCCCCAGATAAAGACTGCAGGAGATGCCGTCAAGGTGATCTTTGACATCATGCCACATCTTCCGTCCGATGGGGTGCCGGTCCATAAAACAGCCGCCTCCGCCGACAACCATTGACGGATCGATCTTTTTGATCGTTTCATAAAGGGCTTTCTGTACGCCGATATAGTGGAAGACTTCCCATTTGGAACGATGCTGGGTGTTGTAGATCTCATCTCCCATGTACCAATCCCGGACTTTTCCGTTTGCGGTTTTTGCCAGCAGAGCAAAGAAGTTTTTCCAGGTCTGGAAATATGCTTCGTCATAGGGATTGATCCCTTTTGCCAGTTTATCATTGATCTTTTTCCGCATATAAAGCGGCTGCTGCTGGTTGGTCGCCGTTGAATGCTGAGAAGAATGGAAGATGATATATGGCTCAAAACCGTATTTTTCGCACATGGCGAGCCATGCTTTCAGGCGTTTCATCTCTTTGGGGTAAAACGTCGTCGGGCTTGACTGCATGTGTCTGCGCTGGGCGATGAAGTTGCTGGAACCATTGCCCATGCGGATCTGTTTTTCAATCGTTCCGGGTGTCTTGGCAGAGAAAAACGGATCCCGTTTTCCTTTCTGTCGTTCAACAACGATTCCGGTGCTTGTCACTTCTGCGACAGTTCTTCCGTTTTCAGTAAATTTTCCTTTCAGAACGAACCAGCCGCGGAACTCTTTCAGCGGAGCGAGTTTGATTTGAAATGCACCTTCAGCCTTGTTGGGAAGCGTGACAGATTGTTTGCCATCTGCAACCGGCTGACCGTCAAAATCAAGAAGCTGCCAGACAAAGTTCATCGTCTTTCCGGGAGCTTTATTTTCTTTGAACTCAATGGTATAAGTCATTGATTCGCCGGGATAATAGACCCCGCCGTGAACTTCTGCCGGGAATCCCCGTTTCAGTGAGATCACATGTTTTGCTTTCGGTCCTTCCGCCTGTTTCCGGACAGGTCCGAAATAAACATTATCGACCCAGCTGGTTCCTTTTGTGCTTTTATAACCATGGATCCGGATATGGAGTTTTGCCGTTGAAGCTCCTGCAGGAATTTGAACTTTCGTGCTGAAAAAAGTCCAGTCTGAGGGCGGACGGTTCCATTTGTTCCCGATTTTTACGGTTCTCAGTTTTTTGTCTTTGACTCCCGGAAATTCCAGCAGGAGTTCCGTCACACTGTTATGGTCAAAACCGGCACTTTTCACCCAGAAAGAGAGTTCCGCTTCTTTCAACCCGTTCAGCTTCAGCGTTTTGCTGTAAGTGATGTTGCAGACATGCTGTTTTGTCCATGCCAATTTCATGGAAGCGGTTCCGCCTGCTCCCTGAAAATCAGTTTTGTCCAGAGCTGGCTGAAGCCAGACCCTGCTGTCTTTCCGTTTCCAGTCAGAAGATTTCCACTGGGCAAGCCCGCTTTCAAAACTGTGATTTTCCACAAGGTTCTGAGCGAACAGGCAGACTGTAACCGCAGCAGAAAGAAGAAATGCTGTTAATTTGTTTGCGTTCATTTTTTGATATTCTCCTTATTCTAAAATAAACCGTTTAAACAGAGCCGGAGTTTTCCCGTAGGTGATCCCCGGTGAAAATTCCAGCTGACAGGAAATTGTGGCATCCTTTCTGTCAAAGTCAAAGATCACAACATTGAAACCGAAAACATTCCCCTTTACCGGCTTTTTTCCGAGGAGGGACCACGGAAGAGCAACAAAATAGATCGTCTTATTGCCGCTCCGCACGACTTGCGGTTTTCCGATCAGCTTTCTCCGGATGTCTGAAGTCCCGGTGAAACAGAAGAGCTGCGGTCCTTTCGGAGTGGCGGAGAGAACAAATTCCCGGTCATCGTTCCCATATCCGCCGGGGGATAAGACTAGATCATAGTCATTGTTTCCCATATCGAAACCGAACTGCATGGCATCCTGATTCCATGACAGCAGTCCGGCATAACGGGAAACCTGAACATCATCGGTAACTTCCGCTCCGAGATAGAAATTCCTGTCATCATAACCGGTCCAGATCTTTGCAGAAAGGTCATCTTTACCGGTCCAGATCCCGTGCGTTTCGATTTCCGCAGGCTTGATGTGCTTCATGGAATCCATGACAAGCGGTGTAACCTTCTCAAACCCGATCAAACGGTTCCCCTGAAGCGACGGCGGTACAGCGAGCTTTTTCACCGGATACCATTCATCTTCTTTTTCCGCATGATATTTGACTCCGTTTACAGTAACAACAGCGGATAGTTTTCCGCTGCCGGGAGCCTTTGCAAAAGCCGCCTGTCCGATAGTTCCGCGCTTTACAATGATTTTCTGAGCAGGAGAACCGTTGAGAGAAACTTCCGCTTTCAGATCCCCGGCGGTCTTATTTTTGACCATGACACCGACTTTTCCGCCGTCGATCCGGTTGATTGACACATAAGCCTCCGGCATGACATATTTTCCTGTCCGGAAGGCTTTTGCGACAGCCTCCTGCGGAGCGTTGAACTCAAGATAAAGAACTCTGTCGTTGAGCTTCAGATTGTTTGAGCCTTTCTTTCCGCTGAAAGGTCTGCCGAGAAAATCCATCCCCGTCCAGTCTGACGGCATATTGATCTCTGCATCCACATTCTCTTTGGAGTAAGCCCAGAATGCGGCAAGGGTTTTATCCCCTTTACGGAAGACATAACAGTAGATATCCGGACATGGCGAAGCATCCACGGGATTTGTTGCGAATGCCAGAACCCGTGCGGAAACTGCCCAGGCTGCAGCATGAGGTTTCGGAGAACCCCATTTCCGGTTCCACATTCCCCAGTCAGTCCTGCCGTAACCACGTCTGGCGGATTCACAGCTGGGATCGTTTTCAAAGAGAAAATAGATCCATTTCCGGACCCCCATTGCTTTGAGAATGACAAGGCTTCTGGCTTTGATTTTGGCAACTTCTTTGACTTTTTCAGAATCAAGTTCCGGGAAATCCAGAAAACAGTAACCGCTTTCTGTTCCGGAAATAAAGGTATCTTTCCCGATCACATCACGGGTTATTTTGAACCGGTTCAGGAGTTTTCCGGTTTCCGGTCCGTCAAGAGTCAACCCTTTCGCAACCGTTCCTTTCCCGAGATACAGACTGCAGGCAAGTCCGTCTGTATGATTCCGGAGCGTTTTCCACAGATATTTTCCCAATTCCGGATTCATATCAATAAATGTTCCACAGCCGCCGATGATATTGGAAGGTTTCCGTTTTTTGACCTCCTCATACATGATTTTCTGGACTTGAATATAGTGATCCAGTTCATATTTTGACTGATGATAGATATTGTAAATTTCATCCATCAGATACCAGTCCTGAACTTTATCCTTGTACTTTTCAGCGAGCATGGCAAAGAAATTGCGCCAGGTTTGATAATATTCTGCATCGTAGGGATTGATCCCTTTCGCCAATTTTTCATTGACTTTCTGCCTCAAAAATTTCGGCTGCTGCGGGTTTTTCGGCGTTGAATGCTGGGAGATATGGAAGAGGAAAAACGGCTCAAATCCGTATCTGACAGCCTCTTCCAGCATCTTTTCTTCGTTGGGCATCCGGTAAGAATCCGGACCTGTCTGAATAAAACGTCTCTGAAGAGTGATAACACATGAACCGTTGCCCATGCGGATCTGTTTTTCAATAGGTCCTGCACCCTTTGCAGAGAAGAACGGATCCCTTTTTCCGATCTGTTTCTGCACAACGATACAGGATGTTTTTACATCAGAAAGTTTCTTTCCTTTGGAAGAGAGTTCGCCTTTTATGAAAAACCAGCCGAAATGTTTATTCAAAGCGGATAAGTCGATTTGGAACGCACCATCTTTCTGCGGTGGAAGTGTCACAACTTGTTTTCCGGTAAGGATTTTCTTTCCGTCAAAGTCAAAAATCTCCCACGCAAATTCCGCCTTTTTGCCCGGGAGCTTGTTGTCGGTATATTCAAAGGAATAAATGATCTTTTCGCCGGGATAATAGACTCCCCCATGCTTTTGCGTGGAGATCCCGCGTTTCAGAACGATTTTTTTCTCAACAGGTTTTTCCGCCACCGCTTTTTTTACCGGTCCGAAGTAAAGATTATCCAGCCAGTTTGTACCTTTCAGATTTTTGTATCCGTGAACTTTGATCCAAAGTCTGGCTTTCGTTACATTTCCGGGGACTTTTATGTTTTTTGTATATTGCGTCCACTCTTCCGGTCTGCGGTTCCACGGATTCCGCAAAGAAATGGTATTTTTCTTCTTATCCTTGATTTCCGGAAAAACAACAGCGATTTCCACTTGGTTGAATGTGGTATAACCGGCGGCTTTCATCCAGAAAGAGAGTTCCAGTTCCTTTGCCGTCGGCAGTTTGATCTCTTTCTGATACAGGATATAACAGATATGCTGATTGGTCCAGTCAAGCCGCATGGAGGTGCTGCCGCCTGCTCCCTGAGACGTGGTGGCGTCAGCGACAGGGAAAAGCCATTTTTTACCGCCGCTCAGTTTCCAACCGGCAGGTTTCCACGGAGATATTCCATCCTCAAAGCTGCTGTTTTCAATCAGGTTCTGAGCGAATGTACTGCTTGACATTATTGCAGCGATTAGAAATAACAACCATTTTTTCACGGTTTGACATCCTTTCTTTCAGCATATTTCTGCTTTTTCATAAGCTCTGATCTGATAGACTCTCGCAGAGGAATCACCTCGGGAGGCGCGAACCGTCAGGCGCAATGCGGAAAGTTCCACTGCCGGGAAAACATGTTTCCGGAACCGCAGATAATTGTCTGATTCTTCCGCAAGAACGATCACCCGGTCGCCGCAGATCCCTTCCAGAACATAATCCTTCACACACTCCATCTGGGACGAGTAAATATTGATGTGTTCCAGACAGGTATCAAAGACCAGTTCCACACAGGAAACGGTCTTCTTTTCGGGGAAAGTGACCTGAGCCGTCTGCGGGAATCCCGCTTTCGGATCGGAAATCCAGATGGAAAGATCATCGCCGCCGCGGTTCGCGCTTTTGACGATATTTTCTCCCTCGAAAGGTTTCTGTTCCGGAACAAGTTTGAAACTGTGGTTGGTATTATCCCCTTGCGGCGGCCACGAAATCGGCAGGTTCGCACGCCAGATGCCGGGCAGGTTCCGCATGTTCAAACAGCTTTCCACAGAAGCCGGACCGCTCAGACGGATATAATAGCGTTTTCCAACCTCCGTTCCGGCATTGAAACTGAACTTAATCTTCTGTCCTTTCCCCGGTGCAACTTGGACTTTGGATTCAGCAATGACAGTTCCTTTTGTGAACTCATACATTTCTGTTTGCCGCACCAGTTCCGCGCAGACTTCTGCCGGTTCAGCTCCGTTGTTGTTCATCATAAATACCGCTTCCCGGATTTCCGGAGTTGTGGCAATAAAGGACTGCGCTACAGGAGACTCGCCGGTTCCAAGTGCTTCTGTTCCAATACATTCCATGTTAATCAGGTCCAACACCATGCTGGAAGAAACTTCCACTTTCGCATCAAGACAGAGATTGTCGGGATCTTCCACGGCAACATCCGGCAGCGTATGATCCACACGGTAAAGAAGCCGGAGCAGTTCTTTCATCCGTTTTTCGGAAATCGTCCGGGGAATTTCGTCATACTTGCAGCAGAGGACAGCCGTTGCCGCCACAGCCTGACCGCACAGCGCACAAGTTCCCATCAGACGGGTGGACGAAAGTGCCGCATGGGTCACGCTGATATTTCTGCCTGCCATCATGAGATTTTCCACTTCTGGAGTGTAAAGACAGCGCAGGGGGATCTGATAAAGTCCGGGGGAGAGGATCCCGTGTTCCGGTCCGCAGGGTGTGTTTCCGCTGAAGATCCCTTTCAGCGGGTGAATATCCAGATTTCCTCCGCTGTATGCCACTCCGTCAGGATAGACTGCATGTTTTTCGACATCATTTTGAGTCAGGATATAGTCGCCCATGATACGGCGGGATTCCCGCTTTGCCGGAATGCTGGAGATCCACTCGATGGCATAATTATCCGCATTGTGATCCCCATGATTTTTGATGTGATCCCAGACCCCGTAGACGACTCCGAGAAGCCGTTTGTAGATCACTTCATTGTCGCAGATGGTGTCCATCTCCCCGCCGCATTCGATCCACCAGAACCCTTTCCGGGGATCTTTATGGGATCTTCCCGGACCAAGCATTTTATCAGTAAACTTCTCTGCCCAATCCGGAGCTTTGAACGGGATCGGATGACCGGTATCGACTGCCCGGAAATAGATGCTTGACCCCAGGGTGCAGGTGTCGGGCTGATCGGGTGCAAGACTCTCATTAAACTCGCTTTTTCCCTCTCTGCCGTGTCTGAATTGCGCTCCTGCTTTCACTGCAACAAAAGAGTCTCCGGAGCAATCCAGAACCATCTTCGGGGTGATGCGGTTGGTCAGATCGCTGTTCAAAGTCCGGGCAAGGATCTCCGTGATCCTGCCGTTTTCCACTTTCACATCGTATGCTTCGGTGTTTAAGAGAAGAGTAAGATTGTCCTCTTTTTCCGCCACATCCCGCAGAACCTGACTGAGATGGTTCCGCCATCCGTTTTCGTAGAGATATTCGGTTGTCATGCGGAAATCTTCGATGGGTCCGGTCTCCCGGGCATCCCGGGTGGTCCAGTTGGAACCGCCGACGATCAGGGCACCGATGGACTCACATTCACATTCGGATCCTGCAGGTCCGCCAAGAGTCGGACGGTTATGGACAAGCAATGTTTTCGCACCCAGCCGCGCGGCTGTGACTGCAGCAGAGATTCCAGCCATTCCGCCGCCGACGATCAGGATATCCGGAGAGTAATACCGGTTCAGATCCTGTGGATTTTCCCGTGTGTAATAAGAGCCCATGATGTAATTTCCTTATTTTAAAATAAACCGTTTGAACAGAGCAGGAGTTTTCCCGTAGGTGATCCCCGGTGAAAATTCCATTTGACAGGACGTCGTCGCATCTTTTGCATCAAAGTCAAAAGCAATGATATTGAATCCGAAAACAGAACCTTTGACCGGTTTCAGCTTGCCGAGATGCGCCCACGGGATCCGGATCAGATAAACCGTTTTGTTTCCGGTCCGGACGATTTGCGGTTTCCCGATCATCTTCCGCATGATATCAGGAGTTCCGGCATAGCAGAACATTTCAGGTCCTTTGGGAGTCGCAGAGAAGATAAATTCCCGGTCATCGGCATCGTAGCCGCCCGGAGAAAGGATCTTGTCAAAACTGGTATTTTCCGTATCGAACGCGCATTGAACAGAATCCTGGTTCCAGGAAAGTTCGCCGCTGTAACGGGAAATTTGAACATCGTCCGTTACTTCCGCTCCGATATAGAAAAAGCTCTTGTCATAACCGAGATAGATCTTTGCTGCCAGATCTTCTTTCCCTGTCCAGATGCCGTGACTGTCGATGTCAGCCGGTTTCAGGTGTTTGACGGAATCCATGACCAGCGGAGTGACCTTTTCAAACCCTTTCAGTGCGCCATTCCTGATTGCCGGTGCAGCAGAAAGGGGTGCAACACCATACCATTCATCTTCTTTTTCAACCCCGTAACGGATCCCGTTGACCACTGCCGCCGCAGTAAGTTTTCCATTGCCCGGCAGACAATCAAAGATGACTTCCGCAACCGTACCGCATTTGACGGTGATCTTCTTCGCAGCTTTTCCGTTTAAAGAAACTGCGGTCTGCAGATCACGGGCAGTTTTGTTTTTGATACTCACGCAGACTTTTCCGCCGTTGATCCGGTGAAGCGTGACATAAACTTCCGGCAGGACATATTTTCCTGTACGGAATGCTTTCACGACAGCCTCCTGCGGTGCATCGAATTCCAGATAAAGCACCCGGTCGTTCAGCTTGAAGTTCTGCCGTCCGGCTTTCCCTTTCAGAGGTCTTCCGAGAAAATCAACTCCGCTCCAATCCGTTGGCATTGTGATCGTTGCATCAATTGCTTCCGGAACATACGCCCAGAACGCCGCAAGAGTTTTCTTTCCTTTGCGGAAGACATAACAATAGACATCCGGACAGGGTGAGGCATCCACCGGATCCGTCACGAATGCCAGAGCCCGGGCGGAAACTGCCCATGTTGCCGCATGAGGTTTCGGGGAACCGGAAGCCCGGTTCCACATGCCGTAATCAATCCTGCCGCTGCCCCATTTCGCAGACTCATACATTCCATCATTATCAAAGGTGAAGAACGTCCATTTCCGGACACCCATGGCGCGCAGAACAACAAGATTTCTTGCATTGATCTTGGCAATTTCTTTCACCATATCCGAGTTCAGTTTCGGAAACTCAAGAAAACTGTAACCGCTTTCCGTTCCGGAGATGAATTTTTTGTTTCCGATGACCGAACGGGTATCTTTGAACCGGTCAGGAAGTTTTCCGCTCTCCGGACCGTCAAGGGTCATTCCCTTTGCAACTGTGCCTTTCCCCAGATACAAACTGCAGCTCAACCCGTCAAGATGATCTTTGACCAGATGCCACATCTTTCTACCGAGGGGATCTTTATCCATAAACGTCCCGCCGCCTGCGACCATCATGGAAGGATCAATTTTTTTGATTACTTCATAAAGAGCTTTCTGCACGCCGACATAGTGAGGAACCTCCCATTTGGAACGGTGATAGACATTGTAAATTTCATCACCGATATACCAGTCCCGCACTCTTCCATTGGCGATTTTAGCCAACTGTGCAAAATAATTTTTCCAGGTCTGATAATACGCTGCATCGTAAGGGTCGATCCCTTTTGCCAGCTTATCATTGACCATCTTCCGCATATAAAGCGGCTGCTGCTGATTGTTGGGCGTGGTGTACTGGGAAATATGAAAAATGATATAAGGTTCAAATCCATATTTCTCACACATGGCGAGCCACTCTTTCAGGCGTTTTTCTTCCCGGGGATAAAGACTGTCGGGACCGGACTGCATGACTCTGCGCTGGGCAAGATAGTTGCTGGAACCGTTACCCATGCGGATCTGTTTTTCGATGGTTCCGGGATCTTTCGCAGAGTAAAACGGATCCCGTTTCCCCGGCTGTCGCTCAACAACGACTCCGGAACTCAGCATTTCTGCAAGTGTTCTTCCGTTTTCCGTAAATTTTCCTTTGAATGCGAACCAGCCGAGGAATCCTTTCAGTTCCGGCAATCTGAACTGAAAAGCTCCTTCTTCTGCTGCGGGGAGCGTGACCGCTTGCGTTCCCTCTGCAACAGTTTGTCCGTCAAAGTCCTGAATCTGCCATGTGAAGTTCATCTTTTTCCCGGGAACCGTATTTTTTGAGAACTCAATGGAGTAAGTCATGGGTTCTCCGGGATAATAGATGCCGCCGTGGTCACAAACCGGCACACCGCGTTTCAGGACAATTATTTTTTTGCCTGCTGCCCGTTGCCTTTCTTCTGCGGCGCGCCGAAGTAAACATTATCGACCCAGCTGGTTCCTTTTGTGCTTGTGAATCCATGGATCCGGATACAGAGTTTTGCTTTGGTTGCGCCTTCCGGAACCTGGATCAGCCGGCTGAAATTGGTCCATTCTTTCGGAGAACGGTTCCATTTGTTGCCTGTGCTGATATTTCTCTTTTTGGGATCTTTTGCATCGGGGAAGTTTACTGTGATTTCAATGATATTGGTTTTGTCATAGCCAACATTTTTTCCCCAGAAAGAGAGTTCCACCTCTTTCAATCCGTTGAGAGGGATCTCTTTTTTGTACCAGATATGGCAAATGTGCTTGTTTGTCCAGTCAAGTCTCAGAGAGGCAGCTCCGCCTGCGCCCTGAGAGTTGGCTTTATCAGAAGCCGGAGTAAGCCAGATTTTTCCGTCCGGCCGTTTCCAGCTGGGGGGAGCCCACTGGTCAACGCCGTTTTCAAAGCTGCTGTTTTCCACAAGATTCTGTGCATTGAGTCCGAAGATCATTCCGGCTGCAAGCAGACCAAGTATCAATTTTGTGTGTTTCATAAATCATCCTTTCTTATTTGAGTATAAAACGTTTAAACATTGCGGGTGCTTTTCCGTAGGTGATCCCCTTGGAAAAGTTCAGGTGGCACGCAAGGGCTCCTTTGGGATCATCGGTATCAAAAACCACAAGGTTGAACCCGAAGACAGAACCGGGCTTTCCTTTCAGTGCGCCCAGAGCACTCCACGGGATCCGTCCCAGATAAAGCGTCCGGTTCCCAACTCTCACAACTTGCGGTTTTTCCAGATTTTTCCGTTCGATATCCGGCGTTCCGGTATAACAGAACAGTTCCGGTCCGCGCGGTGTGGCTGAGATGATAAATTCCCGGTCATCGCCATCGTAACCGCCGGGGAAGAGAACCGGGTCAAAGGCGTTGTTTGCCGTATCGAAGCCGAACTGGATGGAGTCCTGATTCCACGCGTTGATCCCATGACTGCGGGTGACGTTCACTTCATCGGTCACGTCTGCGGCAAGATAGAAATAGTTCTTGTCATAGCCGAGATAGATCTTCGCGGAAAGGTCATCTTTTCCGTTCCAGAAACCGTGTCCGTCCGCATTGTCCGGCATCAGATATTTCACCGAGTCCATGACCAGCGGAGAAACTTTTTCAAAGCCTGTCAGCTTGCCGTTCCTGATTGCGGGCGCAGCGGGAAGTCTTGTAACTGCATACCATTCATCGTCTTTGGAAACGGAGTAAGTCAAACCGTTGATAAATGCCTTTGCATTGAGCTTTCCGGATCCCGGCGGACAACTGAACGAGACTTTGGAGAGTTTTCCGGCAGGGACTTTGAATTTCTTCGCCGGGAGCTGATTCAGGACGGCTGTTCCGGTAAGATCTTTTGCCGTTTTGTTCTGCAGGTAAATGCTGACCATATCGCCGTTTTCGCGGGTTACAGTGATATAGGCTTCCGGCAGGAGATATCTTCCGTTCCGGAACGCTTTTGCCACAACTTCCTGCGGCGCATCAAATTCCAGATAACGAACCTGTTCGTTCAGTTTCATGTTCTGTTTCCCGGCTTTTCCCTTCAGCGGACGTCCGATGAAATCCATACCGCTCCAGTCTGCAGGCATGTCAATGACCGCTTCCACACCGTCTTTGCTGAACGCCCAGAACGCCGCAAGAGTCTTATTTCCTTTTTTGAAAACATAACAATAGACATCGGAGTGGGGGGACGCATTGATTGGTTTTTCCACAAATGCCAGCATTCTTGCGGCGACTGCCCAGGCTGCAGCGTGGGGTTTCGGACAGCCGGAAGCTCTGTTCCACATGCCGTAGTCGACCCGTCCGCTGCCCCATCTTTTGGATTCGTACATACCGTCGTTGATGAACGTGAAGTAGGTCCATTTCCTGACCCCCAGCGTTTTCAGCAGAACCATATTCCGGGCAACGACAGTGGCAACATATTTTGTAATATCGCCGTCGATGGCAGGGAAATCAAGAAAGCTGTAACCGCCTTCTGTGGAGGTGATAAACTTATCCGGACCGATGATGGAACGGGTATATGCAAAGCTCTTCAGCAATCCCCACTGTTCGGGGCTTGTGACACTCAACCCTTTTCCGGCGGTGGTGCTGCCGAGATAAAGACTGCATGCCAGACCATCCACATAATCTTTCACATCGGGCCACATCTTTTTGCCGATGGGGTCGCGATCCATGAATGTATTCCCCGCGCCGATCACATTGCCGGGATCTTTTTTCTTGATCTCTTCGTGGAAGATCTTCAAAACGGCAAGATAGTGGGGAATTTCATACTTGGAAAGATGATAAGAGTGATAAATTTCATCCGCAAAATACCAGTCGGTCACATCCTTGTTGTAGCGGCGGAACATCATGGCGAACATATTCCGCCAGGTCTGATAATATGCCGCATCGTAAGGATCGATCCCCTTTGCCAGCTTTGCGTTCACTTCATCGAACATATATTTCGGCTGTTTCGGGTTCCGTTTTTCGTTTTTTGCCTGTGAAATGTAAAATTGGAAGAACGGTTCAAAACCGTATTCCTTGCAGTTCCGGATAAACTTGTCGATATTTTCCATAATTCTGGGATTGTATTGATCCGGACCAATCTGCAAAAATCTGCGCTGTACAAAGTAACCGACAGAACCGTTGCCCATTCTGCGCTGTCTTTCGTAGGAGCCGCCGCCCTTTGCGGTGAAAAACGGATCCCGTCTCCCTGTCTGACGCTCAAGGATCATCCCGGAACTGGTCACTTCTGCGATTTTTAACCCGTTTTCAGAGAGTTTTCCTTTCAGAGCGAACCAGCCGCGATATGCTTTCAAATCGGGCAGTTTGAGCTGAAAAGTTCCTGCGGCGGTTTTCGGAAGCGTGACTTTCTGCGTTCCGGAAATGACTTTTTTTCCGTCATAATCATTGACCTGCCAGGAAAAATCAAGGGTTTTCCCGGGAATCTTGCTGCTGTTGAACTCGTAAGAGTAGATGATCTCTTCACCGGGATAATAAACGCCGCCGTGGTCACACGTTGAGATTCCCCGGGAGAGAACAATTTTTTTATCCTGAACAACTGCTTTGGTCTTTTCCCTGACAGGTCCGATATAGATGTTGTCGACCCAGGTCGTGCCCACTTTATTTTTGTAACCATGGATCCTCATTGTTACTTTCATCTTAGTCACACCGGCAGGAACGGGGATCCGCTTTTCAAAAAATGTCCAGTCCGGCTGAGTTTTGTTCCAGGGCGTGCTGATCCCGTTTGACCAGCCTTTTTTCTTTTTCATTTCCGGAAATTCCACAGAAATATTCAGCTGTCCCTTCGTAGTATTTTCATATCCAGCGGATTTTGTCCAGAAAGAGAGTTCCAGTTCTTTCAATCCTGCCGGGATCTTGATCTCTTTGTGGTAGATCACATAAAAGGTGTGCTTATTGGTCCAGTCCATCCGCATGGAGGAGGCTCCGCCAACGCCTTGAGAGTTTGCTTTGTCCTGAACAGGCGTCAACCAGTTATGTTTCCATGTCGGGAGTTTCCACTGAGAGATTCCGTTTTCAAAATCTCCGTTTTCGATGAGATTCTGACCGCAGAGCAGGGCAGATATGCCCGCTGCAGCAAGAAATGCCAGCAATTTCGTTTTGAACATGTTTTTCATTTTTTATATCATCCTTTCCTTGTTATCCTTCAAATCCGGTCCGCTGCAGAAATTCTTCCAGAAACGGAAATTCATAAAGCAGGCGGTGTGCGTATTGTCCTTTATCACCCGAAAGAAGAAATTCTGCAAGCTGCCCGGCGATTTTCTTTTGCGGACGGTGCAGAACTCTTGTATGCGGCGGCAGACCCGGGCATTTCAGCATTTCGCTGACACTGAAAATCATCCGTGTTTCAGGCGGGATCCCGGTCTCTTTGAAAAAATCAAGATCTGCCGGGATCTCTGTAAAAACATCGTTATCAAAAATCAAACCGTCAAACCTGGTTTTCTGATAAACATCTCTCAGCATTGATAATAATTTATGCGGAGGGATATTGTTTTCAAAGAGAACAAAGCTGTCTTCTGAGAACTCCAACCCGAGTTCCCGGCAGGCTTTCATAAAATAGGCTTTGCCATGCTTGGAAATATCTGTGGAAGCTCTGCCGAAATATACGACCTGATGCGCGCCGTCCTGAACGAGCTGTTTTACTCCGGAGCCCAAACACTCCCAGTAGTCGGAAAGATGGTAATTAAAGAGCGGTGTTCCGTATCTTGAGAACTCTTTCAGCGGAATCGGTCTTGAACTGACGAGTCCGCACCGGCAGCCGCGTTCGTTCAGCGTTTGCAGAAGCTGCGGAGCCCATTCCACCCCGTGAGTCATCACCATACTGTCTTGATCAAGATGGTTGAACTGCCGGAGATCCAGATCGTTGGGATTATTATTTATTGTAATAGGCAGGGTAACGACATAAGTTCCAGCTCTGACGGCGGATTCCATCGCCCCCAGGAGCATCTGATGGATCAGAAAGGAGCTCCAATAACCGGTTGCCGCAAGATAATCCGGACAGGGAACGAGAACGGTGATCGGCTGGATCTCTTTCTTTTTGACCTTGCTCCGGAGAAATGTTCCGTGATTTGTCCGGACGATAAAACCCTCATTTTCCAGCCGTTGCAATGTGTACCGCAGAGTTCTCCGGGCAACACCGATTCTGGTTGCCAGTTCGTTTTCCGAGGGCAACCTTCCATTCTGCGGTATATCTCCCTGAAACATCTCAAGGAGATAAGTATAAATCATTTCCTGCTTTGACGGTAGCGGCATAATCATCCACCTTTTCTTTTATGTACAATATACTTTGCGGTACACAATGGTGTCAAGGGCGGATATGCGATTTTTTTTTGTTTTTTTTGCCGGTCAGTAATGGCGTCTGCTGACGTTTCCGTTCTCTTTCTCCGTTATCTCCCCTCAAAGAAAACTTTCGCAGTTTACGATTTTTTCCAGCAGATCATTCAAGGTATAATAGTAATGATTGCTGGATTCAAAACCGATCCTGCTGTCTTCCCGGACAAGTTCATAAAGCCGTTTCGTGTTTTCCAATTCTTTTGCGGCGGCATCTCTCATTCCGGCAAGGTCCCCGGATTCGCGGCAGCGCACAAAACGGATCTGCAGGTCCGCACTGTACAAGTGACAATATGCCCCCGTTGCCATGGTTTCAATTTCCCGGAACAGCTCCTGTTCTTCCGGAAGAAGCTCTTTCTTCACCTCTTCCAGAATCGGCATTGCGGCACCCCAGCCATCGGAAACTTTACGGAACTGCTCCGCAAAAACATCTTCCGGATAACAGGATCTCCAGCGGGTCAGGTCATCGTAGGGAAATCCGACCATTGTCGCCCTTCTTCCGGTTGCTTTGGCATGAAGCAGGTTCATGGGACCGTAATTTGCCGGACAGGTGTAGGCTGTAATAACGTCAAAGGGGAAGTTCCGGAACGCTTCTCCGAACAGGCGCAGAGCCTGACAGATCTTTTCAGCCGTCTGTTTCCGGAACTTGCTCTGAACCAGCTCATCGACGGAACTGTGGATCAGGGCAAGGTTTCCGCCGGGATAGCCGCCATGGGTCCAGCTCAGCATAATTCCATCCACACCCGCATCAGCAAGCCGCTTGATATGTTCTTCGATGAGATACGGCACCGGGATATAAGGAACGGAAGAGAGTTCCCAGGAGTTGTTCGCCTGGATCTTTGCCGCAACTTTCAAACCTTTGGATTTTGCATATCTGACCGCTTCCGCAGATTCATCGGAAGGTCCGGGCTGGGAAATGGAATAATCAAAAACCGTGTTGGGTGTTCCGCCGATCTGAATCGCCTTGCCCCATTCGCTGATGGTCAGGAACCAGACATTCTGCGGAAGTCGGTCAATGACTTTCTTCCGGAACTCTGCTTCATGATCAAAATTCTTTTCCGCCCAAGCCCAGTCTGACATCAGAAGTTTCGCTTCAGGGGAAGCCCGATGCATTCCCCGCTCTGCCGCCTGTGCAATGGCTCCGATGATCTCCGAACCGTGAAGTTCTCTGCACAGCGGACATCCATCGACTTTATGCTGGGCGTTGCAGTGGGTCACGTTTTCGGACATGGTGATCATGAAAGCCCCGGCAAGATCCGGAACACGTTTGAAAACGGTATAGATCGCCTCTTCCATCCACCGAAGAACTTCGCCCTTGCTGGTACAGCAGGCATATTGATTTTCTTTCGGATTGGTAAGCACCCCGCGCCAGCCGGGATTTTTTTCGTAAAACGCTTCTGTCATTCCCCGGGGCTCGTTCAGATACAGATAGATCCCGATGCCGTACTTTTTGCACCGTTCCACTACAGCCGCAAGATTTTTCAACCGGGTTTCAAACCCTTCAGAAAACTCTTCCGAACCTTTTACCGGATGGAGCAGATAAAGGATCACATGGAACCAGATCCCGTTGATCCCTTGTGCAGCATACTCTTTCAGCAGATTTTCCGGAACCGGATCACGGCTGTCGATATCAAGAAGAAGATCTCCGCAAGTCGCTGCATAAGAGTGAACAAACCTCAGAGAGAACGGACCATCTTTGCCGTTCGCCGGGAAGAATGTACGGTATTTTCCGCTGAACGTAAAGGGATTTTCCTGATAGCCGTACTCTTCTGCCGGAACATATTTCTGCCAGCATTGACGGAACTGTTCTGTGGCGGCACGTTCTTCTGCAGTCAGAGGGGAATAAACAACTTTTCCGCAATCCGGTTTCATGTTGCCGAGTTTGCCCCAGAGAAAATCTTCTTCCCGCAATGCCGCGCGCATCCGTTCAGGAGACCACTCAAGAAGCTGAAGAAGCTGTTCATAATTGAGCAAATGCCAGTTGTTCCGGATCACGGTCAGATATCCGTAACGCACCCAGTCAGATGGTGCCGGCTGAACGGCAGGCAATCCCATTTCCTGTGCTGCGTTTGTCAATTCATCTTCGGAACATTCCAAAATTTCAGCAAGTTTTTTCAACGTGACAAAATTATAATTCCGCCACAGAACAGCTTGCCATTTTGTGGGAAAATGGGAATATTCCAGCGGGGGACAACTTGCATCAGGTACATCCGGGATCAACATTTTTTTCTCCAATTATCGGTTCAGATTTTGCTTGTTTTTTTAATTACCTCTTAATGGCATTTCATTTTTTGAACTCTTTCAAAAAATGGAATGCCGCAAAAAGGTTTGAAAAAAGAAAAGAGGGGTTCGGGGAGAAAAGAGAAAAACTTTCCTCAAAAGTTTTTTCTTTTGTCTCCCCGTTCTCTCTTTCATTTCTTTTTCTCCTTTGTTTTTTGTGACGGTAAACCGTTCTTTTCCAGTTCACGGATCTTATCGCGCAGCTGTGCGGCACGCTCAAATTCAAGATCTTCTGCAGCTTGAAGCATTTCCCGTTCCAGTTCGGAAATGATCTCATCCAGATTCCTGTCCGGCACTCCGGCGTTGTAAGAAGCCCGTTTTTCTCCGGCTTTCAGAATGCCCTGCGGTGCTTCTTCCGCCATGTCGTAAATCGCATTTTCGATCGTTTCCTGCTTTTTCTTCTGAATGGTTTTCGGAACGATTCCATGCGCTTCATTGTAAGCCATCTGGACTTTTCTGCGGTTTTCGGTAACGGTCAGAAGCTCCTGCATGGCATCGGTGATTTTATCGGCGTAGAGGATAACTCTTCCGTTGGCATTCCGGGCAGCGCGTCCGGCTACCTGGATCAGAGAACGGGAGGAACGCAGAAAACCTTCTTTATCGGCATCGAGGATCGCCACCAGCGCGACTTCCGGCAAGTCGATCCCCTCACGCAGAAGGTTGATCCCCACCAGACAGTCAAAATTACCGTCGCGCAGCTCCGAAAGGATCCGGACACGTTCGATCGCATCCAGTTCAGAATGAATATATTTCACACGCAGCCCGAGATCGGTCAAATAATCGGAAAGCCGTTCCGAACTCTTCTTTGTAAGAGTCGTTACGAGAACACGTTCTTTCTTTTCTGCACACTTCCGGATCTCTTCCATCACATCGTCCACCTGATGTTCCAGCGGACGGACCGTCACTTCCGGATCAAGCAGACCGGTCGGGCGGACAACCTGCTGGATGATCTCTTTTCCGGAAAGTTCGATCTCATAAGGGGCAGGCGTGGCGGAAACATAAACCGTGTCGCCGGTCAGACTCAGAAACTCATCGAACTTCAGCGGGCGGTTGTCAAGTGATGACGGCAGACGGAACCCGTGTTCCACCAGAGTCATTTTTCTGCTGCGGTCAGCGTTGTACATCCCCCGGATCTGGGGAACCGTCACATGAGATTCGTCGATGAACGTGATAAAATTGTTTTTGAAGAAGTCCAGCAGACAGAACGGGCGGCTTCCCGGCGGGCGTTGAGAAAGATGCCGGGAGTAGTTTTCGATCCCGCTGCAGTAGCCGATCTCGTTCATCATTTCCAAGTCATAATTGACCCGCTGGAACAACCGCTGCGCCTCAACAAGTTTGTTGGCTGCTTCCAGTTCTTTCACCCGCTCTCTCAACTCTTCCTTGATGGTGACGGTTGCCGCTTCGATCGCTTCTTTCGGCATCACGAACAGACGGGTCGGGAAGATGAACGCTTTGTTCACATTGGCGATGAGCTTGCCTGTCAGTGTGTCGCGCCGGGAGAGAGATTCCACGGAATCGCCCCAGAACTCCACCCGCAGAACTTCATCTTTTTCTGCCAGAAACACATCCACGGAATCGCCCCGGACACGGAACATCCCTTTTTCCGGTGCAATATCGTTCCGGTTGTACTGAATGGCGATCAGCCGGTGCAGGAACTCATTCCGGTTTACGGTATCCCCCACATTCAATTCAATACACATCCCCTGAAACTCATCGGGCGAACCCAAACCGTAAATACAGGAGACACTTGCAACCACGATCACATCTTTTCTTGAGATCAGCGAGGATGTCGCGGAAAGACGGAGCCGTTCGATATTTTCGTTGATGCTGGCATCTTTTGCGATATAGGTATCTGTCTGCGGGATATAGGATTCCGGCAGATAATAGTCGTAATAACTGATGAAATATTCCACTGCATTTTCGGGGAAAAATGATTTGAACTCACTGTAAAGCTGTGCGGCAAGCGTTTTGTTGTGGGAAAAGACCAATACCGGACGGTCAAACTGTGCGATCACATTGGCAAGCGTGAATGTTTTTCCCGACCCAGTGACTCCCTGCAGCAGCTGATGAGAGCAGCCTTCCCGGAGATTTTTCGTCAGAGCCGCAATCGCCGCCGGCTGATCGCCAGATGGTGTATAATCAGAAACCAGTTTGAACAATCCCATAAAAATCTTTCTCCGTTGAGGTAATTTCAAAAGTCCGGCAAAATTTGTCTGAAAAAGGATTGTTGATGAGCTGAAAATGGTAGGTTGAGCGTGGCTACTCACAGAGTAACCACCGAAAACGCCCCATTTTACAGATCGCAACAAGAATTTTCTGACAT
>JAFTJI010000183.1 GCA_017456495.1 Lentisphaeria bacterium | reverse complement strand
TTTTCCCCTCCTCAAACTCCACCCCTTTTTTCCAAACCTTTTTGCGGCATTCCGATTTTTACGATGTAAAAATCGAAATGCCATCTTAAAGTAAAAATAGCAGAAGGATTTACCAACCTGTATGGGGAACAGCGCTTTTTGATTATTCCTGATGTTCGTTTTTTAACATCACATCTATTTCAAGGCAAAGAAATTTTTTATTTTTCACGCAAAACCATTCATCAAAGATCCTCTTCACCCACTTCGGATATTATATAAAATTATCTTCGACATCTGCGAACCAGTTTCATTTTTATACACAAGCAATAGACAGCTCTTTTTCGTGATGATAAAAAAATATCAATAAAACTTTTATTTTTCGCTTGCAATTCCAGAAACCTGTGATATATTAATCGCAGATGATAAAAAAAACACATCTGATGATAAATAAAAATCATCCAACAACCCACAAGGAGTTAAAAATGGACAAGAAAGTGAAAAACACACCTGAAGTTGCCCCTGAAGTGAAAGAGGCAGAAGAAAGAGCCTTGATTGACACACTGGTTGCCAAAGTCAGTGCGGCACAAAAGGAATTCGCTAACTTCTCCCAGGAAAAGGTTGACAAGATCTTCAAAGCGGCAGCACTTGCAGCAAACAACATGCGTATTCCGCTTGCACAAATGGCGGTCGAAGAAACCGGCATGGGTATCGTGGAAGACAAAATCATCAAAAATCACTACGCGTCCGAATATATCTGTAACAAGTATCTTCCTTTGAAGACCTGCGGAATTATTGAAACGGATGATGCGACCGGGATGATCAAGGTTGCAGAACCCCGCGGTGTTATTGCCGGTATCATTCCGACAACAAATCCGACCTCGACCGCCATCTTCAAAGCACTTTGTGCGCTCAAAACCCGTAACGGTATTGTTTTCAGTCCCCATCCGCGTGCAAAAAAATGCACCTGTCTGGCAGCCAAGATCGTTCTTGATGCAGCAGTCAAAGCCGGCGCACCGGAAGATATCATTGCATGGATCGATGAACCGACCGTTGCAATGAGCGGATATCTCATGAGCCACAATGATGTTTCTCTGATTCTTGCCACCGGCGGACCTGGAATGGTCAAAGCCGCTTACTCCAGCGGGACTCCGGCAGTTGGTGTGGGACCCGGCAACACTCCGGTTGTTTTTGATGACACCTGTGATATTGAAATGGCTGTCAGCAGTGTTCTGCTTTCCAAGACCTTTGACAATGGTATGATCTGTGCATCGGAGCAGTCCGTAACGGTCATGGCATCCATTTATGATGCTGTGAAGAAAGAATTTATCAAACGCGGCGGTTACATTCTCAATGCAAAAGAAGCGGAAGCAGTTGGCAAAGTGATCCAGGTTGACGGAAAACTCAATGCAAAAATCGTTGGTCAGACAGCGATCACCATTGCGGAACTTGCCGGAATCAAGGTTCCTGCCAACACCAAGGCATTGATTGCAGAAGTCAAGGGAGTCGGGCCTGAAGTTCCGTTCTCCAGAGAAAAACTTTCTCCCACCCTTGCGCTCTATAAGGTTGATACCTATGAACAGGCGATCGACAATGCGAAAGCACTGCTGGAATATGGCGGACTTGGTCATACCGCAGTTCTTTACACCAACACCCAGAATGAAGAACGGATCCGTGAGTTCGGTCATATGATGCTGGCAAGCCGTGTTATGATCAACTCTCCCGCCTCCCACGGTGCCATCGGAGACCTTTACAACTTTGCCTTGAATCCGTCTCTGACCCTCGGATGCGGCAGCTGGGGCGGAAACTATGTTTCTGAAAACGTTGGTCCCATGAATCTTCTGAATATCAAATCCATTGCGAAACGGAGAGAAAATATGCTTTGGTTCCAGATTCCTTCCAAAATCTACTTCAAGTATGGCTGTCTCTGCACTGCGATCAAAGATCTTGCCGGAAAGAAGCGTGCCTTCATCGTTACCGATAAGTTCCTCTACTCCACCGGCTTGCTTGCTCCGATGCTGCAGACTTTGACGGATATGGGAATTGCAACACACGTTTTCAGTGATGTTACACCTGACCCGACCATTCAGCTGGCACACAAAGGTCTTGAGCAGCTCCGCAGCTTTGATGCAGACGTGATCATTGCGGTCGGCGGAGGCTCCCCCATCGACGCAGCAAAAATCATGTGGTTGATGTATGAACAGCCGGATGTCAGCTTTGAAGATGTTGCAATGCGCTTTATGGATATCAGAAAACGTATTGTAAAGATCGAACCGCTGGGTAAGAAAGCAATGTTTGTTGCCGTTCCCACCACCAGCGGAACCGGATCTGAAGTCACACCGTTTGCAGTTATCACAGATGAAGAAACGAATCAGAAATTCCCGCTTGCCGATTATGCTCTTACCCCCAGTATGGCGATCATCGACACGGAACTGGTCATGAAGCTGCCCAAAGGCTTGACTGCGATTTCCGGTATGGATGCTCTGACTCACGCATTGGAAGCAAGAGTTTCCTGCATGCAGAGTGACTATTGCAATGCTCTTGCCAATGAAGCAGTCAGCCTGATTTTCAAAAATCTGCCTGAATGTTACAAGAACGGTCCGATGAATGAGAAAGCCCGTGAACACATGTTCAATGCTTCTGCAATGGCTGGTATGGCATTTGCAAACGCATTCCTCGGTCTGTGTCACTCCATGGCACACAAGCTGGGCGGCATGTATCATGTTCCGCACGGACTTGCCAACTCCTTCCTTATCAACTACATTATTAAGTTCAATGCAGTTGACTGCATGACGAAGCAGGCGGCGTTCCCGCAGTATCATTATCCCAACGCGAAGGCTGATTATGCAGCAGTTGCCCGCTACATCGGTCTGAACGGCAAAGATGATGATGAACTGCTGGCTGGTCTGCTGGATAAGATTGATGCTCTCAAAGCAGAGCTTGACATTCCGAAGGCGATGAAGCCCTGGTTTGACGCCAAGGGGATCACGGAAGAGACCTTCCTCAAGAACCTTGATGAACTCAGCTTGAAAGCATATGATGACCAGTGTACCGGAGCGAATCCGCGGTATCCTCTGATTTCCGAAATAAAAGAAATCTATCTGGCAGCATATTACGGAAAATAAAAACTCCCCTGCCCTTCCGTTAAATCAGGTTTTCAGCAACACATTCCTGATTTAACGGAGGGATTTTCAGAGAAAGGATTTTCAAAATGGATATCTTGGAACGAATTTCACATGTAAGAAAAGAAGATTACGAATTTACCGGTGATGTTGAAGATGCCGTATTTGTTTTCAAAGGAGTTCTTGGTGAAATGCTGGTGAAACGTGCCAATTTTGCCGGAGATGCGGTCAAGATTCTTGCAGCTTTTACGGAAAAGCCGGTTCAATCGAACTTCTATGAGGTCTTTGAACTGGAAAAAATGAGTAATCTTATTCCCCGTTTAGCTGTGAAGACTGCAATTCTCTGTGTTCCTCATAAAGAGGCTGCATATACTGCAGAGCAGCTTATAAAGTGTGGAATCAGCCGGATTTTGAATTGGAGCGGCGAGATTCTTATGACGAATACAAACGCAGCGATCCTTAATGAAGAACCGCCTTGCGTCAACAATGAAAATATCTGAGATGGGAGCCTGATATGGGTGTCAAGATGACAATATGCATTGGCAGCAGCTGTTTTGCCAGAGGGAATGCTGAGAATGTTAAAATCGTTGAAGATTTTATCGCCCAACGGGGACTTTCAGACGAACTGGATATTGAGTTGTCTGGCGGATTATGCACCAATAATTGTCCTGACGGTCCGGTGGTGATTGTCAATGAAAAAATTTACAAACATGTAAACGCGGATGTAATGCAGGAAATCATGGAACATTATTTTCCGCGGAAGAGTATTGAAAAATGATCAAGACGGCTCCAGTATATACCATAGAAAACGAGTGTCAGGATTGTTATAAATGCGTTCGTCATTGTCACTGCAAGGCGATCCGTATTGTGAATGGGAAAGCATCTGTCATTGCAGAAAATTGTGTCGCATGCGGGGTTTGTGTGAAAGTCTGTCCTTCCCATGCGAAAAAAATCCGGACAGAGCTTCCCAGATTGCGGCAGATGCTTGGAACGAACGTGAAGCTTTATGCATCCATTGCACCGAGTTTTACAGCATATTTTCCCGGTACAACGATCGGACAACTTGCGACGGCGTTGAAAAAAATCGGTTTTTCCGGGGTTGCTGAAACAGCCATTGGAGCCCAGGCGGTCAGCCGTCAAACTGCCGAGTTTTTGAAAAACACAGATTTGGATATTGTTATTTCAAGTGCATGTCCGGCATGCGTTGATTACATAAGAAAATATCACCCGGAATACACTGAAAATATTGTGCCTTTATATTCGCCTGTCATGGCTCATTGCCAAATGATCAAAGAGCGTTTCGGCGATGATTGCAAAGTGGTATTTTTTGGACCGTGCGCGGCGAAGAAGAATGAGGCGGATCGAAACCCTGAAACGTTCTCTCTGGCTGTAACGTTTGCAGTTCTGGAAGAGTTGCTTGAGGAGAATGGAATCATACCGATGGCTGAGGAGGAATCCTCTCTTCTCATGGACAAGGCGGAAGAAGGACGTTTTTATGCCATTGAAGGGGGAATGAACGATACTTTGCGCGATGAAAACCGCGGTGTCCGTTACATCTCAGTTTCCGGCTTGGAAAATCTTGACAGAATGCTTCGTTCCTATCATGGAAGTGTCGGAGAACGCAAGATTTTTCTGGAAGCTCTTGCTTGTCCGGGAGGCTGCATCAATGGACCGGTAATTCCTGCTGCGTATGCCGGAAGTCTGGATGTCATAGCAGAAACAGACAAAATCAGCACAATGGAATCGAGTTCGAAGCGGGCTGCACAGGAACATATCGGAAATAAATTTTCCGCAGAATCATTGCCGGAATGTCATACTTCAGAAAAAGAGCTTACCATTGCTCTGGCAAAAGTCGGAAAATTTACAAGAGAAGATGAATTGAACTGCGGGGCTTGCGGTTATAATACTTGCCGTGAATTTGCGACCGCGTTACTCCAGCACAAAGCAGAAGAAGCGATGTGTCATACTTATTTAAGGAAAAACTTTGAGCGTACCAGTAATGCATTGATCCGTTTTATTCCAGCGGCTGTGGTCATGGTCGATGATGATCTCAATATCTGTGAATGCAACCGGAATTTTGCCATCATGAGCGGGATGACAGAAGTCTATGATGCGCTGGGAAATTTAAATACAATTGCTATTGAGACTGCATTGCCCGGATTCTCGGAGTTGTTTTCCAGCGTGATCAGCAATGGCGGGGAAATTGAGAAATTCAACCAGAAACTGAAAGATAAAATTGTCAATATAAGTGTATTTTCCATTGCGCATGGAAAGTCTGCAGGGGCTGTGATTCAAGATATTACAAAGAATGAACTGCAGCGGGAGCTTATTGCTGAAAAAGCCCGCAAAGTCATTCGCAAAAATGTGATGACTGTTCAGCAGGTTGCGCGACTCTTCGGAGAACATGTTGCCGATACTGAAATATTGCTTAACGAAATTGCCGGAAGTTACGAACGGCGCGGAGGCAAATAATGTATTCGCAACTGTTTGTGGAAATGGAATCGTTCCAGTTCACCAAAACTGGTCAGGCGGCATGCGGTGATGATATTCAGATCAAGGTTCTGAAAGATGAAAACCGTTATCTTGCAGTTCTTTCTGATGGACTTGGCAGCGGTGTCAAAGCTCATGTGCTCGCAAATATGACCACCACAATGGCTTTGCGATATCTGCAATCCAACATGGATACGCTGCAGTCTGTCGAAACGATCATGGACTCTTTGCCGGTTTGTGAAGTACGAAAAATCAGTTATTCCACTTTTTCAATGATAGATCTGCGTTTGGGCGGGATCACAAGGATCGTTGAAATGGGCAACCCGCAGTATATTCAATTGCGCGGGACAGAAGAGGTTCAGCCGTTGAAACATGAAACGATCGTTTCCAAGCATTGGCCGGACCGGCAGGTGGAATGTTACGAATTGAAGATGATACCCGGAGACCGGCTGATCGTAAGCTCTGATGGAGTTACCCAATCCGGACTTGGCGAGGGACCGCAATATCGTTTCGGATGGCGGCGTTCCGGTGAAATGGAATATGCCCGGGCACGAATCTCCAGCAACCCTGAAATATCATCGTTTTCCCTGGCACGTTCCATTGCATATCAGGCATATGGGATTTCAAAAAACACATGTAAAGATGATATTTCCTGTATGGTCATTTACATGAGAAAACCTCGTGTGATGCGCCTCCTGACAGGTCCGCCGTTTCATAAAGATCATGATATTGATTTTGCAAAATGCGCCAATTTAGGAGAAGAGCATACGATCGTATGCGGAGGAACGACTGCGAATATATTGGAACGAGTCATTGACAGAAAAGTTGAAATAGACATTTCAAAACTCAGGAGGGATGATAAACTTCCTCCTGCCGGAAGGCTGCCCGGAGTTGCAATGGTGACGGAAGGGATCCTTACTCTCACACGGGTATGCAAAGCACTTGAGGATTCCGAACCGACAGACAGCCTCCCGGAAACAGCTCGGAAGATAATTGAAATGATGAAACAGCACGACAAAATCGAATTTGTTGTCGGGACAAAAGTCAATGAAGCTCATCAGGATCCGAGTCTGCCGCAGGATTTGGAATTGCGCCGTGGAATAATCCGGCGGATCTCGTCCGCTCTGAATCAGAAATTCCGTAAAGAAACTGAAATAACATTCTTTTAACACAAGGAGAAAAAAAATGAAAAAAATGCAGCTTGAAATCTGTTGCGGAACCACCTGCTATATGATGGGGGCAAACCGTCTGTTGTACATCGAAAATGAAGTCCCGCCTGAATTGCGCGGTAAATTTGAAGTCAAAGCATTGCCCTGCATGGGGTTGTGCAATGATAAAAATCTTTCCGGAGCACCCTACGTAAAACTCAATGGTATCATCATTGAAAATGCCACCATTGAAAAAATCTGCGATAAAATGAGAGCTATGCTCGATGATTAAAAAATTATTGACTGTTATGTTTTTCTGAGACGTGAGTTGATGATCCGTTTCGTCAGAGCATTTCACAACAGTTCTCTGGAAACGGAACTGGATCACTTTCCTGTGGAGATGCGCCCCAGGCAGGATCATTCCAGCCGGTGCTGCATCTACCACGATCGGGCGGTCATAAAATACCGCCTGATGAATCTTCTCGGTTTCTCCTGTGAAGAAGAAACTGATGAAGCGCGGACACTTGCATCTTACTACAAAGAAGCAATCGCCAGAGAAAAACCGGCTGACATTGCAGACAAACTTCCGTTGTCAGTCTGTGAAGCCGGTTGTTCCGAATGTCCCAGTTCAAAAGTGGTGATAACCGGAAACTGCCGGGGATGTTTTTCCCGTCCCTGTATGTACAGTTGTCCCAAAGGGGCAATTTCGGTTGTCAATCAGGTTTCCACCATTGATTACACGAAATGTATCAAATGCGGAAAATGCACTTCAGTCTGTCCATATCATGCAATTGTCAAAACCACAGTTCCTTGTGAAGATGCCTGTCCGACCGGAGCTATTCACAAAGATAATGATGGTCATACCAGAATCAATATGGAAAAATGTATATCCTGCGGCAACTGCTTTGCAAAGTGTCCTTTCAGTGCAATTCTGGAGCGTTCACAGATATTGGATGTCTTGAAAGCACTGAAAAACAATGAAAAAGTGGTTGCGATGATTGCACCCGCAGCAGCCTCCCAGATCGCAGGAACAATTGAACAGCTTTTTACCGCCGTAAGCAAACTCGGGTTTACTGATGTGATCGAAGTTGCACTCGGCGCAGAAGATACCACCGCCCATGAAGCGGAGGAGTTCCGGGATAAGATGAACTCCGGAGCAAAATTGATGACCACCAGCTGCTGTCCGGCTTACGTGGAACTGGTCAGAAAATTCGTGCCGGACTTCATGCAATATGTCTCGTCTACACCCAGCCCCATGATCTTTGCAGCAGAAATTGCCCGCAGGGAACACCCCGGCTGCAAAGTTGTCTTTATCGGACCATGTGTAGCAAAACGGGTTGAAGCCGCCCGGAAAAATATTGACTTTGTCTTAAGTTTTGAAGAACTTTTTGCAATGCTTGCGGGGAAAAATATTGATGTTATTTCCTGTGAGCCGTGGCCGATTCCACGTCCGGCAATTACAACTGCCCGGAATTTTGCCAAAAGCTGCGGCGTAACCGAAGCGGTTATATCCGAACTCGGAGGGTTCAAGGATGATTTCAAACTAGAGGCAAAAGCAATCAATGGGATCGACAAGAAAACAGTTGCAATGCTGAAAATGTATGCGGCAGGGAAAATCCCGGCAAACTTCCTGGAAGTCATGTGTTGTCCCGGCGGATGTGTCAATGGACCGTGTTCGCTGAAAAAATAAAGAGGCTGCAAATCTTTATTGCGGCATTCCGATTTATGCCGCAATAAAGTAAAAACAGCTTTACCTTCCTTTATGAAGAATAGAGCTGGAATCAAATTTATGCCTCAATAAAATAAAAACTGATTTTTCCCCAAAAAGTAGAGCTGAAATCAAATCTAAGTCATAACAAAGCAAAAACTGATTCACTTTCCCTTATGAAAAGTAGAGCTGAAATCAAAAAAAATGTTGCCAGTAATTCCCGCATTAATTACTGGCAACATTTGTAATATAACAAAAAAATGAAAAAAATCAAATCAGAAAATAAAGAATGTTAAAATTTTCTTCAAAATCGAGATTCAGATATCCGTTTTTCAGTAATTTATAACTTTCGGGAGCTTCTTCACTTGAAAAATCCGCATTTCTGTAGTAAATTACTGTACAATTTTCAACTGAAAAAATTTAAATCGGAGTTAGAAAAATGGCTACACTTGACAGAGGTGCTTATCTCACCAAGAACACCGGAAATTTTCCTGAAACTTTTGAAATCGGCGGACGCCGCTATGTGAAGATCGACGATCTCCGCTACGGAACAAATCCCCACCAGCCTGCAGCAGCTTACAAGCCGGAAGGTTTCACCGGTTCCATCATGGATATGGTCACCCTCAAGAGCGGCAAAAACGGTCTCTCCCAGACAAATTATGAAGATATCTCCGGTGCGCTGAATATTGTCAAATATTTCGATCGCGCAGCATGTGCTGTCATGAAGCACGTCAACCCCAGCGGAGCCGCTGTCGCATGTGACGGCGAAACACTGAAACAGGTCTACATCAAAGCCCGCGACTGTGATGCACGCGCTGCATTCGGAAGCGTGATCGCATTCAACAAGCCTGTGGATGCAGAAACTGCAGAAGAGATCATGAGCAGCTTTGTGGAATGTGTTGTTGCTCCCGATTTCTCCGAAGAAGCTCTGGCTGTTTTCAACGATGGCGAACGCTTCAAACTGAACAAGCAGGTCCGCATCCTCAAGTGTGCGCCTCTCGAAACGCTGCCCCGTTACGTCGGCGAAAATCCCGATGGAAGATTCAACACCGTTAAAGTTCTCACTGATGGAACCATCATTCTTGCAGAACCTCTGCTGACCCATGTCCGCAGTTTCGAAGATCTTCTTCCTGCATCTGCAGAAAACAAAGCTTGCGGGATCCAGGCTTCTGCCCACGCTCCCACCGAACAGCAGAAACTTGACCTTCTCACCGCATGGTATATCAACCTTGCAGTCCGTTCCAACGGTGTTGTGATCGTCAAAGACGGTCAGACACTCTCCGTGGGAACCGGTGAACAGGACCGTGTCGGAGCCGTGGAACAGGCAATCGAAAAATTCAAGATCAAATACTCCGGAACAGGCACTCTGGAAGGTGCTGTTATGTCCAGTGATGGATTCTTCCCCTTCCCCGATGGTGTGGAAACTGCCGCAAAAGCCGGTATCACTGCAATCGTTGCGCCCTCCGGTTCTCTCAAGGATGCTGATGTGATCAAGCGCGCCAATGAATTGGGCGTTGCGCTCCGTTATGCACCGGAACGTATCTTCTCCCATCATTAATTCAGCGATAACCGATGACCGAACTGCCCGGACAGAGTGAGAATGAAACTCTTTCAAAGAACCTGACAGCCAGCACCTTGCGCGGTGAAGTGGAAAAAGTTCTGTACGAAAGAGAAGATGGTTCTTACTCTGTCATCGTGGTAAAAGATGCCGCTGCTGAACGGCACACGGTTGTCGGTACCATGCCCGGGATCGCTGTTGGTCAGGGAATCAAAGCGGAAGGAAAATGGGAACAGCACAAGGAATTCGGCAAACAGTTCCGTGTGCTGAATTATGAATATACCCTGCCCGTTACCAATGAAGGGATCATCCGCTACCTTGCTTCGGGGATCATCAAGGGGCTTGGCAAAAAAAATGCCGAAGCGATTGTGGAACATTTCGGTGCAGAAGCACTGGAGGTCATTTCCAATGCGCCGAACCGTCTGATGGAGATCAAGGGCTTCGGCAGAAAGCGCGTGACAGCGATCAAGGCGATTTGGAAGGAAGATGCCGCCCGCAGAGATTTGCAGATGCACCTGCAGAGTTATGGAATTTCCTCCGCATATTTCACCCGGATCTATTCCGTTTACGGCGCAAATGCTGCGGACAGGATCAAAGCAAATCCCTACAATCTTGCTTCAGACATCAAAGGAATCGGCTTTCTTATGGCAGATGCCATTGCCGCAAAAATGGGCATACAGAAAGATGATCCGAAGCGGATGCTTGCAGGGATCACCTATACGTTCACCCAAGTCCGTTCCAATGGGCATGTCTGCATGCCGAAACCGGATTTTATCCGCTATGCCGCCGAACTCCTGGATGTGGATGAACCCAAAGCAGAAGAAGCTTTGCTGTCTGCAGAGGAACGGTTCAAAGCGACTATCCGGAAGAGTGCAGATGGCACGGATATGGTTTACGAGCCCGGCTTGCTCCGGTGTGAAGTGGAACTTCCACAGCTCATTGCAGAACTCTCAGCCATCTCTCATCACAAGGGCGAACGGATGCTCACCTATGATCCCCTCCCCGGAACACTGTTCAGCGATGAACAGCTTGCCGCAGTCAAAATGGCTGGTTTTGCCCCGGTTTCCATCATCACCGGCGGTCCCGGTGTGGGAAAAACAACGGTTGTTTCTGAAATTGTACGGCGGGCAAAACTGGCTGGGATAAAGACTTTTATGGCTGCTCCGACCGGACGGGCAGCGAAACGTATGACAGAAACCACCGGAGCGACAGCGCAAACGATCCACCGTCTGCTCCGCTGGGATCCGGAAGAGAAAAAATTTGTGCACGGCGTAGATTGTCCGCTGAATTGCGGGCTTCTCATCATAGACGAATCAAGTATGCTGGATATCATGATCGCCACCGCATTGTTCCGCGCGATCCGTCCCGGTACGACTGTTGTTATCGTGGGCGACGCCGACCAGCTGCCGTCTGTCGGACCGGGCAATGTCCTGAACGACCTCATCGACTCCAGAGTGATCCCTGTTTCCCGTCTGACAAGGATTTTCCGTCAGGGGAACGGCAGCGGGATCATCCGGGCAGCATACGCTGTCAACACCGGGATCATGCCGGAATTGAAACCGGTTCCCGGCGGACCGGAGGATTTTTTCTGGATCGAGAAAGAAGATCCGGAAGATGCGGCAGATGTGATCCGCCGTCTGGTCTGCGACCGGATCCCGAAGAAATTTCATTTTTCGCCCATCACAGATATTCAGGTGCTTTCGCCCATGAACAATGGAACCTGCGGTACGGCTGAGCTGAATAAACGGCTGCAGGAACTTCTCAACGGCGAAGCTAAAATGCGGTTCAAAAACGGAGAAAAATTCTATTGTCTGGGCGATAAAGTCATGCAGACCTCCAATAACTATGACAAGGGTGTTTTTAATGGAGATTCCGGGTTGATCAAGCGGATCGACAACGGCAAAAAAAGATTTTATGTTGAGTTTGACAGTCAGACGATCGAGTATGAATTTCATGAAGCCGACCAACTGACTCTTGCCTATGCGGTCACGATCCATAAATCACAGGGCAGTGAGTTTCCTGCAGTTGTGATCCCGCTGCTGAATCAGCATTTTATCATGCTGCGCCGGAACCTGCTCTATACAGGGATTACCCGTGCAAAAAAATTGATGGTACTTGTCGGCTCCCGGAAAGCGATTTCCATGGCAGTCAGGAATACGGCAGCGGAGCCGCGATTTTCCCTGTTGAAAGAACGGCTTCTGCAAGCCTTTGCCGCGAAAGGGATCACGCCATGAGAGCTTTAACGACCCCCGTACCATTTTCTACTCCGTTTGACTTTTCAAAGATGCCGTTGAGGTTTGCCTCAATCGGCTCCTGTTTCTCGGAAAAAATTGTGGAACTGCTTCATCATGCCGGTGCTGAATGTGCCTCAAATCCAAACGGCATTGTTTATAATCCGTACTCCATCGGGGAATCTGTCCGGCACATTGTGGAAGATCTTCCGTATGATGAAGAAACTTTTTTTAAATATAACGGACTTTTTCACTCCCGGGAACATCATGGAGCTTTTTCCGGGGAAAAAATTGAATCAGTGAAAGAATCTGTTGAGAGTTCCCGAAAACGGTTCCGGGATTTTCTGAAATCCCCCTGTCCTGCAGCACTGACGTTCGGCACTGCCGTTATCTTCCGGGAGAAAAAGACAAACCGGATCGTTGCGAACTGTCACAAAGTGCCGGGAACAGAATTTGAACGGGGGTTGATGTCTGTTGCAGAGTGTTTTGAATCGATTTCCGGCGCGGTAAAAGCGTTGGCTGGCTTTGGGGGACATCCTGTAATCCTGACAGTTTCCCCGGTGCGGCATCATCCGGGAGATCCGGTTTTGAACAGCAGATCGAAATCCATATTGATCGAAGCGTGTCATGAAACGGTGGAAAAATATCCGGAACATTGTGCCTATTTTCCTGCATACGAACTGCTTCATGACGAGCTGCGGGATTACCGTTTTTATGCGGAAGATATGGTTCATCCCTCATCTGTTGCGGAAGAATTTATATTGGAAACATTTGTCAAACACTGTTACGGTGCAAAGGCTGATGAACTGTTGGAACTTGGTTGGAAAAATATCAAACGGAGCAGACACGTTCCGGGAGGCTTGAAATAATATGTGTGGTATTGCCGGACTTTTTAATAAACATGATATTCCAGCGGATCGGGAACTTCTGGAAAAGATGTCATCCCGTTTGAACCGGCGCGGACCTGACGGTGAGGGATATTATACGGAAGGGATTTTCGGTCTTGTTCACAAACGTTTATCCATCATAGACTTGCAGGGCGGCGTTCAGCCGATGTTCAATGAGGACCGCTCCATTATCTTTGTTCACAATGGGGAAATCTACAATCATCATGAACTGCGCCGGGAACTGGAGGCGAAGGGACATAAATTCCAGACCCATTCCGACTCGGAATGTATCGGTCATCTTTACGAAGAATACGGCATGGAGTTTCCTGCGAAGCTGGAAGGGATGTTTGCCATTGCGCTTGTTGATCAAAAACGCCGGAAGCTGGTTCTGGTAACGGACCGTGCAGGGAAAAAGCCGATTTTCTATTACAGCGGCTTGAGCGGATTCCGCTTTGCAAGTACACTTTCAGCGTTGGCAATGGATCCGGAAATGCCGCGGGATCTTGACCTGCAGGCAGTGTGGGATTACATGTCATTCCTCTCAATTCCTGCGCCGGACACGATGTATCTTGGCGTGAGCAAAATGCTTCCGGCATGTATTATGTCTGTCTCCCCGGATATGGAATATCCCGACAGCCGGATTTACTGGAAACCGGATTACGCCCGGAAAACCGAAAAAGATTTTGCCCGTGCCGCCGCCCTGCTCCGTGATTCATTGAAACAGGCAGTCCATCGCAGATTGGAAGCTGATGTTCCCCTGGGAGTATTCCTCTCCGGCGGGCTGGATTCCACGATCATCGCATCTATTGTCTCAAGGCTCCGCTCCACTGAACCGATGAAATGTTTTACCATCGGTGTAAATGATTCCAGATATGATGAATCTGTTGTTGCGGAACGGAACGCGGCATATTTGAAGTCAAAAGCCGGACGCCCCATCGAATTTCACAAAAAAATCGTCCAGCCGGATGATTTTGAACTTTTAAGAAAACTTTGCAGGGAATACGGCGAACCCTTTGCGGACTCTTCGATTCTGCCGACTCATCTTCTCTGCCAGTTTGCCAGAGAATCCGTAACAGTTGCACTCAGCGGGGACGGTGCGGATGAACTGTTTGCCGGGTATGAACGCTACAGAGCATTGAACCTGCTGGCGACCTTTGACGGACTTCCGAAATTTATCCGGAATCCCATGCTGAGCTTCAACAGAAAATTCAAAACCGGCGCGGGGGAAAGATCGTTCATCGGACGTTTTCACCGCTTTCTCAATGTTGCAGATGCGCCTCCGGAATATCAGTATCATGTGATGATCTCAAAATGTCCGTACCCGCTGAAAAAAAGTCTTCTCGGGCTTGCGTTTTCCGATTTTACGCCGCAGCAGACCCGGCGGTTCAGCACAGAAATGCGGACTCTTTCTTCCGCATTCGGGCGAGTGGAACGGGCAATGGAATTCGACTGGCACTTCTATTTGCCGAACGATATTCTCACGAAAATGGACACTGCCTCCATGGCGGCATCTCTGGAAGTCCGCTGTCCTTTCCTTGACAGAGAGGTGGTCGAGATCGCAGCAGCCATGCCGCTTGAGTTCAAACTTTGCGGAAAACAGCGAAAATATATTCTCCAGGAAGCATTTGGCGGATATGTACCGGTAGAACTCGCAACGGCAAAGAAAAAAGGCTTCGGGATCCCGATGGCAAGCTGGCTCCGCGGACCGTGGAAAAAACACCTTCAGGAAAATCTTCTGGAAGGTGTCGCTATCAATGAATACGAACTCTTCCAGCATGATACAGTGGAATTTATGATTGAACAGCACTGTCAGAAAAAGGCAGACTTCAGCTATCCTCTTTATCTGCTGCTTGTGTTCGAATTGACCCTTCAGGAAAATCTGAAAGAGTGAAAACTCAATCCACGGCTTTGATATTCACGCCGAGATTGGTCAGCTTTTCGCTCAGATTTTCGTAGCCGCGATAAACCATTTCTGCACGGTTGACGATCGTCTGACCTTCTGCACAGCATCCGGCGATCACCATTGCCATTCCGGCGCGGATATCGGGACTGACGACTTCCGAGCCGCGCAGTCTCGCCGGACCGGAAATCACCACGCGGTGCGGGTCGCAGACAATTGCATTTGCCCCCATTCCAATGAGGCGGTCAACAAAATAAATACGGCTTTCAAACATTTTTTCGAAGAAAAGGACCGTACCTTTTGCCTGCGTTGCGGCAACGATCATGCAGCTCATCATATCGCTGGGGAACTGTGGCCAGGGACCATCGGAAATCGTTGGAACAGCATTTCCGAAGTCCGGTTCGATCTGCAAACCTTTCCGGCAATCCATGTGAATATGATTCGGTTCCAGACGAAGATCCGCACCGAACTTCTCAAACACACGGCGGGTCATCCAGTAATGACGGGGCGAGATATTTCCGGTAACGTCGATCGTCCCTTTTGCAGCGGCACAGAGCGCAAGAAAACTTGCTGCTTCGATATGGTCGCCTTCAATGGTAAACTCCGCGCCGTGAAGTTTTTCTTTCCCGCGGATCGACAGGATATTTGTTTCAATGCCGGAGACTTCTGCCCCCATAGCGGACAACAGCTGGGCAAGCTGGGTGATATGCGGCTCGGAGGCAGCATTTCTGATGATCGTTTCTCCTTTCCGCAGAGCAGCAGCGGTCAGAATATGTTCCGTTGCGGTCACACTTGCTTCATCCAGAAACATGTCGATCTGTTCTTCTGAACTTCCGACTCTGACAAATGTATAAGGTACAGCATCAGCTTCCACAACAATGCCGAGTTTCCGCAAACCGTAGAAATGAGAATCCAGACGGCGTCTTCCGATAACATCCCCTCCCGGGGGCCAGAGCTGGGCTGAGCCGGTCCGCATTGCCAAAGGTCCGGCAAACAGCAAAGAAGTCCGAATCGCTGTACAAAGATTCCGGGGAAGTTCCGTCAACTGAATATTTTTTGCACAAATCTCAACAGTTTTTCCATCACGCTTGATCTCTGCGCCGAGAACGCGGGCAAGTTCCAGCATATTCCGGACATCCAGAATATCAGGCACATTATGAAGAATAACAGGTTCATCGGTAAGCATCGCAGCTGCGATCATGGGAAGAACGGCGTTTTTATTTCCGCCGACACGCACCTCGCCGCTGATTTTAGAAGGACCTTCGATCAGAAGACTGGACATTTTTACACCTCAATCAATTTTGGGAACTGAAATATTATCTGTATTAACAACTGTCATAGGAAAAAGGGATGCCAGAGATCCGACGACGTTGAAATCTTCCCGGGAATCATCCTTGCTTTTGCTCAGGACACCTTCACGGATCAAGTGAAAAATAATATCACCGATTGCAGAACCATCCGTGATCCCCCAGTCATAAAGCACATAAGGCGCGAGCACACCGAACTCCTGCGTTGCCAATTCGACCGTTCCGTAGATCAATTCTCCGCCCGTAACATGGCGATCCTTTCTCCCGGAATCTGCGGCAGAACACTTCTTGACTGTGTAAGCCACTGCATCATTCATAAAGGCATACGCTTCTTTGCGGTAACGTCCGTCAACCTGACGGATCCGGTCCACTGCTACTGTAAATCTATCGTCTGACATAACAGAAAAAATCCTCCGCCCATATAATACAATGCTTTTCCGTTTTTTCAAGCGGAAAAGCATTTTTTTCAAAAGGATTTTTCAAGAAAAAACCGAATAGTACTGTTATCCTTCCACAGCTTTATCCATCATGCCGAGTACAAGATTTTTACAAACAGCAATCGGATCCTGATCCATGGGAATATCTTCCATGAAATCCCACAGTTTCCGGCGGGTCAGAAAATCTTTTTCCATCGGTGTCATATCCGGATAGAAATAGGCTTTTGTGCGGGGACCAGCCTGAATAAGGCTGCTCGAAATAAAAATCGGATCCAGAGTATCCTCATGATCAAAGGCAAACTTCATATATTCCTTTGCATTTTTCAGAGAAAGAGTATTCCAGAATGCCCGCTCTAATTTGGCGTGCTGCCGCTTGACAGGATCCGCGATCATTCTGTCGATATCCTCTTCCGTTGCCTCTTTCCAGGTGTAGGAGAGTTGTCTGTCTCTGCAGAAATCTTCCATGGGAGTCCGCTGCCATTCCACTTTTTCACCGTTCAAAGCCCTTGCCAGAACTTCAAACATCTCTGCAAAATTCACATAGCCGGGTTCGTACGCTTCATAACAAACGCCCTGAACACCGATCTTGCGGTATGTTTCCAAATCAGCCAGATTAGTGGAAGTACAATGGGTAAAGACTCCGTGAAGGCTCTGAGCCATGGAATTTTCATGGATATAAACCTTGCCCGGGAAAGTGCTTGTCCACTCTTTCAAACGGGCAAGGTGATACTCATTGGGTGTCCGGGAAGTGGTATCGGTATCGTAAACTGTCTTTGCCCATTCAAGCGCAGGGCTTTCATAATTTCCATAGCCGAGAGGAAAATTGGTTGTCCGGTAAAAAGTATCATACATGATATTTTTCATATTCCGGAACGGAACTTGGTTTCCGGGGATGTGATACCGTTTGACATAGATATCGGTTTCAAAAGCAAGATCCGGACGAACCTCCATGACAGCTTCGGCGAAAATATCCACAAAAGGCTGCCACTTTTCGTGATCGGTCAGCAAACGGCATTTTTCACACTGACAGAACATGATACCGTCAGCAGCGCGCATGTGAACGTGTTTGATCTGCGGCGGCAATGATTTCAGCCATTCACGCGCACCGTAAGCATAAGCCTCAAGAGCCTCCTGCTCATAACGGCAGGGATAGCTTTCACATTCCAGACGGTCGCAGTAAGGTTTCCCTTCCGGATTCTTGGCAAACCACTCTTTTTTCCAGTTGGAATAACTCAAAAAAGTTCGTGGACCGAATGTCATTAGAATGATATTGATATTTGCAGCGGCACACTCTTCCATGATGAGTTCTTTGTAACGCTGCCAGCCATAATCATAATGAATGATGATGGAGTTCATGTTCAATGTTTTCATACGGCGCAAGAATCTGCGCAACTGTTCCGGTGTATGCCGGAGCAAACTTTCACAAGGGTTGAAACCCCGGATCGCAAACGGTTCCATTTTTTCTCCTTTTATATGTTTTTAACAGCAAGAACTGCGGAAATGCTGTCAGTTTCCGTGATAGAACACGCCTTCCGCACCGGAAGTATTATCCGGGCTGCGGGTCGGCATATCAACTCTTCCGATGGAAGAAACATGTCCGTCAAACCAACCGGCATTATTCTTCTGATTATGACGGAGAGCCATACGGTAGTAGTAAGGATATCCATCCCCGGAAAAGACGCCTTCCGCCTGAACTCCGCTGTTCTTATTGCAGATCGCCATTCCAAGACCATCTCCGAGAGAATAGGTGCTGGAAGCTGATTTGATCTTGGTTACTTTTTTGATTTTCTGATCCATCACCGCATTCCCCAACCAGGATGCAAACAAATGGAGGTTTGCATTCAAACCGTAACTGATCTTGTGGTTTCTGCCGCCGCTGAAAATCGTAACATACCAATCTTCCCCATCACTTTTAGAGGTATGATTGTGAATGTTGGTCGGACACCAGAAAGAGTTCACGCCGCTGTAAACCGTTGAATTTTTACCGGAAAGATATGAACCCAGATAGGTACCGATCATTTCCATAGAATACCAGGAATACGGGTTACGGTAAATTGGCATGATGATGCCATCATGACCGTCGGAATACATCAAACTGGCAGAAACAAGCTGCTTGACATTATTCATACAGGTGGAGGAACGGCCTTTTTCACGGGCACTGTTCAACGCAGGCAAGAGCATTCCTGCCAGAATTGCGATGATAGCAATGACTACCAACAGTTCGATCAGCGTAAATTGTAATTTCTCTTGTTTTCTAAAACTCATTTTTCAGTTCCTTGTCATAGAGTTGTTAAATGGAGTTACGCCTATACAAACACTTGTAAACATTGCTGCAAACGCAAAATTAAACAGAGAAACAAAAAGTCTCCATTGACTTTTTTTCATTTTTTTCTCCTGAACTGTTTTTCATGCTTGTTGACATAACTGCAACACTTTACCAATATACCATAAAATGCCATTATTGTCAAGAGTTTTTTTTCAAAATAAAATTGAAAAAGTCAAGTTTTGCTGTGTTTTTATATTTTGCCCCGGATGCAGTTTGCAACTCCGGGACAAGTTCGCAGACTCAGGCAGTTTCCTCATCTTCATAATGAGTTTCTGTATTCACAAATTTTCCGGTTTCCAATTTGACGAAGATCCACATCAGAAGGACCAGAACACAGTCGACGATCGCTTCAAACATACTCATGCCGGATGCCACGCCGGATCCGCCGGACCTGATCGCCAGATATGCCTGGATCCCCAATGCAACAAACAGAATTGAACGTACGATCAAAACGATAAGCAGGATCCCGTGGTGCGGAAGTAAAACATTTTCTTCGCCTTTGTTACGGCGGCGAAGCAGACTCTTAATCTTGAACCGCACTGTCAGATAGAATACAAACGCAATGATTGCAACCGGAACTGCATGGAACAGATACCCTTTCTGTTCCGCAGCAGCACCAACCCGTGCCGCATAAAAACTCCAGCCGAGATTGACCAGGATATTCAGCAGGAAGACCACATCGAACCCGAACATCACCCATTTCAAGATTTTGGGATCGGATTCCGGGGCAGCAGAAACTTCCATTTTCTCATAACCGCTCTTTTCCCAGGGCGCGGGAGCATGATAGTTCTTGTATCCGCCGAGTTTACAATAGTAATAGTAAAGCATCATATAGCAGAAAATACCCAAACCGCAGAAGAAAGTCCGCCACAGATAAATAAAACGGTATGCCTGATCCTCCAAGCCAAGATTCTTCCGCAGATAGTCAAGCAACACCCCAAGCAGCAAGGCAAAAACCAAGCCAGCCACACTGCCGAAAAGGGATCTTGCAGAACAGAATGAACCGAAACGGGATTTCGGAAGAATACGCATCATCGCAGGCATTCCGGCAGGTCCGGCAAACGAAAGAAAAAACAGAGACTGTCCCAACATCAGAGTTGTCCACCAATAGACATTTGCGGATGGCTGGAAAAATACCCATTTGCATTCATAAATATATATCAGGAAAGAAAACAAAGCCATAAAGACAGAGACCCGGACAGGATGCCAGCGGTCAATGATATATGTTCCGATCGTGGCAATAAAAAATCCTGCAACGGTCGAACAGATCCCGGCTGTTCCGCTGAGTTTTCCGATATCCCCCAGACTCAATCCCAGCGCCTGCTGGAAAAATACAACAAACATCATCATCGTGCCGGCAATACAGGTACATGCAGTTCTGAAGAAGGAATACCAGTAAATCGGATGTGATAAACTTTCTTTGGAGAAAGTAACTAAAGCCTGCAGACCGCTGCTCTTTTTTTTGATCTGCTCATCCGGTTCAGGAAACCGCGGTTCTTTCAACAGCAGACAACAAGTCCCCATTCCAACGACATAAAGAATGATCGTTCCATAGAGAAGCTCGGAAAAGTGAGAGAGGGCATACTTGAAGAAAAAATAATGAAAAATTGCCATTGAAGCAGAACTCACAAGATTGATCGCACCGTAAAAACGTGTCTGAACTTGCGGCGGAATAACATCATTCGGAATGTAATACCAAACAGAACCGACATACATATAGAAGAATTTGAACAGGATCACACCGACAGCCAGCACAATGATTGCAAGAGTTGCCTGTGAAAGTTCCGCCAGCGGCGCAATGATTTTATGAAGAAGCTGAGCTTCATATTTATAGAGAGCCAGAACCGCCCAGGAAAGACAGAGCATCGGCAAAGTAAAAAGAATAAACGGAACCCGCCTGCCCCAGCGTTTGGAACGGTAACGGTCACTCCGGAAACTGACCCACGGACAGATCGTCATGTTCAGGATCTGACCAAAGGTTGTCATAATAAAAACAAGCATAGTGGAACTGATGCCGAGTTCCTTGAGCTTCAAAGGGACGATCGTCGGAACCATACCGATACAGATCGCAACTGTTACCTGACCAATCAGAAGTAAACCGATCGTCGCAAGAAGCTGCGATGTGTTGTAGGTCAACCCTGATACCTGATACGTCTTTTTTTCTTCCGCCATGTTTCCTCCTTTATTATGCTTTTCCAATTCATGCTTTTGGAAGATAGCACGGGATCATAAATATTTCAATCTCTTAATAAGGAAAAAACTGACATATTGCAGAAAAAAAGTATTTTTCAGACAATAAAAGTATTACACCCGGGAACTGCTTATTTCTGCAAAAAAAAAAGACCGTCTCACTGACGGTCTTCTCATTCGGATAATCAAAAACGCTGTAATCAGGGTTTCTGAACTTTTCCGGAGCGGATGCACTGAACGCAAACTTTACGACGAACGACGCGACCATCTTCGACGACGCGGATGTCCTGGATGTTGGGTTCAAATGTACGAGGGGTAACTTTCACCACGTGCATACCGATCCCGCCTTTTTTCTTGGCAAGACCTCTACGGATGATGGTTGCACCCTGGGCTTTCTTCTTTCCGCAAATTTCACAGACGTTGCTCATTTATATCTCCCAAATGTTGTTGATTACGTAAACTAAGAGCAATAATATATCTCCTTTTCTGAAAAATACAAGTCTTTCAACTGAAAAAAAATGATTTTTCATAAAAAATCTTTAACAGCAGTTTTCTGTCTGCCGGACAACATCTGCTCAGCGGCTCGTGCCAATGATCCTACCGGAACCATCACGGTAAACCGTCTGAGTTCCATTCCGGGTCGCTGTCTTCGTTGTTCTGCCCGAACTGTCACGGTAAATCGTGCGGTTGCCAATCTGTTCTGAACTGCCGATGATCCTGCCGGAACCGTCACGGTAAATCGTGCGGCTGCCATTGGGGGTAGCTGTCACTGTTGTTCTGCCGGAACTGTCGCGGTAGACAGTGCGGTTGCCGGATTGAGATGAGGAGCCGGTGATCCTGCCGGAGCCGTCACGGTAAATTGTCCGGTTGCCGACCTGATTCGAAGTTCTGTACGTTCTTCCGGAACGGTCACGGTAAGTTGTCCGCTGGGCAAACACGCTCACAGCAGCAACAGCCAAAACAAGCATCAAACATTTTTTCATACTGCACCTCCTAAGGTAATTTCAAAAGTCCGGCAAAATTTGGCTGAAATTCGAAGACTTTTGAATTTGCCTCCGTTATTTAACTTCTAATAATGATGTCCAATCTGTTGTATAACTGCGGGATAACATCTCCCGTTTCATCTGCCATTTCTTTTCAATGCCTTCCGATAAGGTGAACACCGTGTCCCGCCCGAATTTTTTGTTCACTTTATCTACGACTTTGAAGAGCGCGGAGTTTTCTTTTTTCGGAGCCACCGAGAACAAATCCGGCTGTACTGAACTCGAAGACTCCAATCCGAAGAATACCACTCCCGACTTCTTATAACGTCTGCCATCGACAAATATTGTCTTCAGTTTCGGGAAAATGGCTGAAAGCATCCGGGAGGTATCGTCCGTCGGAACCGGAAAAGCAACCGTTATGGCAGTCGTTCCTGCCGGTTTCGGATGTGGTTCATATTCCGGATACATCTGAAAATAAATATTTGCTCCAGACGCACAGAGTTTTTCTTTCCGCAGTTTCTCTGCAGCTTTGGCAGTATAGACAGCAACAGACTCTTCCAGTTCCCGGAACTCCACAACCGGATAACCGAAAGAACGGGAACAGGTGATACTTTTGGAGGCTTCTTCCGGATCTTCTTCCTCAAAACAGACAACGCCCCGCAATTCAAGAATCGTACGCCCCAGATTCACGCTGAACTTTTTCTGCATTTCCGCCGCATCTTTCTGAGAGAGCTGCCACGCATTACGAATCCCAAGCCGTTCCAGCTGCGGAGCAAGCCGCCGTCCGATCCCCCAAACTTCAGAGACAGGCGTTTTTTCCAGAACTTCCCGCATATCGGAGGGCATCACAAAAACACCGGACGGCAATTTCTTTCCGATATGATTTGCGATTTTCGCTAATGTTTTCGTGGGAGCGAAACCAACACCGCAGGGAATGCCGACCCATTTCAGAACACGCTGCCGCACCTGACAGCCGAAGGTATAAAAATCAGAATCCTCCGGCATCTCCGGATGAATAAACGCTTCATCAATGGAATACTGTTCCACTTTCGGCACAAATGTATTCAGCACAGAGATAACCCGCCGGGAAAGATCACCATAGAGCTCATAATTACTGGATCGCAGAATCAATCCGGGCATATTCCGGATTTGAAAATAGGGAGTTCCCATGCTGATTCCAAGAGCTTTGAACTCATTGGACCGGCTGATACAGCAGCCGTCATTATTGGACAAGACAGCAACAGGTTTTCCCTCCAGCGACGGATCAAACACCCGTTCGCAGGAAACAAAAAAATTGTTGCCGTCAACCAATCCGATCATTGTTCTCTCCGGTTGTTCATTCTGTTTTCTGGTAATATATTCTGTATTCCGGGTAATGCAAGCCCTCCGCAGATTTTTGTCTCCTTTATTTGACAAACTGTTTTGATCAAAGTATATTAACCATAAAAACCGGAAAAAGGAGTTTTTTATGAGAAATGTAAAAGATTACGGGGCAAAAGGTGACGGAATCACCAAAGATACAGCAGCGATTCAGAAAGCAATTGATGATGGCGGCATTGTCTATTTTCCGCCGGGAATATATCTCTCCGGAACCCTTTACCTGAAATCAAACGGAGGACTGCATCTGGAATCCGGCGCAATATTGAAAGCCAGTCCCGATAAAGAAGATTACAATAAAGATGATTTCTGCCGGCAGAATCCTCTTTTTTTCAGAGAGTTCGTCAGCGGCGCTCACTTTATCGTTGCATTGGAACAGACAAATATCACACTTTCCGGAACAGGAAAAATCGACGGGAACCGTCAGAGCTTTTACGGAGATAAAACGGAACCGGATTGTGAAGTACATCAGGGAAAATTTTCTTCTGAAGAGCTGAAACAAATCTGGCGTCCGGCACAAATGCTCTTTATTACAGAGTGTAAAAATGTAAAAATACAGGATCTGAATCTGTTCAATGCGCCATACTGGACTTGTATGATTTACGGTTGTGAAGATGTTCAAATCCGCGGATTGCGGATCTTGAATGATCAGAGAACATTCAACGGAGATGGAATTGACATCGACAGCTGCCGCCGGGTGACGATTTCCGATTGTATTATAGATTCCGGTGATGACTGCATTACCCTGCGTGGAGATCCCTCCCGTCTGAATAATAAAATTCCTTGTGAATATATTACCGTTTCAAACTGTATTCTCCACACAAACTGCAATGGGATCCGGATCGGTGTCGGAAACGGAATCGTAAGAAATGCGGTCTTTTCCAATATTGTGATCAACAGATCAAGAACAGGTGTGGCGATTATTTCCAACTATCTTGCAACGCCAGACAGGGGCGTTGATATCAGCAATATCTCTTTTTCCAATATCCAGATGGAAACGGTCAATCCCATAGTGATTCTCAGCAATGTGAACGGAGCAACACCCGAACCGGCTGCAAAAATGATCCAAAATATCAGTTTCCGTCATATCCGCGGAACGTTCAGTGAACACTGTTCCATCAGCGGATGTGCCGGAACCGGAATCAGAAATATCTCTTTTGAAGACATTGAGCTGGAATGTACCGGATCATATAAAACTCATTCCGATAATATCACAGGACCTTACGGAGAATGGTGCAAAGTCCAGTCAGAAGGAGTATTTTACGTTGCTCATTCCGATAACATCCGGTTCAACCGGGTCGGCATTTTCTGGAATAACATGCCGGAATGGAAATATGGGATCATAACATATCAGGCTGATAACGTCATTGCAGATCAATGCAGTTTCGGGAAACCGCTGAACAGAGCTGGAAAAATCGACGGCTGAAATAAAACGTTACACCGTCAATCCGGCTTCCTGAAAATAAGGCAGCAGTGCCTCTGCCCAGAGTTGATACCCGGCATTATTGGGATGACATCCGGCATCTGCATACAAAGCCAGATTCTGGGAACCATCTTCATTCAGAAATTTTTCGGAAATATCAAGGAACTGCATATTATCCTGCTGTTCCGTAAATACTTTTACAGCCGCATTGAGGGGATTGATTCTGGGATCAAAGAAGTCCCGTCTGGGACCGCGGGGAAAAACAGCCATAACAACGATTTTACTTGTCGGACAATATTCCTGGATTTTTTTCAAAACAGCGATCGCACCTTCTGCCGCAGCTTCCGGTGTATCGCCGTCATAATTTTGGGAAACGGAGAACTGATTGGTTCCGATATTTGTCACAATCAGTTTCGGATCCTGACCTTTCAATTCTCCATGTTCCAGACGCCAAAGCATATTCTGGGTCCGGTCATAACCGAACCCGAGATTCAGCACCTTGTATTTTGCAATATCTTTCTTCCAGTTTTCGATTCCGATATCCCGCAGGCCGGGACCATCGCCGCTCCAATTGTGGCAGATGGAATCACCGATAAAGACCAGTTCAAACTGATTCTCCGCCTGTAAACGGAGAATCTTTTCATGCTTGGCATACCAGTCGTAACCGTCTTCTTCGATCTTGGGAACCGGAATTACTGTTCTGGAAGACATTGTCTGACCTCAGCGGAGGTTCAGTCTTCCGCCGGCGAGGATGATACGGATATCTTCGTCGGTCAGATTGTATTTCAGACGGATCTGTTTGGAACCGTTGACGACTGCCACGATCTCTTCGCGGTTTTCCAGAGCCTTGCGGACATCGGAAATCTGGATGGTATCGCCTTCTGCGATGGCATCGTAATCTGCGCGGTCAACAAAGATCAACGGAATGATACCGAAGTTCACGAGGTTTGCAGCGTGGATGCGTTCGATTGCCATAGCGATCACAGCCTTCACACCGAGATACATGGGGCAGATGGCAGCATGTTCGCGGCTGGATCCCTGACCATAGCTGTCACGACCGATGATAAAACCGGCTTTTCCTTCGTCGCGTGCAGCCATTGCGCGCTGTGCGAAAGTGGGCTTTCCGGCTTCATTGAAGCGTTCAAACACAACTTTTGCATATTCAGGAATGTTGCTGCGGTGCTTCAGGTGAATGCCGGCAGGCATGATGTCATCGGTACTGGTTTTATCCGGAGTTTTGATGAGTGCAACACCGCTCAAGTCGGCAGGGAGAGCTGTATTCACAGGCGGCTTGCCGATGGTGGGCTTGCGGATGATCTCAATACCTTCGCCGTCTGCGGGAGGCTCAATAATCATGGAATCGTCGATGAGGAACTCTTCCGGATCATTGATTTCAGGATATTCGATTCCGAGAGCGGACGGAGCTGTGAATGTTCCGGTGAGAGCTGCAGCTGCGGCAACTTCGGGGCTGACGAGATAGGACTGGTCGCCCTTTGTTCCGGTACGGCCGGGGAAGTTCCGGTTGAAGGTACGGAGAGTGACTGTTTCGTTAGCGGGGCTCTGTCCCTGACCGATACAGGGTCCGCAGCCGGCTTCCAGGATTCTGGCTCCTGCGGAGATGATATCAGCTAAAGCACCGTTGCGGGAGAGCATTTCCAGGACCTGACGGCTTCCGGGAGCGATCGCAAGAGTGACATCCGGATGGATCTTGCGGCCCTTGAGCATGGCTGCAACCATCATGAGGTCACGGTAGGAACTGTTGGTGCAGGAACCGATGATGCACTGTCCGACCTTGATACCGGAGAGTTCAGCAACGGTCTTGATATTGTCGGGACTGGAGGGGCATGCTGCCAGTTCTTCCAGAGTTCCGAGATCGATTTCAATGAGCTTATCGTATTCTGCATTGGGTTCAGCGGTGAGTTCTATCCAGGAATTGCCTCTGCCCTGAGCTTCGAGGAATGCTTTGGTCATGCCGTCGGAGGGGAAGACACTGCAGGTAACGCCGAGTTCTGCGCCCATGTTGGTGATGGTTGCGCGCTGGGGAACCGTCAGAGTGGAAACGCCTTCTCCGAAATATTCCACCATGCAGCCCACATTTCCTTTTGTTGTAAGGATGGAGAGCATCTTCAGGATAACATCTTTTGCAGCAACCCAGGGACGGAGTTTTCCGGTGAGTTTGACCCCAATGATTTTGGGGTAAGCCATCCGGAAGGGCTGACCTGCCATAGCGAGAGCAACGTCAAGTCCCCCTGCCCCAATTGCCATCATACCGATCCCGCCGCCGGTGGGAGTATGGGAATCGGAGCCCAGCAAAGTTTTTCCGGGAATACCGAAGCGTTCCAGATGGAGCTGGTGGCAGATTCCGTTACCGGGACGTGAGAAGCGGATCCCGCGGGAAGCTGCAATACTCTGAAGATAGAGATGGTCATTGCGGTTTTCGGGTCCGTTCTGCATCATATTGTGGTCGACATAGGAAACGGAAAGTTCGGTTGCGACTTTTTTCACACCCATAGCTTCCAGTTCGAGGTAAGCCATGGTTCCGGTTGCATCCTGAGTAAGAGTCTGGTCGATGCGGATGGCAACAGGTTCTCCGGCGACATGGGAACATTCGCCGACGATGTGTTTTGAGAGGATTTTCTGAATAAGAGTGTTGGAAGCCATTTTCAATTACTCCTGTAAAATAAAAAAAAGGGACGATCCGAGCGGAGCATCCCTTGAGGTAACATTTCTGAATCCGAAAGCAGATCAATCGATCGGCTTGGTTTTCGGAAGACCGCTGAGAACCTTCTGACCGGGTTTCCAACGACCGTCTTCTGTCAGCATGTTAATGCGTTCATATCTCTTGAGAACGTTTCTTTTTTTCCGGATCTTGCCGGAAGCCTTCAAGCTGGGATGTCTGGACATGTTATCAACTCCTGTTGTTAAATTAAGTTTCAAGAACCATAATATACTCCCTCTTAAGGAAAAGTCAAATAATCTCTCAAGCTTTTTTCTGAAAATCTCTCTTTTTTTTGCATTATTCCTGTTTTTTTATGTTTCAAAACAAATTTTCATGGGCGTTCTGCTTTTTTTGCATGGTTATAATGGAAGGTAAAAAAATAAGTAATGTAAAAAAAAGTGATTTTCTGATAAAAAAATAAATAAGAGATACTTGACATTTTCCTTTGTATGATATATAATAATCCATAACATACATAGAGAATACAAACGAAAAAACAATAAAATATTCAGGAAGGATGTTTCAAATGAA
>JAFTJI010000182.1 GCA_017456495.1 Lentisphaeria bacterium | reverse complement strand
CAGTTTTTGAGCAAAAACTGAAATGCCATCTATATTCCTTTATAATTTATAAATCTTTTTATGATGGCATATTAATTTTTTGGTTCACAAAAAATTGATATGCCGCAAAAAGGTTTGAATCCTCCTTCGCGCAAGGCTACGGCGGACGTGAAAGGTGATGGGGCTTGGGGAAGCGGAAAAGACTTTCCTTAAAAGTTTTTTCCGCTTCCCCAAAATACCGACCTTTATTGAAAACAGTGTCTTGTCAATATAAACGGATTATTCAGCATCTTTGAACGACGGTTTCACGTCGATTACCTGAAGCTGCCGTCTGCGTTCCCCGTAATATTCATTGATCTGCGGGATCGCAAGAACATCCCAGGTTGTGTGGGTATCCAGCTGCATATTGAACGCAATGAAATCAATGGTGTCACCGTTGGCATCCCGGAGGATCCCCTTGGTATGACCGGATTTGATCGCAAATGTACGGACGATCTCAACGGACTTGACCCGGTAGCAGGGCTGCGGGTTGCCATGTCCGAAGGGTCCGAGCTTTTCATAATAGCTGAAGAACTCATCCCCGATATCACCGATCATTACGGTTCCATCGTAATTCACCTTATCCACCAGATCTTCAGAGGTCAATTCGTTCCGGACACATTTTTCAAATTCAGCCTGGAACGCCGGAATATCTTCTTTCCGCAAACCGAGCCCCACTGCCATAGGATGCCCGCCGTATCGGGTCAGATGACGGGAGCATTTTGTCAGAATATTGATCAGATTCAGCTTTCCGACGCTTCTTCCGGAGCCGTGGGCTTCGCCGTTCTGAATGGTCAGAACGATCGCCGGACGGTTGTAATCCCGCGCAAATCTGCTTGCCACGATTCCGATAACTCCCTGATGCCAGTCTTCCCCGGCAGCCACGATGGAGTAACGGTCATGGAATGCAGGATCGGACTCCACAAGATGTTTGGCTTCGCTGAAAATTTCCTGTTCCTTCGCCTGCCGCTTCTGGTTGAACTGTTCCAGCTGATCGGCGTACTTGTAAGCATCGACGATCCGGGAAGAGGTCATCAGATCCAGTGCAGTGATGGCATTTCCCAAACGTCCGGCGGCATTGATACGCGGAGCAAGTTTGAACGTGATATCAGACGGTTTCATTCCTCCGCCGGTGATTCTTGCGACTTCGATGAGCGCGCGGACTCCGGGACGGACCTGGCGTTTCAAGACTTCCATCCCCTGTTTGACCAGAATACGGTTTTCTCCCAGAAGAGAAACGATATCCGCCACTGTTCCGAGAGCAACAAAGTCCAGCACATCCTCCAGATTTGTCAGGAACCCGCCGAGACTTGTGCGGCGGCCGTAATCCAGAAACGCGTGTGCAAGTTTGAATGCAACACCGACTCCGGAGAGGTTGTGCAGGTCTGCAAGTTCCGGATGGATCTTCGGGTTGATGTTTGCAATGGCATCCGGCAGGACAGGTCCCGGTTCATGATGGTCAGTGATGATCACATCAATTCCGCGTCTTGAAGCCTCTTCCACTGCTTCACAGCTGTTGATTCCGCAGTCGACCGTGACGAGGACCCCGCAGTTGCCTTCGGTGGTTTCCAGTGCCTTGACCAGAGATTCGGGCGTGAACCCGTATCCGTCATCAAAACGGTGCGGCAGAAAGTTCGCGACGATAGCTCCGTTGCGTTCAAGAATTCGAGACAACAGAGCCGTGGCGGTAACGCCATCCGTATCATAATCCCCATGAATGAGGATCTGTTCACGGCTGACGACCGCTTTCCATAAACGTTTGACGGCAATTTCCATGCCCGGAAACCGGAACGGATCGCTAAGATAATCCAAAGATGCATCAAAATATGCATCGACATCTTTCAATCCAATTCCGCGCGACACTAAATAAAGCGCAATAGCCCGGGGCAATGATTTTCCCCTGGCAAGTTCCTCAGCTATGATTTCTTTTCCGTCAGACGAGCAATCCCATATTTTGTTTCCCATTTTACCTTTCTTCTTTTAAAACACACCAGCAATATACATTACATTTCCGGAAATATCAAGAGCAAAAATGAAAATTCCGGAAAAAGTAACGTTTTTTCTGTTGAAAAAAATCATTATTCCTCCTTGACATTTGACAAAATCCGGAGATCATGCTAAATTAAAAGAACAAAATCAGCTGATATTAAAGGAAAAATCTATGAACGGACAAAATCTTACGCCGGATCGCGCGCCGCATTTCCGCGCCCTGATCCCTTTTTTCGTATTCCTCGTGTTCTATCTGGGAATCTCAATCTGGGCAAATGACTTCTATTTTGTACCTATGCCGGTGGCGTTCCTCATTGCTTCCGCTGTCGCTCTCATGCAGGATCATAAACGCTCCCTGAATGAAAAAGTGGAGATTTACGCACGCGGAATGGGCGACGGTAATATCATGATCATGTGTCTGATCTTTATTCTTGCCGGCGCGTTCGGAAGCGTTGCAGGGGCAATGGGGGCTGTGGATGCAACCGTCCTCGCCGCAAGACATTTGATCCCGGCCAGCTGGATCCTGCCGGGTTTCTTCCTGATCTCATGCTTTATCTCTCTGGCAATCGGAACAAGCTGCGGAACCATCGCCGCACTGACACCCATCGCCATCGGGCTGGTCAATGCTATGCACATTCCTCCGGCTCTCATGGTGGGAACTGTCATCGGCGGCGCAATGTTCGGAGATAACATGTCCATGATCTCTGATACGACCATCGCAGCCACACGGACACAGTGTGTTGCAATGAAAGACAAGTTTCTCATGAACCTGAAGATCAGCCTCCCCGCAGCTCTGTTTGCTGTCATTCTTTACTGGTTCGCAGGGCGTGCCTACTCTTCCGCTGCAGAACTGCCTGCTATCACATGGCAGCAAACCGTGCTGATTCTTCCTTATGTCGCAATTCTCATCGGAGCTCTTGCCGGGCTGAACGTTATGGGACTGCTCTTCCTGGGGTGCATCATCGCCGTTGTAATCGGAATGGTCACAGGAAATCTGACGTTTGCCATGGCACTCAAACAAACCGGAGCAGGAACTCTGGGCATGGCAGAAACACTGATCGTTGCGATCCTTGCCGGTGGGCTTCTCAGTATCATCCGCCACAACGGCGGAATCAGTTATCTGCTGCAGAAAATCGAAAAGATGATCTCCGGGAAACAGGGCTGTGAACTCGGCGTTGCTCTCCTTGTCGGAATCGTGAACCTTTTCACAGCAAATAACACCGTTGCAATTGTGATCTCGGGTCCCATCGCAAAGGTTCTCTCTGACAAATACCGCTGCGACGGAAGACGGATCGCGAGTATTCTTGATACCATGTCCTGCGTGGTTCAGGGACTGATCCCTTACGGAGCACAGATCCTGATCGCGATCGGCGTTGCCAAAAATGCCGGAATCGAACTGGCTTCTCTTGATTTGATCAAATATCTGTTCTACCCCATGCTCCTGGCTCTTGCCCTCTTCCTCTCTATTGTCCTTGCAGGTGCATTCAGAAAGAAAGAGGCTGAAAAATGATCTCTCTCGAGTTTTCAGACAAGTACAGCGATGTCGCAGATATCCACGATGCGCTCTACACCTATAATCTGTCAAAAACAAAACGGAAACGGGTCATTGTTCACGCCGAACGGTACCGGGAACAGGGGGCTTTGCTTGCCCGGGATGAAAATGGAAAATCTTTTGGCGGCATCGCATACCATTGGAAGAACGATCCCCGGCATATCTTTGTAGATTTCTTTTATCTTGACGAAACCGTTCGCGGAACCGGGATCGGACGGAAATTGTTCGAAATGTTCATCCCCTGGGCGCGTGAAAACGGAGCCTGCCGGATCGACTTGACAACAAATACATTTCAAGCCCCCGGTTTTTATCAGAAAATGGGGTTCCGGATCACCGGAGAAAAACCTGAACCGGCTCCCGGATGTCCCGAAAATATTCACTATGAACTGACGCTTGAGCTGTAAAGGTATCTCAAATCACCTGTGATCAGAAGTGTACAGCCGCAGGTCAACTGCTGCTGGATTTCCTGTTTGATTCAGAACAATTCTATATTGTTCCGCCGGTAGTCCGGCGAATGCAAGACGGCTGAGCAGAGCGAGCCGATCCGCTTCTTCTGCCGCCCCGTAAATCTTTTCATGAACAACAGTCCCGTCATCATAGATTTCCGTCAGACAGATCCCCGGGATTCCGAAAAGCCGGCAGAGGTAATCTCTTGTCCGGACTTCTTCAACTTCTCCGGGAGGAATCATGCTCTTTTCCGTATGCAGAAAGTTCCACTTTTTCCCGTCAGGGCGCAAAATGATATTTGATTTTTCTCTCTTCCCCAAACGCCGCCGGAAAATTTCCATAACAGAATCTTTGGAATATCTCAGATATTTGATAAAGTTTTCCTGACCGTAAACAACACCGCTCTTTTGCAGAATATACTCAAGATCGGACTGCTTTATAAATGGAGACGCTTCCATCAGATGCCGGAAAAACATTCTCTGCTGCCTCTGTTGCCTGCGGAACAGAACCTTCCGTATTCCATAGACATCAACCAGACAAAAATCGTTTGTTTCCCGATGAAAAAGCAGATTTCCGGAATGAAAATCTGCCGCGTAAAAACCGGAATGCATAAACTGATGGAGAAAATCGCCCCAACGTTCCAGAAATTCTTTTGACAGGGCTTCCCCTTTTTCGTATTTATCACAGAGATAACCCGTTACGGAATCAGCTTCAACTTTCCGGGTAACCAGAAGAGACTGGATGCCATTATAAGCAAAAGCAACCGGTTCTGTAACAGGAAACCGGGTATTTTTCATGCGCAATAATGTGAAAAACTCTCTTTTACTCCGGGGAGAAAGCAATTCTCTGATACGACGGAATGAAAACCGTTCTGCCGAGGAAATTTCCCATTTGAAGAAGAAACCATCCCGGTGAAAAACTTTAACGTCCTGCCGGTCGCAGACAACAGCGGCACCCTTCATAAGGATTCCGGGTGCCGTGTAATAATCTTTATTTTCAGGTTCCTGAAGAAAGAACCAAGTCCAGTTCCCTGAAACTATTTTGTAAAACGATGCCATTATAAGAGGATCAGTTCAATCCATATGTTTTCAAAGCTATTTTTGCTTTCTGCATTCCATTGGAAGCTGCTTTGCGGTACCAATAAACAGCCCAGTCTTTACTTGCAGCAACGCCGTCCCCTTTTGCATAACATTCTGCCAGTTGGAACTGTGCATCAACAACTCCGTTTTCAGCAGCTTTTTTATACCAGTAAAACGCATCTTTCAAAGATCGTTTCACACCCTGACCATTTGCATAGCACCATGCCAGGTTATACTGAGCCATCGCATAAGGGGCATAACCGTGCTTTTTATCCAGCTCTGCTGCCTTTTTGTACCAAACCACAGCTTCTTTCCAGGACTGGGGAACACCTTTTCCCATGGCACAGCAAACAGCATATCTGTATTGAGCAAACACAAAGCCTTTGTCAGCAGCCTTCTTGTAGTACTCAGCAGCCTTCTTCCAATCCTTTTTCTCTCCGCCTTTGCCGAATTCAAAAAATTCAGCAAGCTTGAAAATCGCTACTTCATGATTTTTTGCAGCAGCTTTTTTATACCAGACTGCCGCCTGACGCAGGTTGCCTTTCTTTTCAAAATCCAACCCCAGATGAAACATAGAGTTCGGATTCCCGGCATTGGCAGATCTTCTGAAATATGATAAAGCCTGTCCCGAATTCTTTCTTGTGCCTTCTCCGGAATCAAAACACCAGCCGGTATTGAACTGCGCATCAGGATTTCCCTTATTCGCATATTCTTTATGTACATTGAAAAAATCTGTAGAAGTATAACCGCTAGCGGCAACACCCAGAAACGCGGTCATCGCCCCGATCATCAATTTCTTGCTGATACTCATTGTAGGTCTCCTGTTATTATATTCTCTTTCAGCAGTTAATATAACTGAAAATCTCATAATTTCAAATGAAAAATCCCTCAATATCAAAAAAAAGCCTGTCTATCAAGGGATAAACAGGCTTGAAAAGCGTGAAATTAAGGATTATCACATGAAATCATTGAGTCCGGAGGAGGCTGCTGCTTTCTTGAGCGCATCCAGTTCTTTTTCCGCATTAGCGGCTGCTGTGGTATCTCCTTTCGCCATAGCTGCATCGTATTTCTTCTTGACCGCTGCAAGTTTTCCGGCATCCACACCAAGACGTTTCGCTTCTTCATAGCTCTTTTCAAAATTTGCGGTGCTCAGCTTCGGATTCCAGTCAATCCCTTCCATGAACTTCCGGACAGCATCGCCATCTTCCCCGAAAAACCGGCTCACAGAATCTGATGCCGGATTGTTGTTCCGGTAACCGATGGCAAAATCAAAATGAGAAACATTTTTGTTCGCATAAAGACGGATATCAACTCCGGCACCGCATCTCGGAACTTCAACCATCTTTATCTTTGCAGGCTGGAAAATCAGGTAATTTGCTGTCGTATCCTGCACAAACTTGTTGTAAAGTGCAAGATAAGGCTGCGCCGGTGTGTATTTGACCGTTACTTTGTTAATATTGAAATCACCTTTTTCCGTACGGATGTGGCGTTCACGGTCCTTCGGCATGTCTGACTGATACGGATATGCCTGGAAGTCAAGACGCCAGATGTTGAAGTTGATGGCTGTCACACGCATGAAGATCCAGTTCGGATGGGACGGAAACTGCATCATGCGGAGCTTCAGAGTCCCGCCTTTCAGAGAGGGATATTCCATATCAACAACTGCGATCCCGTTGATGCTGTTTGCTGAAATCTGTCTCGGAAGGGAATCTGCAAGCAGATTGCTGACTCTTCCGTTGTACTCAAAACAGCGGAAGAAATGCCAGATGCTCCAGCCGCCGTTTGTTTTGGGAAGACGCCCGAATTCAAGACCGAAAAAGTAGTTGTTCCACTTATGGCTCTCAAACGGCTTCACACCGTCAGCTGTAACATACTTGATGTTCATCTGACCGTTATTGAAGAAAACTTTCCGCTCGATCTCTGTTTTCCCGTCAGCGCGCTTCTTTGTCTTCATATCCACATGGGGCTCTACAGCAGAGAGTCCGATCACTGCCGCTGTCAATGCAAAAATTGCAAGTCTTTTCATTATTTCACCTCAAAATTGATTGTTGTTGAAAGTCCGGTTGCGATATCTGTGAGTTTGGCGGTCCATCTGCCAGCCTTGTCGGTATAAGCAATGGCGCGAACCGGGGCGATCTCTTTCCGGTCAAACACACACTGGTAAACTTCTTTTCCACTGGGATCGTTCAGTTCCAGACGGTACACTCTTCCATCGCTGAGCTTCGGAAGTCTGAACTTCAGAAACTCGCCCTTCTTTGCATCGGCAACTGCAAAGGCGGGAGCTGTCTGCTTTGTCTTGAAGATGGAGAACAGCTGAAGCGGAGTATCTTTGAAAGTAACATGCAGGGAACTCTTCTGTCCGAGATATTTTCCATCGGCTTCATAAACATGATAGGTCCCGTTGAGTTTGACATCAACAGGTTTGTCCATGTGCTGAGGCAGCTGCATGACGCCAAGCAGTGAGAAATCTTTGTTGTGACGGGTACGGACCATGGTGGTCTCTTCCACTTTGCCGACTTTGAATGCCGGTGCTGCACCGTATTCTTTCAGCAGGGAGAGGATCCACTCATCGAAAGATCCTGCCGGAAGTGCAGTGTTGCAGGCAGAGGCAAAACTGAAATTACAGAGGATCGCTTTTCCTTTTCCGTATTTGCGTTCTACAAAGACTTTATTGCTTGTTTGAGGAACCCGTGCAGCTTTGAAATTTTTGAGATTCAACGGTTTGAATACAGCATCCCCGGCATTCTTGAACGTAACATTTCCGAAGAGAGCCTTCAACGGATTGCTGTCGTTGATCCGCAAATTCTCATTCATGATGGCAGGGTTGAAGTCTGCAATCACAACACCGCCGTTCTTCACATACTCAAGAATGGCTTTACACTCCTTTTCACTGAGGGCAGAAGCTCCGCACATGATCAGAAGTTTTGTGTTTTTCAGACGGTCAAGAGTCCGTTCAGAGACGAACTCGAAGCCGTAACCGGTACGGTAAGCGGCACGGATCAGAGAGGGCAGCCCGTCATGAGGATTCACGCAGCGTTTATCAAGATAAGCCGCCGCTGTGGAAGGATGGCTCCAATAGAAGGAGATGCCCGTAAATTCCATGGGGTTGCGGATCATCAGCTGGGCAGAACCGTCTTTCAATCGGTCAAGGTCAGCCAGATAATTTTTCACATAAGCCGGGATGCTCATATCGCATGCAAAAGATCCGTGGTTGCTGCCCGGATGACAGGAGAACCAGGCGTTTCCGTTGACCGAACCAAGCAGAAGATCCTTGTTCAGAGGAACCACATATTTTCCGCGTCCGCTGTGGCTTCCGGGATAGCCGCCCCACCAGAGAGAACGGATCTTTTCCGGTCCGAAACTGCGGAGTAATTCATCTCCCACGAGATTGGAATAGGGTCCCCAGAATTCCAGCGGTCCCATAGTGAGTTCCAGATCGCCCGGTTCAGAACCTTCGGCTCCAACGATTGCGCCCGGATCATATTTCCGGATCTCATCACGCAGAAATGCATGGATATCGGCATACATCTTTTCCACATATGCGCGGTGATCGCGCCATGCGGGGAAGTTGCCGCTCTTCTTGGCATCTGCCAGCTTCAGGTGCGGAACTTCATCAAAGCTCTTGTAGTTGCTGCGGTAGTTGTAGTTCAAATTGGCAATGGTCTTGTATTTCTGTTTCAGGAACTCACGGAAATACTTATCATCGCTGGGACCGTAGCAGCTCTCTTCATCCAAACCGTTTTCATCACCGAGGTTATAGATCGCCGCACTGTATTTCGGCAGATTCCGGATCCGGTGTTTGATTCCTTCCGCCCAGAGACGTCTCACTTCCGGACGGTAGAAACACTCATCACCCTCTACAGCTTTCTGATCTTTGCGGAGATTGGAGGGCAGGAAGAACCACTGCTGTTTCACACCGCCGATGGGAGATTTCGCGATCCCGATACGAACCATGTAAGGAACAAATTTCATGTTCAGCATTGCCGCAACACGGGCATTTGCTCCATTGTAGGTCGGATGAGAAAGCATCAGATTCCAGCCCAGTCGCTCAATCATCTGCGGGGCAAGAAGTTCTCCCATGAACTCATTGACGCCGTCCCAGCCGATCTGACGGTAATCTTCCAGAGAACGGTCGGGGAAGAACACAAGGTGATCCACCACTTTCTTGAGCTTGTTATCTGCGCCCTTGAAGGTCAGACGAACATAGCCGGCAAGAGTGGGCATATAGTAATTTTTCAGTTCAAAATCAACTTTCTTTGCACCTGCGGGAACTTTTACATCCTGACGAAACCAGATTCTGCCGTAGGGAGAATCATAAAGTTCAACTGTCATGGTCATAGCAGTTTTTGCCGGGATCCCGATTTCAGCACTTCCCTTGACAGGTTTCTTCCTGTCGGCACAATCTGTCATATTGATTTTGACCTGTCCAATGGGAGAGGAAACTTTGAACGCTTCCACAGTGAATGCGCCATTGCTGCCGATGAAATCCTTATAATAAGTTCCGCCGGGCAGTGATTTCACATTCGTGACATCGTTGTTCCAGGCATCACGGATCCGGATCTTCGGATTCTTAACAGTCAGTTCACGTCCGGCAGCATACCGGCAGAGCAATGCAAAAAATGCAACGGCATTTTCGTTCTGCGTCTTCCACTGATTGCTGTACGGAAGCCCCGGGAGAATGCTTCTTCCGACAATATTTTCCTGAACGCCCCAGGAGACAGTGATATATTTTCCTTTTCCCACCTGATATGCCTGAACGATAGAACGTTTCGTCACTTTGGGGAACAATTTCAGTTCCCGGGGCAGGTCAATGGGAGTTTCATAAAGTTTCCGGTAAGGGAGCTTGCCCACTCTTCCGGATTTGACAATGATAAGAGATTTTCCGTTTCTGACAGCATTAAGGATCTGGAACTGCGCCATCTTCGGCAGTTTCAGAAACTCAAACTGACCGATGATATAGACATCATACTCTCTGGAAAGAGTTTCGGAAAGTTCTTTTTCCTTTTCGAAAACACTGGTCCCTTCATGGGTGCTTTCGTACATGTCTTCATGGGCAAAAATAAACCGTCCGTAAACCAGAAAATGGGAAGCATCCATATTCATCCGCTGAAGGACTTCCACCGCATCGCGGGTTCCGGACCGCATGAGAATGAACAGCGGTCTGATGAGTTTTGCATCATCTTTCTGCTGGAATTTGTAATGCGGAGTTACATATTCCCGTGAAACTTTGTTCAAATACGCACTGTCATGTTTCGCCAGCAGCGGAAAAACCGTTACCGCAAACAGAAGAAGAGTAATCAGTTTCTTCATAGCGTTCTCCTTTTATTACAAGCCTTCAATGGTCGGATAATTCGGGTTCCGGGTTTCTGCACGGACAAAGATCGTATTGATCCGTTTTGCCTGCGCTTCTCCCGGATAGGATTCATAACAGGGAACCTGTAATCTGACCAATGATGCAGCATGACCGTCCATGTATGTTACATTGATTCTGTCGAGGTGGATAAAGGCAGGATTCGATGTGCCTGTATTCGCTTCGATACTTGCGAGTGCAGTATGGGTTGCAGCCCAGGAACAGTGACCGTAATTTTCCACGAACATGGAACCGCGGGATGCCAATTTCATGTGGCTCAGTTTTCTGCCGCCGATGGGGTAAAGACTAGCATTCCCATAGCTGGCACCATACGCCCCGGCATCATTCATGCCGTAAGTTGTCTGACTCCAGCTTCTTCCACCGGATTTTACTTTATAGATATTTTCCATTGTCGGACAAACGCGCAATTTTACATGATCCTTACCAACATAATGCTGGGTCAGCTTGCGCTGCCAGTGGTAGTCAGCCCCATCATTTGCAGCGCGGTAAGAACAATTCACATTGGGCACATGATCCTGATGATCCTGTGCATAAAAAAGTGCCGCCTGAGTCATCTGTTTCATGTTTCCCATACAACTGCTTGAACGTCCTTTTTCTCTGGCATTGTTCAACGCCGGAAGAAGCATTCCGGCGAGGATCGCAATGATTGCGATCACAACCAGAAGTTCAATCAAAGTAAAGTGCTTTCTCATTGTTTCCTATCTCCGTTATTTGTTGTTAAACTCGTTCTCAAGCATAACGCCCCATTTATACTCCTGCGCCAGACGTGCAAGAGAGTTCAGGGAGCGCGCCATCTGAATGGATGGCTTCATCGTCTTCAGGATCGCTGCATATTCTTTCTGAAGTTTCTCTTTCTGTGCAAGATATTTTTTCGGGACGTTCCTGACAGAAAGAGATTCCTCAATCGCCCGTTTTTCTTTGGAGATCATAGCGTTCAGAGTTGTTTTTACGATTCCTTTTCCCTCATTGATGATCACATCCTGTCCGGAACTCAGACACCACGGCGGGGCAATTTTGCTGCCCAGCATCTGCGCGATTCCGTCAAGATCAATTTTCTGGTCCTCAGTGGCAAAGTAAAGATATCCGAAGTTGGAAGTGGAACAATAATTCCCGCCGGGAGAAGAGGTCGTTCCGGTAAACTTTCCGCCGCCCCAGGCATAACGGACATGGCAGTACATCCAGGTATCCCCGGGAACTGCTCTCTTATTGAAGACGGACCACGGAAAAAAGGTTTCCAGATTCCAGCTGTTTTCAGTCACAAGTGTCTTCACTTCCCAGCCGTCTGCGGTCCAGTCTTCCCGCAAAACTGCGGAGTCGATGCGCCAGATATCAGAGACCGTATTGAGCGTATTCACCACAAATTTCCGCCATCCGATCGCCTGCGCATCCGCATCAATATAAATCTCGGTACAGTCGTCTGTCCAGAGGGAACCGTTATCCCGGTCAGTGACCGTCGCACGGATCTCTTTCGGGTTATCCACATAGTGAATGATCCCCATGTAAAGCCCCTGATCCGTATAAACGATCCGGATGGAGTTTTTCAATTTTCCGGGACCCGGATTGGGCTTGAAATATTCATAAGTGGAGGTAAATTCCGGCACATTCTGCCAGCAGGGATCATCCAGTTTACCATCCAGAACCGGGGCAATTTTTGCCGGTCTGGCGCAATAAAAAGAGACTTCCCGCATGTTTGCATAAAGTGCCGCAGCAGAGCAGAACAATAATCCTGCCGCAAGAAGCAGTTTTCTCATACAAAAACATCCTTTCCGCTAGATTAAAATTTCTCTTTTTTCTTTTATACCGGATATTATAGCACAAAAATCAGGATTTGTCTATCCCGGCTGTAAAAGAAAGGGCTGTTACAAGCCTTTCCGGTGTTGCAACAGCCCTGTTGATCAGAGTTTTCAGATGGTTCCGGAATCGTCATCCGATTCTTCAGGGACATCTACCGGCTCGACCGGAGTCGTTTCTGTGGTTGGTTCAGCAGGAACAGCTTCTTCAGCAGGAGCTTCTGTATTGGCAGCGGCTTCTGCTTCAGCAGCTTTCCGTTCCTCTTCGCCGGGGAGAGCTTCCAACTCTTTCAGACGTGCCACGCCGGTGATCTTGTCACCCTTGCGGAGATCCATGATCTTCACACCCTTGGAGTTTCTTCCCACAATGCGGATCTCATCCACAGGAATACGGACGACCTGACCGCGTTCCGTGGTGATGATGATCTCATCGCCGTGGCTGATCTGGACAGATGCAACAACGGTTTCGCCATCGCGGAGGTTGATGTTCTTCACACCCTTTGCACCGCGGCGGGTCAGACGGTAGTGTTCCACATAACTGCGTTTACCCATACCGCCGGAGGTGACGATCAGAAGCTGCGGTTTTCCGGTGTCTTCGATGATCTCTTCGCCTTCTGCGCCTTCGGTTTCTTCAGCAGGTTCTTCCGTTTCGGGGACTTCCGGAGCTTCTGCGCCTTCGGGGAGTTCTTCCATCTGCGGAGCTGCGCCTTCTGCCGGAACGACTTCCATGCCGACCACACAGTCACCATCGAGTTTGAAGCGGATCCCTGTCACACCGCGTGCGGCACGGCCCATTGCGCGGACTTCCTGTTCATAGAAGCGGCAAGCCATACCCTTTTCAGTGGAAAGGATGATTTCGGAGTGACCGTCAACGATCTCGACTGCCACGATATCATCGCCATCGTCGATGTTGACCGCACGGATACCGATCTTGCGGAGATTCTTAAATTCCCGGAGCGGAGTCTTCTTGATCACACCGTTTCTGGTCGCCATTGCAACACAGAAGTCAGGATTTTCAAACATATCCTTGCGGATGGTGATCATGGAGCGGATCTGTTCGCCTTCACCGATCTTCAGCAGATTGGTGATGGCTCTGCCTTTGCCGGTACGGGCTCCTTCCGGAACTTCGTACACGTTCAGCCAGTGCATGATACCCTTATTGGTGAAGAACAGAATGATATCATGGCTGTCAGCGTTGAACAGATGTTCCACATAATCTTCATCTTTGGTTTCCATACCGATGATACCCTTACCGCCGCGATGCTGGGTTTCGTAAGTGTCAGCCGGGACGCGTTTGATATATCCGGTGTTGGAGACGGTGATCACGCAGGAGTGGTGCGGGATCAGGTCTGCAACGTCAATATCACCGGTATCGTGAGTGATCTCGGTAAGGCGTTTTGTTGCATATTTTGCCTTGACTTCCAGCAATTCTTCCTTGATGACACCGAGACGGAGTTCGCGGGAGGCGAGCAGGCTCTTCAGGTATTCGATCTGCTTGATCAGTTCGTTGTATTCGTTCTGAAGATCTTCGATCGCCAGTCCGGTCAACTGATACAATCTCATGTCGAGGATCGCGCGGACCTGGATCTTGGTGAATCCGAAACGGGCGATCAAGGCTTCCTGCGCTTCTTCACGGACACGGCTGGAACGGATGATCTTCACGACTTCGTCCAGATTGTTGACCGCAATCAGCAAGCCGTCCAAAATATGCTTTCTTGCTTCTGCTTTATTGAGTTCAAAGCGTGTTCTGCGTGTGACCACATCCAGACGGTGGTCGATATACCGCTGAAGCACCTGCGGCAATGTCAGGATCTTCGGACGGTTCATGTCGACTACAAGCATGTTGCAGCCGATGATGGTTTCCATCTGGGTATTGGCAAAAAGCTGGGTCAGGATGACAGATGCCATGGCTCCGCGCTTGATGTCGATAACAATGCGGATCCCGGCACGGGAACTTGTCTGGTCACTGAGCCCGGTGATGCCGACGATTTTTTTGTCCTTGACCAGGTCAGCGATGCGCTTGACCATCATTTCCTTGTTGACACCGTAAGGAATTTCGGTGACGATGATGGACTCTTTGCCGTTCTTTTCCACGATTTCGGCTTTTGCACGGACTTTGATCACACCGTGTCCGGTTTCGTAGAACTTGCGGATGGGAGTCAAACCGTAAATGATACCGCCAGTGGGGAAATCAGGACCGGGGATATATTTCATGAGGTCGCTGGCAGTTGCGGAGGGGTTTTCCATGATGTAAACCGCACCGTCGATGATTTCGCCCAGGTTGTGCGGCGGAATATTGGTTGCCATACCGACCCCGATCCCCATGCTTCCGTTGACCAGCAGGTTGGGGAACTTTGCAGGAAGAACTTCCGGTTCCACTTCCGTTTCGTCAAAGTTGGGGATCATGTTGACGGTATCTTTATCGAGATCCGCCAGCATTTCTTCTGCGATGCGTTCCATGCGGCACTCAGTATAACGGGAGGCTGCAGCGGGGTCGCCGTCGATGGTACCGAAGTTACCCTGACCTTCGATCAGCGGGTTTCTCAAAGAGAACCACTGAGCAAGACGGACAAGCGCATCATACACAGCTGCGTCGCCGTGGGGGTGATATTTACCCATGACTTCCCCGACGACTCGGGCGCATTTGACAGTTGCATGGGATTTGTAAAGACCGAGTTTTTTCATCCCGTAAAGGATGCGGCGGTTCACAGGTTTGAGACCGTCACGGACATCAGGAATTGCGCGTCCTACGTTCACACTGAGGGAGTACTGCAGATAAGCAGTGTGCATGATATCCTCGATGTTGTAAGGATAATCCTTCATCTGGATCGCTTCTTCTGCAGGGATCTGAGTTTCCTCTGCGGGAACGATCGGATTTTCGTCCTGCGGAGGCAGACCATTGTTGGTTTCGTCGCTCATAATTCACCTTGGGTATAAATTGTTTAAATTTCAGTTCAGTGGTAATATACACCCGCATACGCGCATACGCAAGCGCACGCGAGGGATTTTTTCAGTTTTTTTACAGATTTTTTCAGGGAATGGCTGAAAAGTAAAAAGGCGTCTTCGCTTTTTATGCGAAAACGCCTCCGTTAATCCCGTTTTGATCCGTTTCAATCAAAACTCAGCCAAAGGTGTTTCACGTTCACCCGCCATGTTCCTTCCTGATACAGATCAGAGTATTGCACCAGAAGTTTTTCCGGCTGACCGGGCTCGAGTACCAGCAGATTGTTGGAGTAATAACAGAGCTTTTTGGTCTCTTCCAGATAATAGCCGTCATCCCAGTTCAAGCCGTCTTTGGAGGTGTAAAAGACAAAGCCGCATCCGCTGCCGACGTCCGGATGGCTGCCGCGTCCGTGCATGACATAGCCGTTGCCGAGTTTCGCGACCTGAACGTTCCGCATCCCCTTTGCAAGGTGCATCGTGGGGACTTGTTCCCATGTGTAACCGTTGTCACGGCTGACACTTGCATCAAGCTCAAAGCCGTTGGGGATGTTGTCAGAATAAGCGACCAGACTGCCGTCATCGCGGAACAGCAGAGAACCGTAAGCATGATCCACAGCATTGAGTCCGACCACGCTGCGTTCTTCAAAGGTTTTGCCGTTATCGGTGCTGCAGAACAGACGGTAAACGTGTTCCGGTTCTTTGCAGATAAAGTTGTCGTTGCAGACTTCCATGGCATAGATCACGTTGTCTTTCACGACAGCATCGTAAACTCTGCCTTTGTACGGGCTGAGCTCCTTTGGTTCTGTCCATGTCTTGCCGTTATCGTAGCTCTGGAGATAATAAGGCGTATCCCACGGCTCGCAGCAGATAGGGACGTACTGAGAATTCCGCACGGCAAACAGCGTGATCACGCCGTTGCAGCATACCGCTTTTTCGATGGAGATGGTATGGACACCGTTGATGAATTCATCCCAGGAGTATTGCAGCAGATTGATTTCTGACCATGTCTTGCCGTAATCATCGGAAAAACGGTATTCGATCCAGCCGTGGGCAGCATGTCCGCGCAGACGGTCCGGGGAACAGTTTGAGTTGAAGGCGATGATCCGTCCCGGTTCATATTCGACCATTGCGTGGGACATGTGACCGCTCCGGCGGCGGGATTCGTTATCGACAAAAAGTTCCGGTTCGCTGATACAGAGTTTTCCGGCAATGCCATGAAAAACAGTTTCCATAATCATCTTCCTTTCTGAAATATTACTTTCCGTTGAATTGGTTGATCATTTGAGTTGAAGCCCGGAAAATTGCACCGTAATCTGTTGAGAGTGCTGCCCAGTTCAGGTTTCTTTTCCGCCAGACTTCAATATCAGAAACAAACGCCCCAACAGGAACCCCTGCCTGATGCGCTTTTTCACAGATTTCATCAACAATTTTTCCGACTTCCGGGTCGTCCGGACTGGCAAATTTATTCATGGACCCGGAAAGGTCGTAAGGACCGATGCAGATACTTCCCAGATGCTTGACTTTCAATATCTCATCCAGATTCCGGACAGCCTCAATATGTTCAATCTGTGCAATAATCAGCGGTTCTCTGTCGGATTCCGCAAAATAGACAGATGTCGGTTTTGCACCGTAATGAACAGACCGTCTCAAACCGCAGCCTCTGGTTCCTTCCGGCGGATAACGGCATGCAGAAACAGCATCTTCCAGTTCCTCCGCAGATTTGATCATAGGAACGATAATTCCGGCAGGCGCAAGATCAACAACCGGTTTAATCAAGGCAGGATCATTTCCTGCGACACGGACAAAGGGAGCGCAATCTGTCCCGCGCAATGCCAGAATATGTCCGGAAACATCCTGAATGGTCAGAGGCGAATGTTCCATGTCGATCCACGTAAAATCAAATCCGGCATCTCCTGCCAATTCACTGACAGCCGGATCAGTGAGAGTGATAACCATTCCGAGGGCACAACTTCCGGATTCAACTTTGGCTGTAAATTTTTCAAAATTATTGATTTTCATAAGACCTCCTTATGTGGGCATAATATGCTGAAGGATCAGTTCTTTGAATAACGCCAGATCATGGTTCCGCAACACTTCCACAAGCTTGCAATGACTGTGATAGCCGATTTCCCGCCATGAACGGCTCAATAAACGTTCCCGGTACTTTTTCTGAAAAAGAATCGGCAAAAGATTCGTAAACAAACTCAAGAGCCGGTTTTGACAACAGCTGAAAAGCAATGCATGAAATTGACTGTCAAGTTCTTCAAAACGGACAGAATCATCCAATGCGGCAAACTGTTCCTGCAAGTTCCGATCCAGTTTTTCCAGATTTTCCGGAGTGATCCTTGAAACGATCAGAGGAGCAATGGCAGTTTCCATGATAATGCGGACTTCTTTCATCTCTTCAAAATAAAAACCGCCCATTTGCAGACAAAAACTGAAACTTCTGTTGAGCGCATCTTCATTCAATTCCTGAATGACAGTTCCACGCTTTTTCACCCGTTTCAGCAGACCAAGCTGAGCAAAATGCTGAATCACCTCGCGGATATCGGAGCGGGATACTTCAAACATTTCCGCAAGTTCTATTTCTTTAGGGATCGGGTCTCCGGTGGAAAGACCGGAATCCAGAAGATAATTCTGAAATCTCTCGATCAATAACTGCTGCATAAAAACTCCTTCTGTTATTGATATTTTTATTATAATATAACATATTAAATCAATATGTCAACATAATATTTGTTTTTTTTGCAAAAAAAAGAGGCTGTCTTTTACGACAGCCTCCTGTACAGCGGAATTTTTTTTGATTCAGTTCAGTCTTTTTCCACAAATTCTTTGTGGAGAACCTGCTGTGCCTTTTCAAAATCAGCGCGGTCGATGATAAACTGGATATTGACCTGACGCATGGTCTGATCCAATGCCAGAACGTTGATTTCTGCATCGGAAAGAGCCTTTGCTGCACGGTAAAGGAATCCGGGGATCCGCATATTGGTTCCGATCACGGAAACGATACCGACTTTCACTGTGGAGATCTTGGACTGCGGGAATGCTTCACGCATGGAAGCAATACAGGCATCCAGATTCTTTGCCCGTTCCGGGATGAAGTGGGTGATGGTGTTGGCATTGGTGTTCTTTGCGATGTAGTTCACGCAGAACTTGTCCAAAGCGGCGGTCAGACGGTGGTCGTAACCGCTTGCGCCGACCATGTCATGATCCATGACTTCCAGACCGATCAGGTCCTTACGACCGCAGATCATTTCCACATGAGGCTCTGCTGCCACATATTCGCGGCTGATCAGAGTACCCGGGTGTTCCGGTTCAAAAGCGTTTTTGACACGGATGGGAATGTTCTTCTGCTGCATTTCGCGGGCTGCTTTGGGATGGATGGCTTCCATACCCATATCGGAAAGCTGGTCAGCAATATCGAAATTGGTGTGACCGATGACTTTCACGTTTCCTTCGCCCATGAGTTTGGGGTCGCCGGTGGAAAGGTGGAATTCCTTGTGAATAACGCCTTCCGCAGCTTCGGTGATGTATGCGATCTTGCTGAATGTGATCTCACTGTAACCGCGATCATAGAAACGCATGATACCGTCATCGAACTTCACATAGCCGGTGACGATGGGCATTTCTTTGGAGAAGTCCATGCCCTTGAAGCTCTTTTCAATCATGCTGTCAAGAGTATTGGATTCCATGCTCTTCCATCCGGAGAGGTCAACGAAACGGGCATTGACACCGTTTGCCTGAAGGATCAGGGTGGAGTTGTAGGCACTGTGTGCTTCGCCGACTGCTGCGAGGAACTCACGGGCGGTGGGGAGATAATCCTGAGGACTGAAGTGTCCGAACTTCCGCAGAGCCATGAGGTTTTCCAGAGAGGAGATGATACCGTCCATGCGGTCATTGATGAAGGCATCCGCTTTTTCGATATCAAGACCGATGCTTTCAAAGGTGCGGTTCAAACGGCACATTTCAGCGCGGGTATCTTCCAGAGCTTTGCGCCACTGTTCGTCGTCAGCTGCGAAAAAGCCGTAGATCCCGGGTGCACCGGTCTTCTTGTTTTCCAGCAGGAGGTTTGTGACTCCGCCGTAAGCGGAAACCACGAAGATACGGTTGTAAAGTTCTGCGCCTTTACGGTTTGCGATGATCACGTTGTTCATGACCTCGCCGAAGCGGGTCATAGAGGTCCCGCCGATCTTTTCAACTGTATGGAATCCCATAATCAAATGTCCTCGATTCTGATCATTTTAATGTTGCTTGTCACGTCATCCAGTTTTTCGATTTGAGCGATGGCGTTTTTGATGTCAGCTTCTTTTGCCTTGTGTGTCATCATGACCAGTGTTGCAAAATCTTCATCTTTTGTTTCGTTCTGGATGAGGCTGGAGATGCTGATATCTGCGGCGGCCAGGATATTTGTGATCTTGGCAAGCACGCCGGGTTTATCAGCCACGGTAAAGCGGAGATAACAACGGGTTTCAATTTCTTCCATGGGGACAAGCTCCGTAAAGAGGTTCGCCTTGTTGTAGGAGGGAACACGCTGTCTTGCGCCGTCCGTGAGGTTCAAGGCAACGTCAACGATATCGCCGACAACTGCACTTGCGGTCGCTTCACGTCCTGCACCTCTTCCGTAGAAAAGAGTGTTCCCGACATAGTCGCCGTCGACTCTGACAGCGTTGAACACATCGCTGACACTTGCCAGCATGGAGTTCACGGGGATCAGTGTGGGATGGACACGGGTTTCCAGTTTTCCTGTTTCAGCATCCTGTTTGATGATCGCCAGCAGCTTCACTTTGTAACCGAGAGAAGCGGCACAGCGGATATCGTTCATGGAAACGTTGGTGATCCCTTCCACATAAACGGGATCCATGCCGAACCATTTACCGTAAGCAAGAGATGCGAGGATCGCAGTCTTGTGAGCGGTGTCGAAACCGTCAATATCCAGAGAGGGATTTGCTTCAGCATAACCCAGTTTCTGAGCATCTTTGAGAACGACATCGAAATCTTCGCCGGTACGTTCCATGCGGGTGAGGATATAGTTGCAGGTACCGTTCAGAATACCGTACATACGGCGGATCCGGTTTCCTGCAAACCCTTCGCGCAAACTTTTGATGATGGGGATGCCGCCGCCGACACTTGCTTCATAATAGACATCTGTGCCGGTTTCTTCAGCTGCGGCAAAGATCTCTTCGCCATATTTGGCAAGGAGAGCCTTGTTTGCAGTGACGACAGGTTTACCGCGTTTGAGAGCTTCCAGGATGAAAGTCTTTGCAATTGTAGTTCCCCCGACCAGCTCAACGATAATATCACATTCTTCAATAGCTTCCATAGCATTTGTTGTCAGCACGCCGTCAGGGATCTTAACTCCTCTGTCGGTTGTGATGTCAAGGTCTGCTACACGTTTCAGGACCAGCTTAACTCCGTCGCGGCGTGCGATCACATCGCCATTTTCCAGCAGGCATTGTGCCACACCTGCGCCGACGGTGCCGAATCCGATGATTCCAACTCCAAGTTCTTTCACGGGGAGAACTCCTGTTCTAATTTTTTTTGCTGCAATAAAAAAAGCGGCTCTGACCGGGGATTTCACCGGAGGAGCCGCTTTGTGATACAGAATAATTTATTCTATTCGGAACATCCGCCGATTACTTCTGAGCACGGATACCGAGAGTCTTGATCAGTTCAACATACTTTTCGTTGTTCTCGGCTGCGAGGTACTTCATGAGGCGTTTACGCTGGTTGACCATAGCCATCAGACCTCTGCGGGTGCTGAAATCTTTCTTGTGGCTGCGCATGTGGTCGGTAATTTCAGTGATGCGCTGTGTCAGAAGAGCGATCTGAACTTCGGGGGATCCAGTGTCAGTTGCGGATTTGCCGAACTTTGCGATGATTTCTGTTTTCTTTGCTTTGTCCATGATATTTATCTTTCCTAAAAAAGTGCGGGGTTATCAGCCCCAATTTCAGTTATTTTACGCATGACCCAGAGGGAATTCTCCAAGTCACCGGTATGATAAACAGCTCTTAATATACACCTTATTTCCTCTTTTTCAAGTCTTTATTGCATTTTTTGTGAAAATTTCAGCATGAAATTATTGGGAATGACGATTGAAAAAGCATTGAATTTGATATGTATTATATCATGCAGATTTTTACAGCGAAAAATAAATTGAATAAGGAGAGTTGCAAAACCTGTTTGTAGAAAACGCATTTTAATGGTGTTTTTTGTACGGAGTGAACGGAGGTTACAGAGATTACGGAAGGGGGGTTGTATTAAAAAACAACCGTTGCCCAAGAGAATTTTTTTTATTTCTTTTGAGAAGAGGTAATTTCAAAAGTCCGGCAAAATTTGGCTGAAAAAAGATTGTTGATGAGTTGGAAATGGTAGTTTGAGCGTGGCTACCCACAGGGTAACCACCGAAAACGCTCCATTTGCAGATCGCAACAAGAATTTTCTGACATTTTTGAAGACTTTTGAAATT
>JAFTJI010000181.1 GCA_017456495.1 Lentisphaeria bacterium | reverse complement strand
GCCGGAGGTCTCTACAAAGTTTCAATGACCGCTCCCGGAAAAAACAGCAACAATTATATTTCTGCGGACAATGTTACTGCAAAAGCTTTCTGTTACATTGAAGTTTTCAAAAAACACATGCTGATTTACCGTTACGATGCACTGACTTTAAGGGAAATCAATCCGGCAAACAGATGGCGCATCGACTTGCCTTATGATCCGTCAAAGGCAGTTTATACCGATAAAAGGGCAGAAAATACCGTCGCTCCGGAATTTCCGGCAAACGCAAAAGCTGAAATCATCAGGAAAAACAACGCATATTATCTCGTTCTCGATCCGGCAAGACATCCCGAATTTGTTTATTCCTACAAAGTAAAACTTTCCTATGATGGAAAACAGCAGCAGGAACAAACCTTTGAAGTTGCATCGGAGTTCTTCTACGCTGACAGATCTCAACGCCCTGCCCTTCCGTTTCCGAAAAAGTTGAAACTTATTCCCGGCGCAAAAGGATCGATGGAAATCATTCCGTTTGAAACATTCGGGAAAGCCGGAAAAAAATTAAGCGTAAATTTTATCGTTCCGGAATAATATCTCTTGATATTTTTATCCCGGGATGTATATTTTCCCTGAAATTACCTCAAATAACAAACATACTGCAGGACATATCATGAAAATAGATCTTCACGTTCACACCGCAAATATTTCTTTCTGTGGTCATCTTACCATTGAAGAAGTTATTTCTCTTTATAAAAAAACGGACTACGATGCTATCGTTATTACAGATCATTTCTATGGAGGGAATGCCGAGGCATGGGAAGAAAAAGGCATTGATAACTTTTTGGAATATTATTTCCAAACCCAGCAGAAAGCGATGAAACTGGGGGAGGAAAACGGACTTCTTGTTCTTCCCGGCTATGAGTTCAGATTCCCCCAGAACTGTAACGATTATCTCGTTTACGGTTTTACAGAAGAACATGCAAAAAAATGCCCCGGATTTTTCCAGATGGATATTGCGCAATTCTCTGAGTTCGCAAAAGAGAATGGAATTCTTCTCTATCAGGCGCATCCTTTCCGCAACACGATGACAGTTGTCAAGCCGGAATATCTTTTCGGCATCGAAGCTCATAATGGTCACCCGCGTCATGACAGCCGGAACGACATCGCTGTTCAATGGGCAAAAAAGTATAATCTGCACACGATCGGCGGTTCAGACTGCCATCAGATTGAAGATGTGGGATCCGCAGGAATCATTACAGATTATCCGGTAAAAAACATTACAGATCTTGTCCATGTTTTGAAAAACGATCTTTACACGATCTTTCACAACTGATTAATAGACAACAAAAAAGCCTTTTCTCCAACATTTTCACATCGGAGAAAAGGCAGGTTTAAAGAGAGCAAAAACAATTATGCGATCCGCCCTGTCCGGATCACTTCTTTCATCCATTCTGCACTGAGCTTCGGTACACGTTCCATCGTGGAATAATTCACATAAAGGAATCCGAATCTCGGACGGAATCCGTGATGCCATTCCAGATTATCCATGAGGGACCAGTGGAAATATCCCTTCACGGGGATTCCCTCACGAACAGCCTTTGCCATGTAAAGCAGCTGCAGTCTCAAATGTCTGATCCGTTCATCATCATAAACTTTACCATCGGGATCAAGCTTATCAGTCTCTGAACGTTTTCCGTTTTCTGTAATGTAAATGGGCAAACCGTAAAGTTCATAGGCGATTCTGCTGCCCCAATACATCGCGGCAGGTTCAAAATAGAAGTCTGCAATACCGGTCTGCCGCTTCAGGTCGGTTTCCTCAAAAATATGATACCCCTCTTTGGTTTCGGGAGCCGGACGGAGCCGTTTGCCGAAGTAGATATTCAATCCGAGCCAGTCAAGTTTCTGACTGATGATCTTCATGTCATCATCGGTGAACACCGGAGCATCTGCGCCCTCTTTTTCCAGATAGCAGTCAAGATATTTTCCTTCCATAACAGCAGTCAGGAAGTGAGCGTTGACTTCCCGGAACGCCTTCTTTGCGGCATCCACATATTCCGGAGTGTCGATCAGAGGGACCATGAAAGAGGAGTTTTCAGCCAGAGAGATTTTTGCGCCGGGGTCAGCGGCACGCAACGCACTGACAGCCGTTCCATGCGCCAGCAGCAGATGATGCCGGATCTGGTTGACTCTCTTTTTCTCAAGCTTCAATCCGGGAGCGATCAAGCCCATGCTGTAAGCTACATCAGAAGCTGCAAGAAATTCATTGGTCGTACAATAATACTTGATCAAACCTTTGAACTCTTCGCCGATTTTGGAAGCATACTCGCCGAAATATTTGACAGTTTCCCGGGATTCCCAGCCGCCGAACTCTTTCTGCAACGCCAGAGGCAAATCCCAATGGTAAAGGGTCACATAAGGTTCCACACCATTCTTCAAAAGAGTTTCGCAAACCCGTTTGTAATGGTCGATCCCTTTCTGATTCACCTTGCCGTAACCATCCGGGAAAATACGGCTCCATGCAAGAGAGAAACGATATCCGTTCAAACCGATATTCTTCATGTGAGCAATATCTTCCGGATAACGGTGATAGTGATCACACGCGATATCACCGTTGACATCGTCACGCATCGCACCGGGGATCTTTTCAAACTCGTTCCAGACGGATGCTCCTTTTCCATCTTCAAAGGGTGCGCCTTCCACCTGATAACTTGCGGTTGCTGATCCCCAGACAAAATCTTCCGGAAAATCCCGATACATACTCATTACTTACCTCCTACGGGGATTAATTCGACTGCATCAACGTACAGTGCATTCAAATTTTGCGGATTGTTTGCCGCCTTGACAGAGATGAACTGGTAACGGACTCCTTCCTGATATTTGAGCAGGTGCGGATAATCGATCCAAACCCACTGGTTATCAGGCAAATCTTTCAAGCTGAGTTTCAGATCCGGAGCACAGTTTCCACCGGACCAGTTCTTTTTGTTGTAGTAGCAGAAACTGATGACACCGGCTTCTCCGGCATTGCCTTTTTTGCTGACCTTTACACGGACTCTTGCACGGTAAGTCTTCATCTTTTCCACATCATCGAAAAATTCACTGACACGGAAATTCATGCTCTGTCCGAGGGTCCATTTTTTTGCAGAGGTCTGCATGGCACAACGCTGGGCAACACTTGAAACATCATCAGCAAAGCTGAACGTCTTGTGTCCGGCATCCAAACCGCTTGCAAGCAGCCGGATTCCATCGGAAGCCTTCACCGGGCGCAGTTCGATGGCATCGAAGCGCAGATATTCCATGTTATTGGGATTGTTCGCCGCTTTGACCGCAAGGATCTGATAACGGATATCGGATTTATAACGGAGTATATGGGGATATTCGATCCAAACCCATTCGTTATCGGGCAGATTCTTCAGGGGAATTGACATAGAGGGCGCACAGTTTCCGCCGCTCCATCCTTTCTTATTGTAGTAGCAGAAGCTGATAACTGCAGCATTTCCTCTGTTGCCTTTTTTCTTGACCTTGATACGGACTCTGGCACGGAACAGCTTGCTGTGATCCTTTTCGAGTTCAGAGATCCGGTAATTCATGGACTGACCGAGAGTCCATTTCTTATTGGGCTTCTGTTCAGCACATTTTTTGGTCAAAGCGGTATCATCTTTAACAACAGCAAAGGTCTTGTGACCGTTGGGAAGAGTATGAGCCATTCTGGTTGTAGCACCGTCTGTCAGAGAAGTGACAGGAGCTTTCTGATCTTCCAGCAGAGTCTTGATCCGTTCAAAGGTGGTGTTCCGGAACTTTGTTTTTCTGCGTTTCGGCAGGAACTTGAGATCGGTTGCCATATACCGTTCGCCAGCCATTCGGGTGGCAGGTGCAAGATCCTGTGCGAGGTTGAGCAGAGCGACAGGTTTCCAGATACCGGCAGCAGAACGATCCTTGAAGACTTTCACCTTGAGCTCATGTTTGCCCGGTTTCAGGCGTTCCGGCAAGTGCATGTAAAAGCCGCGGTTCCATTCATTATCGGTCTTCTTGCCCATGAATTTACCGTCAATATAAAGCTCAACGGTTCCATCGACACAGGAGAAGTAGAAACTCAAATCATCGTTGCGGAGTTTTTCATCCACGGTGAAGTCGACGGCATACCATGCGGTTCCGCGATAATCTTTATAGGGATCCTGTTTGGTCCAGAAATCGTCAATGCGGATATTGCCCCATGATGAGGTATCTTCATCAGGTTTGATCGTCTTGTTGGGGTCGATCTTGAACCGCCATACGACAGGGAACGCAGCAACACGGCGTTCGGTATTCATGGCATTGGTCAGATGCAGATACCACATCGGCATATGCATGACAGCGACATGAAGTTTGAACAGATCATTTTCCGCCAGTTTTTCTGCATCGTAAAGGATTTTTTCCATTTCAGCAATAAATTCCGGGGTGTAAGCGTGGCGGTACGCCGGAGCACCGCGGAGAGTCAGCGGGGTGTCGCGCTTGGCATCAACAAACTTGTAATGATAATCATGAATGCGTTTGATATATTCCAGAACCTTTGCACCGCCTTTTCCGTAGTAAAGATGGCAGAATTCTTCAACACATTTCTTGATATCTGTTGTTTCCGGACGCCACAGGTATCTGGAAATGATATAACTGCGGAGTTCCTTCATTTCGATTCCGGCAGACTGCGGACTTTCGCAGAACATCCCTTTCATACCGTACTTGGTCAGGATGGGGAAGTTCATTGCGATACCGGCAAGGTCCGGGTGCGGAGTGATCGCATCATTGAAGTTGCCGACGTAGTACCAGACATAGAAAGGCGTTCCGTGATTGATCCATCCGCGGAGACAATCAAGCTGATAGGTATTGACCTTGCTCTGTTTATCTTCAAGAGAACGGGCATTGTCCATTCGGATCGGAGCATAACGGATCACGATATTCTTACGCAGAGCAGTTTTACCCGGCTTGAGCGTCGGACCGTATGCAAGCGTAGAAAGAATGATATTCGGGTACTCTTTGGAAATTTCATCGGAAACAGCATTAAGGAAGCGGTACATGGTTCCGCCCGGGGTTCCTTCTTCCTGATTGATCGCTTCACACTTATCGCACTGGCAAACCTGGTCATGGTCGTGATAGTCGACAGGGAAGAAAATCTGGTCATCGGGATCAGCATTTCTGCTGGCGAAGTAGCTCTTCAAAATCCGGCGCATTTCTGCAACGATGATATCTTTGACAGCCGGGTTGCTCAAACAGGGAAGAGATTCAAATCTTCCATGAGGATACTGTTTTGCACGTCTTGCACCGTCGCGGAAAGCAAAGTATTCCGGATGATCCTTGAAATATTTCTTATGAGGCATGAGCTTGTGCAGGTTGTGAACAAATCCGCCGAGATGCTTCAAACCGCCGACTTTGCTGCCGAGAGGAATATATCCCCAGACAGAGTTCAAACGCTGCCGGACCTGCCAGATCCCTTCCAGTTGTTCCCCATTGGCGTTTCCATCGCCGCAGCTGATGATGTTACGGTAATCAAAAGGCGGCTCGTACTTATAAGATTCCACCTCAACTTTCAGAGTTGATTTTTTGGGGACATAAGTATAGTCGAAAGCAAGGAAACGGACTCCCAGTTTTTCATCCAGGAAGTCGTAAACGCCGTAAAGAGTACCGCGGGGGATTTTACCGCGGAACTGAATAGATTCCCCATCACGGAGAACTGCAAAACCTTCATGGATCTTGACCGTCAGTTTTTTCGGAATGGCAACATTTCTGTTGGTTTCTCCAAGAACGATCTCATATTTACCTTTTGCGGTCTTATCTGTAACGATTTTAAAGTCGGCTCCGGTCATCTGCTTCAGAAAAGAAGAGAGTTCCTGAGCTGCATATTTGACCTGTTTTGCTGGTTTTTCAGCAATAACGATCTTATATTCGGTCTTGCCATCCTTTGCGAGGATCAACTCTTTTGCCTGTGTGCTGAGCATTGCTGTAACTCCCAGTGCAACGGTTAATAGTTTTTTGATTTTCATAAGGTAAAGCTCTCCTGTTTAATAGCTGAATTTATTGTCCTGAAAATATCTTGCCTTGTAAATCTTGGCATTGGGAATGAAACAGCGTTCCGAGCTTGCCGGATCATCAGGGAAATACAGGGATTCCGCCCACCAGCGTTCCTGGGGCTTCTGCATCATGATTTTCCCGTTTGCACTGTCAACACTCTTGATCGCCTTGAGGTCACTGTAATGAGTGAACCGGCAGGTCTCCGGATCAAAAATACTGATCCCGCGATTATAGGTGATAAAAAGTTTTCCGTCGTGAGTCGGATACAGGTCATGGCATTTCAGGACTTCATAGGCATCGCGGAAAATCGTATCTTTGAGTTTGATCCCGTAGGTTGCAATCCGTTCCAGACGGGGATTTTCCGGATCGGAAATATATTTCCATTTTGTTATGCCGTAAGCTCCGCTTGACCAGAGGCACTGGCGTTTTTTATCCCAGACGACGCCGTGAGCTTCCGGTTCGAGAGTCTGGAAAAACGGTGTCAGCCCCGGCTTGGCAGGATCGAACTTCTTGATATTGTAAAGTTTCAGATAATGCCCTTCGCTGGATGCTGTTACCACGTTTCCGTCAGGCAGAAGTTCTGCGGAATGGGGGTTGGATCTGGGGTAAACGTGCCAGATGATTTTTTTATCTTTGATCCGGACCAGCAGGACACCGCCCAGAGAATCAACACAAAGCAAATGGGTTTTATTGAGAACGACTTTGACATCACTTGGAGCAAGCCAGAGTTCATGGCACATCCGGTTTCCGGGATCATTCAGACAGGGTTGCTGCATGACCGGATCAAGCTTCGGATTGAAACTCCAGAGTTTCGCTTCGGGAGTCCGCCAATCTTTGTTGTAATCGTAAATCGCCCATTCAGAGGTTCGCTGATTGCCGACAACGACACAAACAGTGTTCCAATCATTTGCCAGTGCAGGGTCTGCGGCAGATAATGCGATTGCAGCAATTCCTGCGCAGAAAAGGTCGTGCTTCATTTTATTATGTTATCCTTTCTCTCAAAAAATTATTTGGGATTGTAATACATCTGTTTTGCCCAGGTCGGAAAATTCCAGATATCGACATAACCTGATTTCGGCTGATACCAGATATAGTCGACAGCATGAACGGCACCATCAACACTCATCCAGTTCAAACCGTAAGGATGGGCATTGTACGGCTTGAGATCAAAATAAGCTCCGATAATCGAACGGCGGTAATAGTTGTCAGTCGCAACATTTTTCACCTGGCTGTATTTCCATGCATCGGCAACCAGAGGTGTTTTAGCGGCATCTGCCATCAGACTTGAAAGTTTCAGTCTGTATTTTGTATCTGCCTCCGGAATAGAGATTCTGTTGTTGTATCCGTATGACAGAGGAATATAAAATTTATTCACAGTGTCATAATCATCATAATTGGTTGTATCACTCGGACATCTGAAGAGCTTGAGAGCACCGGGAGAGGCAAATTTTGTATATCCTTTTGTTGAACTCACTTTTGCGACATAACCATTTCTTGCCAGAACATGTCCCCATGCATTTTTTGCATTGCCGTTATTGAACGGAACAAGATAATCATTGTAATCCACGGTATAAGAACCGATTGCCAGAGACAACTGTTTTTGATTTCCGACACAGTTGATGGCTGTCGCTTTTTGCCGGGAAGTATTCAGTGCCGGCAGCAGCATCCCTGCCAGAATTGCGATGATTGCAATAACCACCAAGAGTTCAATCAGAGTAAAGCTCTGGTGCTTTACTCCAGCATGCTGGCGAGAAGTTTCTTTCCAAAATCTTTTCATTTCCGATGCCCTTTGTTTTATGGATTAAAGTTTAAAATCTGCAATTCTCTTTTCCAGTTCTTCACAATTCTCCAGGAAAAAACAGCCGTCTGCGACCTGTTTCAAATGCCATGCAGGATCCGTCTGGCGTAATCCGAGACCGAGCTGATAAGAGGTTTCAAAAATCAGAAGAGGATCGTTCTTCATGGATTTGATCGCTTTCATAACGTTTGTCCAGTTAATGATCCCCTGCCCCGGGAACCAGTGCTTTTCATCAATGCCGTCATAATCGCTCAAGTGAAATTCTCGGATATACGGAGACAATTTCTGGATGATCTCCGGAAGTTCTTCATAACGGTTCATAACGTGATTGACATCCATGCAGATCCCGACATGGTGATGATCGAATCTTGAAGCCACAGCAAGCAGTTCTTCCGGGCAATTCCCAACACAACGTCTGGGAAGATATTCCACATTAAAGGAAAAATCCAATTCTTCTGCAAGCGGCATCAACTCTTCCAATGTCCGGCAAACCTGATCCACACGGGCAGGATGCTCTTCCAGAGGTGGTTCCATACTGCAATGCAAAGTTGCTTCCGGAGCCATAAGATCCGCATTTTTTTTGATCATTTCCGAAAGACGGCGGGAGACATCTTTCCGCAGCTCTTCATCAACTGCAGAGGGATCCCAGGATTTTCCGCCGCCCATGAAAGGAAGATGAACACTTGCGATTTCTGCAGTCTTTGCAGCAAGAAATTCACGGGAAACGATTCCGTGGATCTTACTCAACTCAGAGTCTTCCACGAAAGGAAAAAAGGAAAGTTCAATGCGTTTTATTTTGGACTTGGAAAATGCCGCGACATATTCCCGCGCACGCTCAAATGTTTCACCAAAATTATTGATAGACACCGCATATCTGTTCATTTGCACTTCCTCTCATAATTTTTCTGTTTCTTCCGCATTATACTACAGAATTTATTTTTTTACAAGTGACAAAAACTAATATTTATTCTTATTATATTTATCAATATGAAACTTGGAATTGTTTTTTCCGGTAAGAATCGGTGGAGATTTCTTTCATATACTTTCCGTTCAATAAGCAAATCCCTGTACAGAGGAAACCGAAAAAGTGCTAAAAAATATTATTTTTTCGATTTTATATTGAATTTTATCAAAAACGGGGTATATTTCTATTGTTAATTAAAATTTTATCTGCATGAAAGGGGAAAAATCATGCTTAATCTGCCGGGTTCTGTCGAATTGCTTGGAGTTTGTTACTATTCTCCACGGGAAAATATGCAGACAATCCCCAATATTGTGCCGCCGGGCGTCTTTTATATTGAAATTGTCTTGAGCGGAGAACTCAAATACGGGGAACTGAATGACCGCAGGATCTGCCGGAGAGGAATGATCCTCTGGCATCAGGGCGGGGACGAAACGATCTGGCGGTCCGATGGCAAACGCTTCACAAGTTTTGCTATGCGGTTCCGTCTGCTTTCCCCTTGGCAAAGACCCGGACATTTCGGAGAATGGAAAGACCTTGATACTCTTGATGATTTCGTTGTTGATACCATGCAGAGATTTTTTGATCCCGGCGTGGATAAACGGATTTTCGGGAATTACCTGATCAACCGTCTGTTCTGGGAATTTTATGCTTCGACCATCGTTTCCAACAGACCGGACTTGCCGTTACCGCTGGCAAAGGCAATGACACTGCTGCAGAATGAAGATGTGGCAACGCTCACTGTTGCTCAAATCGCTCACAGTGTTCAAGTCAGTGCACCGCATCTGAATCTGCTTTTCCGGAAACATCTGGATACCACACCACACAGTTATCTTTTGCAGCTGCGCCAGAAACGGGCAAGAGTTCTGCTTTCCAATACAGACCAGCCAATCAAAAATATCGCTGAAGTCTGCGGGTTCAACTGTAAAGAAACATTTTACCAGGTTTTCCGTGCGGAACAGGGGATCACACCAGCCGCATACAGAAAACGGAACAGAGTTTTACAAAATACATAAGGTGATTTACTATGGCATTCTTACTGAATGAAGATTTTGAAAATTTCGCGGCGCACCGTCCAATGGACGAATTAAATGAGTATGGAATCAAAAAACAGTTGGATCTTTACTGTTCCGGCAGCGAAAATATTCTCATCTACAACGGGAACGGACAGAAAGCAGTGTTTGACAGTGATGTGTTCGATTCTCTTTGGAAAGATGCGGAGATCCGGGAAGACGGAAGTGTTATTTACCGGGGAAAAGAAGTCACAGATGAACCGCTGCCGTTCAAGAGCAATGTCCTGAAAACAAAACTTCTGTTTGAAAATGTCAAAGATCCTTTCGGTTTGAGAATCTCCTACGGAAGAAAACTCGGACGGCAAGTCTATCTCAGTATGCGGATGAATGATGTCCACTGGGTTTCCAATTTTGACAGTACAATGGTCAGCGACTTCTGGCGGGAACATCAGGATTGTCAGACTGCGCCCTACACCGATGCCGGGCAATGGTGGTTTCATACCTTCGATTACGCCAAGCCTGAAGTTTATAATTATCATCTTGCTTTGGTCAAAGAGTATCTGACCCGCTTTGATCCCGATGGGCTTGAACTTGACTGGATG
>JAFTJI010000025.1 GCA_017456495.1 Lentisphaeria bacterium | reverse complement strand
GTTAAGCCTGTCGTGACCGCGCCCGCTGTCGTAAAGCCCGAAGTTAAGCCTGTCGTGACCTCGCCCGCTGTCGTAAAGCCCAAAGTTAAGCCAGTCGTGACCGCGCCCGCTGTCGTAAAGCCCGAAGTTAAGCCAGTCGTAACCGCGCCCGCTGTCGTAAAGCCTGTGGTCAAAGTCAAGAAAGATGCCGAAATTGTCATTTACGGGGCAATGGATCCCAAATCTCAGGCATCCCTCGCAAAATACCCTGTACAGCGTTATGCCGGAAAGACTGTATATACAGTTTCCTATTACGAAGATCAGGAATTGAAGGATGCTGTGGCAAAAATCGACAAGGTTCCATCTCTGCGCCGGATTTCCAAGGATAAGAATGAATATACCGCACTGAAATATTTGGTTTGGAACGTTTCCGGTCTTCCGGATGCCGAAAATTATATTAAAGAAATCACCGGCGGAGTTCTGAAAGGTTACTTCTCAAAAGAAATGATTGATAAGATCAAACGCGGTTTGAAAGAAAAGAACGTTTCCATCAACGAAAAAGACAATGCCATTTTTGTTACTGCTCCGGAATACGTCTTCTTCTGCAGGATCCGTCTGGGATATGACCATGAATATGATGAGTTCCAAAAAGCGTTTGGCAATACTGATCTTTACACAGTTGTGAGTAAAACACGCAGAAGAGATGCCAAAGTCAGCGGAACTTTTGTGGAAATGACCATCAAAACCTCAGTGAATGATGCGAATACAATCAAGGATAAAATTTATAAGGAACTGCTGAAGATTGATGATTCATTCCCCAAGCGCTACATCAAAGTAACCTCAAATAACAATAAATTATAAAGAAAAGGATCTAAAAATGAAACTCGTAAAATTTGCTGCAATGGCTGCCGCTGCGATGTGTCTGACTGGGTGCTATAATCTTCGCACAAATCCCTATGAACCTCTTGATAATTGTACGGCGTGGGAATCTTTCCAGTATTACATATTTGGAGTACACGATTGCCGCCGGACCTCCAAGGACTGTATTCCTATTTGTGCCAGGGATCTGAAGAAATACCAGGAAAACAAACTTCTCAGTGAAAAGAACTGGAAGAGATTCACCAGTTTCAATCCTGAGAGATATCGAAACAAGAAAACCGGACTTATTTTGTTTGATGATATCAACCCCATTGTCTTGAACCTTGCATTTCAGATAAAGCATGAAATTGTCATCCCGTATATCGCGCTGGACAAAGAGGGGCTGATCTCCACCTATGATATGTTCATTACTGACGTTCAGACTACCCAGAAAATCTATAAAGAAACTCATAAAAAAGATTTGAGCTTTGGAGAAGCCTGTAAGCAAACCTATGCAATGTGGCAGAAACGTTATGGAGAAGAACCTTGTAAAAAATTGATGAATGCAATTCCTTTGATCGAAACCCTTTCTGCAAACAAGCAATTTGTCACAGCTGTTGCCCGGAATTATGCAGCTGTTGCAAAATTGAGTTTGAGAGCCGATAAAGGGATTGCACAACTCAAAAGAGCAGCGAAAGATTGGCGGGGAATCGTCAAGATTTCAGAAGCAGGTTTGATAACTATGGGTAATCTGGATGAATTGTCGTGGGCAGTGACTTATCTCAATGTTTATCTGACAGACAAGGAAAAAATGGCTTCCCATGTGAAGGACTATTTGAACCAATTTTAATTCAGGAGATCAACAACAATGAAAATTATTAATCTTATTGCAGCTGCTGCACTGGCATGTATTGTTTCCGGCTGCAGCACAACAAACTGGCAGAAACCAGAGGGATTCCATGGAGGAGACAAGGAGTTTGTTGTCTTGAAATTCAAGCCTCAGAACTCTGTGGGTTTTGTCAAAAACAAAGCACAGGAAGAGTTTTTGGAAAACTATCTTATCAACAAACTTGCGGGCTCCAAACGTTTCAATATCCTGGCTTCCGGATATAAGGGTGACTATTCAAACGATGCCGCAGTTGTGCTGGAACTGACTCCGACGGTCACCTTGTCCGGTCATCCTTTGGATCGTGCTCAGACAAGAATCGCCTATACCGTACATACAGTTATTGCATGCAACAGCGTTGACCTGCAGAGCGGGACTTATAATGGAGTCGGAACTTTGGATGGAAAAGGAAATTCAAAGGTTCCTTATATTTCCCAGGTTATCGCCGGAGCTCAGTATCTTCATCAGCCGGATATTGCAGGACTTTGTGCCTCAAGTTTCGACAGAGCATTGTCTGATTTCATCAGAAAATTGAACAAACAATTTCCTGTGACAGGCAAAGTATCCGGCATGGCGACGTTTGGAAATAAGACGACTTTCCAGTTCCTGCGCGGAACGATCGACGGCGTTGAGGTTTCTGACGAAATCCTTATCTATGCCGTTGAAAACAAGCGGATTTCCCCGACAATTGCCATTGCCAGAGCAGAAGTTGCACTCAACCAGTCCACACTTACGGTTGTGAAATGGAACACTTCTGATCCGGAGGTGAGCGGAAGTCTTATTCCCCGTATCTTCCGTGGAGATAAATCTCTTAAACTCTATGCTGTCTGCAGAAAAACAGTAAAATAAAAAAAAGGCGCATCAGTTTGCATCTGTGATAACGATGAAAAACTGATGCGCTGAAAATCAGGAAAAACTGTTTCAAACAGAAATTCCGAATATCACAGATATTATGAGAGATGCAAAAATGCTCTCATAATATTTTTTCTTTTAAAAGTTCTGTATTGCTTTTATTCCTCATGCAAGGCCTTCCCGCCCTCGCACAGCTTATCCCAGCCGGGGAAACTCCATGCCTTGGGAAAATCTTTGCATTGCTGCGGTTTGACGGATTGCAGAATGCAAGCTTTGGCTTCATCATCATAATACACACAGGAACCATCCTCTTTTTCCATCAGAGACAGAGATTTCCGGTCAGGAGCAAGAACAGTATGATCCCGGATGAAGTCATCTTCAGGGATGTTGAGAAATTGAGCGATTGCGGAGATCTCCTGTTCGGAAACTCTGACAGGACCTTCCCACTTGCAGCAGGTTCCGCAGCGTTTACATTGAAATGAGTCGATGGATTTCATAATAAATAAAAAGTGGCTGTTCCGCAGGAGAACAACCACTGAATTTAACGTTTGAAAACTGGCATCAATAGAGCTTGAGTTTCATATCATCGTTCTTGAGGGAGTCGATACAGATCAAACCTGCAAAGAAGTCAGCGATTTCAATGGGATGGATAGAAACTTTTGCACCGGCAAGGCAGAAAGCATAAACTTCAACTGCCCAGTAGTCACGGGCACCTGTGAAACGGTTGTAGATTTTGTTGTTTTCATCGGGGAAGTTATTTCCATGCTGCCAATAGGTCTGGACATTTCCGATGGGATTGAAGATACAGACATCTTCCATTGTCACGAAACCGAGCTGAGCCTGATAACCGTTTTCGAAAGCAATACCGTATTGACGGTTGATATCCTTATAAAGACCTGCATTGTAACCGATCTGACCGCCGAGCCCGAAAGCTCTGGTGATCTGGAAACCGACACCGGCATAGACTCCGCCCTTGAGATCAATGGAGACCATATCCAGAGCATCCATGATGCGGTTGGGAAGATAGCAGCAGATTTCGGAATAGATCTTCCATCTTCTTTCCTGTTCTTCTTTTGCTTCTTTTGCTTTCTTTGCCTCGTACCCGATATCTTCAGTTGTTGATAGGGATGCTGTCGGAGCTGCATTTCCCTTTTTTGCATCAGCTGCAAAGACAGAAGCAGCCAGCATTCCGGCAAGAAGAATAACAATCATTTTTTTCATGTGTGATACCTTTCTGAAAAATTGTTTATATACAATCACGGAGAAATATATATCCATAGAGACGAAAATGCAAAACGAAAAACAATATTTTTTAGAGAAAACCGTTTTTTTTTTCATAAAACAGCATTTTTTCCGGAGAGTTCAAAAAAAAATCAGCAGAAAACTTGAAAAATGAAAGTTCCTCTGTTACATTTTCTGCAGAAAAACAGAAGGATAGAATCATGTTTCAGAAAATTTATAATTATTTGAAGAGTTCTCCGCTGGAACAGAACAAGAGACTTCTCATTTGTATGCTTGGTCTTTTGATGCTCTTTGCGCTTGTTCCCCGGATCGCCGGATTGATCATCAACCCGGATGCACTTTATCATAATGACGGAATGGAGTATCGGGATATTGCAGAACAGATCAGCAAAGGGAACGGCTTTTCCGTAACCTATTACCGCTGGTATGAAGCTGTGCCGGATGTCAAAGAACCGCTCCGGACAGACTTCAGCCGTCCGCCCATGCTGCCGCTGCTGGGAGCTGCACTTTTCCTGTTGCCGTTCGATTGGGAAAAATCAGCAATCGTCACAGTTCATCTGATGAGTCTGCTCTGCATCCTGATGGTTTTTCTGCTGGGACGTGAGGTTTTCAAAAACAATACCATCGGTTTTCTGTCTGCGGGGATCTATGCCTTTTATCCCTATTCGATTTACCACTCTCTCTGTTGGTCCTCGGAGAATTTATTTCTGATCTTTTTCTGTGCGGCATGGCTCTTTCTGATCAAAGCGGTCCGCAATGGATTCGACTGGAAAGAGGCAGCGGGATGCGGAATATTTATGGCTCTTGCCACAATGACCAGACCGCAGGGAGCATTGGTTTTTATCCTTCTCGGACTGCTTGCGGCGATTGTTTTTTTCAATGCCCTGCGGAAAGAAAAGGATCAAGCCCGGAAGATATTCCGGGGGACCGCAGTATTCGGCGTGAGTGCGCTGATTGTATTTTCACCCTGGATGATCCGGAACTGGTACCATTGCGGGATCCCCTCCCCCTTTTCCTTTTACGGAGCATACTCTTTTGCGCAGGCATCCAGCGACGTCTCTTATGTGACGTATAAATATGTTGATACACCGCAATACAAGGAAAAGACCGATGAGGCATGGGATACGTTCCACAAAGCAAAAACGGATGCACTGAAAGAGAAAAAGGCATTCACTCTGATTGAGGCTGATCCGTACTGGCGGCAATGGGCGTGGGAATACATTCGCGAAAATCCCGGGAAAATGGTGTTTATCATTCGGAACAGGGTTCTGCATTGTTTCCGTGCTGCTCCGAATGCCGCTGCAGTCTCCCCGAAAGTCGTTATTATCCTGAGGATCTATTTTGTCATTTTTCTTGCCCTGATCCTCTGCGGGCTCTGGTATGCAAGGAAAAACAAAGCGGCGTTATCATTGCTGATCCCGCCGCTTTGCGCGCTGATCCTGGCAGTCCCGTTCCTGATGATCCTCCGTTACAGATACCCGTTCTTTGCACCGTTTGCCGCAATCTTCGCAGCTTACGGTTTTTACGAACTCTGCCGGAGATTTTTCAACAGAAAGCTCTGTTCCCAATAAAGGGTGTTACTTGAGGAGGGGAAAAAGCCCTTTTCAGGAAAGGTCCTTTTTCCCCTCCTCAAACTCCACCCCTTTTTTCCAAACCTTTTTGCGGCATTCCGATTTTTACGATGTAAAAATCGAAATGCCATCTTAAAGTAAAAAT
>JAFTJI010000180.1 GCA_017456495.1 Lentisphaeria bacterium | reverse complement strand
TTTTCCCCTCCTCAAACTCCACCCCTTTTTTCCAAACCTTTTTGCGGCATTCCGATTTTTACGATGTAAAAATCGAAATGCCATCTTAAAGTAAAAATAGCAGAAGGATTTACCAACCTGTATGGGGAACAGCGCTTTTTGCAACAAAAAAAATGCCGCAGCATCAGACCCGGATAAATCCGGATGTCTTTTTGCTGCGGCAGCTGAGATTTGGTGCCGGGTGATCAATCTTCTTCAAAGGCGAGAACTTCTTTCATGCCGTCAACGGCACAGAAGGAGTTGGGGAAGATCTCCTGAGCATACTGAATATATTCTTCCGGATGATCCAATCCGGGGGAATAATGAGTCAGCAGCATACGTTTCACCTGAGCAGTTTGTGCCAAAGTTGCTGCTTCACTGAAAAGCATGTGATGCGATTCAATAACGCGGGCAAGTTTGCCGGGATCTCCATACATCCCTTCACAGATCAGCAGATCCGCCTGACGCGCTTCTTCTGCGATCCGCGGCACAGGACGGGAGTCCGTTGCATAAACAACTTTGATTCCCTTGCGCGGTGCATCAAGCACCATATCCTGAGTATAGATGACTCCATCAGATTCAACTTGCTGGTTTTTCTGCAGTTTTGACCACAAAGCCTGAGGAACATTGTTTTCTCTTGCTTTGGCAGGATTGAACTTTCCGCCCCGTGGGACTTCCACCCTGAATCCGGCACATGGGAAATCATGATCCACAGGGAACGGGAATATCTGCATCTTACCGGCGGTAAAAGGTGTCTGCCACGTTTCAAGATCTTCCGGTGAAATCTCATGGATATCCAGTTCAAACACAATGGGGGCGATTGCCAGCAGACCGTTGATTGCGGCTTTGATCCCTCTGGGTCCGACAACAGTCAATGGTTTTGTCCGGCTTTCATTGCCCATAGTGAGCAGAAGTCCCGGCAAACCGCTGATGTGGTCGGCATGACAGTGAGTCAGACACAGAATATCAATGCTGCTCATGGAATATCCTGCGGATTTAATGGCGATCTGTGTACCTTCGCCGCAGTCGATCAAGACATCGCTGCCGCTGCAACGCAGCAAACAGGAAGCCAGCCAACGGTTTTTCAAAGGAATAGTTCCTCCGGTTCCAAGAATAATTGTTTCTAACATAATTTTTGTCCTTTCTTCTTATTTTCGTTACAATTGTATTACGCCCGTTGATTTTGCCAACAGCTCTCAAATGTAGATTCCCTGAAATTATTCCCCGCCGTAAATAATTCCCTGATGCATTTATTGACAAAAACAAACGGTTTTCATCATAAGTAGAGACTCTATCTCCAACAATATGACATGTCTTATAAAAAAAATCTTACAAAACATCCCGGAAAACAGCACCGCCATTTTCCGGAACACCTGCTGCTTTTTCGATCAGTCAGGTAAACTTCAGCAACCGCTTAAATCATCCGAGTAGTTGCGGTCAAACACATTCTCGAGTTTTGTCTCGTCAGAGATGACAATATTATCCGTGCAGTATTCAAACGCACCGTCCCCAAATTCCGTCACACTGGCAGGGATGACAACACTGGTCAAACCAGTGCAGTCTCTAAACGCGCAGTATCCGATTTTCGTCACTCCGTCAGGGATGACAACGCTGGTCAAACCCGTGCAGTATTCAAACGCATGGTCTCCGATTTCCGTCACACTGGCAGGGATGACAACGCTGGTCAAACCCC
>JAFTJI010000179.1 GCA_017456495.1 Lentisphaeria bacterium | reverse complement strand
TGTTTACAATGGCGGCGGCTGCACACAGGCAAGCTGTTACAATTTTGCGGCGAACACCCTCATGGCTCAGCTCGGAAAAAAACTGGGACGCGATACCGCCATTTTTGAAAAGCGTGCTGAAAAGATCAAACATGCAGTCAACACCGTTCTCTGGCAGGAAAAGGAAGGTGTTTTTGCGGAGTTTGTCGACACCATCGGGAACAAATTGCTGCACCCTGCCCCGGAGCTTTCAACTATCTATCTTGCCAGTGAAAGCAATCTCGCAACACCGGAACAGATGGAACGTTCTCTCCGTTATACGGAAAAACATATCCGCAGTGTCAAAACCCTGAACCGTAACGGAAGACTGGCTTATTCTTCCGCATGGCTGCCCAAAAAATATTCCACTTGCGGTCTGTTTCCAGCAGAAAATGCGGCGTTGGCACTGGCGTACTTCAGAAATTACCGCAAAGGTGCAGCTCTTCAACTCCTTGACGGTCTTCTTGATGCCTTTGCGCTGAGTCAATCTCCCGGCGGGATTTCTCACGTTTTGACAGCCAAAGGGATCGGCGATGGTGGCGACTGGGATTTTACAGACGTTACCAGCCCGTATCTCAGAATGCTTGTTGAGGGGCTTTGGGGAATCCGTTACCATCGGCTTGCAGATTTTATTGAAATCGCGCCTCAGCTCCCGCAAGACTGGGATCAGGCAAACTTGGAACTGCCCGATCTCAAAGTAGATTTTTGCCAGAGTTCCTGCATAAAACAGCTGAAGATCCAAACTCAGATTGACGGAACAAAGCGGATCATCCTTGCCGGAAATATTGAAGTAAAAACACTCAGCACCGAATCTGAAATTGAAAAAATCTTCAGCGGCAGCACACCTTTGACAGTAATCTTTTGGAAAGGAACCGGTTCTCTGGAAATCACATACTCCGGAACATCGGCAAATCTGGAGATCCCGGAAATTGTTACTGCGATTCCTGAAGCACCGGCTCGTGAAACAGCACCGGATTCCTGCGAAAACATTACACTGCAGGATTATTTCAATGTTGAACTGACCCATTTGTTTGACCATGAATTTCTCTCCCCGCGTCCTGCCGGATATTCCATCGGAGCGCGTCTCAACGGAAGATATGCCTGGGAATGGAATCACTTCGGACACAATGAAGTAGTACTGAATGATGATGCTTTGCGGAATGCACCGAACGGCATTTACACCCTGCCCGGAAAATGGAGTTTCCCGACTCCGTCCGCCGGAAACAATGCCGTCTGTGTTTCCATGTGGGACAACTTCCCGACAAAGCAGGAAATCCCGCTTTCCGGCAAAGGAAAAGAACTCATTCTCTTTATGTTCGGTTCAACTAACGCCATGCAGAGTTTTGTGGTTAATGCCCGGATCACAGTGAATTACGCCGAAGGCGGTTGTGAAAAATGCAACTTGATCGAGCAGCTCAACTTTGATGATCTGATGGTTCCGGCATTCCAGCAGCAGTATGAACGGTTCTACTGGGCGAACGGCAATCATGGTTTCGTTGTAAGGATCCCGCTTGATGCGGCAAAGAATTTGAAAGACTTTACAATGGAAGCTGTTGCAAATGAAGTTATTGCAGGTCTTTTGGGCGCGGCTGTCGTCCGTTGATTGAGTTCTGAAATATTAAAGCACGGTCAGTTTGATTTTTTCTTCTGACCGCGCTTTTTTTATGTTTTTATCAGATTTTCCGGAAATAGTATTTGCAATAATTCAGTTTGCATGTATGTTGTAAAAAAAAAGAAAAGGATTTTTATATGAGCATATTGATCAAGTCTGTTCTTCTTGACAACAAAAACGTTGATATTGCCATTGACGGAAACAGGATCACAAAAATCGGAGCAGATATAGCCGGAACGTTTGACACTGTCATTGACGGAAAAGGAAAACTTGCCCTGCCCCCGTTTTACAACACCCACGGTCATGCGGCAATGAGTTTGTTCCGCGGTCTGGCTGACAATCTGGAACTGTTCGACTGGCTATACAATCACATCTGGCCCGCTGAAGAAAATCTGACGGAAGAGAGCGTTTACCTGGGCTCCAAGCTGGCGATTCTTGAGATGATCAAAACCGGAACCGTTTTCTTTAATGATATGTATTTTTATCCCCAGGCAACGATCCGGGCGGCTGAAGAGATGGGCATCCGAGCAATGGTCGGCATGATCAGCGCAGACAGAGTCTCTCCTGAAAAACAGAAGTTTTATCATTCTCATAACCAGATGATCTGGGAACAGAGAAACGATTTTTCGTCAAGAATACAGCTGGCATTTTCGCCTCATGCGATCTATACGGTAAGGGAAGACACCTTAAGAAATCTGGCAGAACGGACAGCGGCAGAACGGGTTGCAATTCATATACATCTTTCTGAAACTCAAAAAGAAGTGGAAGATTGCAAAAAGGAGCATAACGGATTATCTCCAGTTCAGTATCTCGATCAGTTGGGGGTTCTGACGGATCAGACACTTTGCGCCCACTCCATCCATCTGAGCGATGAAGATATTGAAATTCTGAAAGAACGCAAGTCCATTCTATCTTACATGCCCTGCAGCAATTACAAACTCTCTTCCGGGAAATTCCGGTTCCGCAAAACAATGGATTCCGGCTGCCGGGTCACGTTCGGAACAGACGGCTGTGCTTCCAATGACACTCTTTCCATGTTTGACGAGATGAAGTTCGGAGCCTTTTCCGCAAGGAATGAACAGACACCCCCTGCCCCGTGCAGTGCGAAGGAGATCTTCACCTGCGCCACCAGGAACGGTGCGGAAGCGTTCGGGCTGGATGCAGGAGAGATCAAAGAAGGAAAATTGGCAGATATTATGCTGATTGACCTGGATCACCCAATGATGGTGGCAGATCATGACCTGATTTCCAACATGGTTTACTCCGCCGACAGCAGCTGTGTTGACACCGTGATTTGCGACGGAAATATTCTGATGCAGAACCGGATCGTCCCCGGTGAAAAAGAGATCATCTGTCAGGCAAGAGCCGAAGCAAGACGGCTGGTAAAACGGTAATTTTTCAAAAAAGATCCGTTTTTTTTGCAGTTTTCTTCAAAAAAAG
>JAFTJI010000178.1 GCA_017456495.1 Lentisphaeria bacterium | reverse complement strand
CAGTGCAGAGATGGTCAAACCACCGACCACACCCATACCGCAGCTGGCACGGAGTTCTGAACCGAGTCCGGTTCCCAATGCCATTGGCAGCATCCCCATCACGGATGCAATACTTGTCATCACGATCGGGCGGAATTTTTCTTCCGTAGCCTGCAGCATTGCTTTGTGAGTGGTCATTCCTTCGCTGACCAGACGGGCACATTCATCCATAATCAGGATCGCGTTGTTCACCACGATACCGATCATCATCACGCCGCCCAGCAAGCCCATCAGTGACATTGACATGCCGGTCAGGTAGAGGGTCAGGTACATTCCCAGGAAGCCAAGCGGGACGGAGAACATGATGAGGAACGGTTTTGTCCAGGATTCCATGATTGCGGCGATCAGCAGATAGGTCAGGACCGCAGCCAGTGCAAGCACACTGGCAAACTCTCTGGCTGTGTCGTTCATCAATTCCACACTTCCGCTCATACGGACATTATATCCGGGCGGCAATGTTTCTTGAGCTGTTTTCCGGATCTGATCGGAAACCGGTCCGAGAGCCATGCCGGGAGCTGTATTTGCATAGATCCACATAGTTCTGACTTTGTCGTAACGGTTGATTGCGACCGGACGGGCATCTTCCACGATGGAGGCGATCGCATCGGTTCCCAGCGGTGCGTTTTCACGCGTTGCCGGGGAGATCTGACGGAGCTGTCCTTCGCCGTATTCTTTCTGATTTTTCAAGCGGATATCATAGCTTCTTGAGGTTGTACGGAAATCGCCGACTTCGATTCCGTCAAGAGAACCGAGCATGTGATCGTACAGTTCCTGAGCGGTCAATCCCATATTCTGCAGAACTGTCCGGTTGGGGCGGATATTGATGTTCGGTTTACGTTCACGGCGGCTGGAGTCGAGGTCGCGGGTGATTCCCAGTGCGGGGATCTTTTCCATCACAGCCATTTCCGCCTCTTCCAGAACCTGAAGGTCGGGACCGTTCATAACGCAGCGGATTTCAGCACCGCTTCCCCCGAACGTGGCGGGAATGGTCAGCGTAATACGACACCCGTCCAGATAATCCAGCTCTTTACGGATGACTTCCTGCAGCTGCCAAATCGTCTCTTTACGATCCATTTTCTTTGTCGTTTTCAATGTGATCTGACCGAGATAAACGGCTGCTGAGACCTGTCCGGCACCGCCGCCTGCGTTTCCGATATTAACAGCTGTACCGGTAATGAAATCATACTTCTTCAACCGGTCGGCAGCTTCCATTACCAATTTTTCCGTTGTTTCAAGGTTGTAGTTTGTCGGGAACTCAAATTTGATCCGGATTTCCCCCTGGTCACAGAACGGCAGGAAGGAGAGACCTACGTTGGGAACCATGAAGAAGTAAACTGCAGCTGAGCCGGCAAGCACGATCAACAGAAGAGTTTTGGGGAACCGTGCTGTCCATTCAATGCTTTTGTTGAACTTCCGGCAAAGCCAGTCATAGCCGATATCCCACGGAATAAAGACTTTTTCGAGGAAAGTCTTCTTCCGGTTCGGATCTTTGTCGGGAGCTTTCAGCATCACACAGGCAAGGATCGGTGTCATAGTAAAACTGATGAACAGCGAGACAAGTGTTGCCCCCACCATAACCCCTGCAAACGGGATCATCATACTTCCGATTCGTGTGGTCATCATCATAACCGGTACGAACACCACAACGTTTGTCAAAGCACTGGCGGAAACTGCGGCGATAACTTCGCCGGTCCCTTTTTCTGCTGCTTCTTTGATACTTTCCCCTCTGTCAAGGTGTTTGAAGATGTTCTCAATCACAACAATGGAGTTCGTCACAAGAATCCCCACAGAACAGCCCAACGAAAGAAGTGTCATAATGTTGAACGAATATCCGCAGAAATACATAGCTGCGAAGGTCACAACGACGGAGACAGGCATGGAGACCATCACGATAAAAGTGGAACGCGGTTCGTGGAGGAACAGGAACAGCAGGATCGCCGTCAGAATGATCCCGGTAAGAATACTTGACCAGGCATCATCCACAGAAGCCTGAATGAACTCTCCGGAGTCATGGAACCAGACAAGTTCCATTCCGGAGGGGAGTTCTCCGTTCCGGACGATCTGATCAAATCTCTGACGGAGTCCCCGGATCACTTCGATCGCGTTAGCTTCGCCTTTTTTCACAATATTGAACTGTGCGGCAGGTTTGCCGTTCACAAATGCTTTACTGCGGACTTCACGGCTGATGAGTTTGATCTCTGCCACGTCGCGCAGATAGATTCGTCTGTTCTCAAATTTACCGATTTCCAGAGACCGGATTTCTTCAAAATCCTTGAAGTCTCCTTCAAAGGTCACGTTCTTTTCCTGTTTGTCGAACTGGATTCGTCCCAGCGGTTCGCGGATATTATTGGCTTCCAGTTTTTTGATGACATCGTTGATGGAGATGTTCATCGCAGAAAGTTTTTCGCGGTTGAGAAGAATGTGAACCTGCATTTCGTTTGCACCGTAGACGCGGACTTCTCCGACTCCGGCAACGGATGAGAACCGGTCCGCGATCACGTCGTCAGCATAGTCGTAAAGATCGTCCTGCGTACGATCCCCAATCAGATAAATGTGGGCAACCGTCGTCGCGTTGGTATCGATTTTCCGGATCACCGGGTCATCGGCTCCATCGGGAAATGTTTTCCGGATACGGTTCAATGCTTCGCGGACATCTGTCGCTGCCACGTCAACGTTGATTCCCATATTGAACTCAAGCTGAACACGGGCTTCGTCTTCGATACAGAGACTTGTAACGTGCTTGATCCCGTCGATAGACGCAACAGCGTCTTCGATCCGTTTTGCGATTTCGATTTCAATTTCGGTAGGGCTTGCCCCTTCATAAGTACAGCGGACAAGCACCACGGGGATTTCCATATTCGGGAGCAGGTCAATACTGAGCTTCGGATAGAAATAGCACCCGATCATCACAAGAATGATGATAAAAGATGTCATGGCGATCGGACGCCTGACGGACCATCTGCTTAAAAACATTGCGGCACCTCCTTACTTTTTATCCACGGGAGTAACACGGAGAAGGGAACCGGTATTTACAAAGCTCTGTCCGCTGACAATGATATTTTCTTTCATGATCTTTTCCGGATTCAAGACTTCACGGTAGGAGCCGTCAACGATACCGGGTTTGACATCAAAGCTTATTGCCCGGTTGTCAGGTCCGGCAGCGTAGACGATATAACGGTTGTTTGCGCGGAGCAGCATGGCATCTGCAGGAAGTCCATATGCAACTTTTTCTTCCAGAATAATATTGACGTTGCAGAGCATTCCGGAGACAAGTCCGGAGTCTTTGGGGACGATCGCCTTGATTTTGAAGGTCCGGCTCTGGGGGTCAATGGACGGTGCTTTGAAGGAGATCACTGCATCAGCATACTTCTTGCCGTCTGCTGAAATTTCAACTTTTGTCTTGCCTTCAACGATTTCGTTGTAATAAACCGCACTGATGTAGCAGACAACTTCAAGCTGATCGAGATTTTCGATCTTCAGGATCCTGGTTCCGGTTGAGACATACTCTTTTTCTTCCACATAAGTTCCGACAACTGTACAGTCAAAGGGTGCCCGGTGGGTAGAGTCTTCCAGATTCTTTTTCGCAATCGCAAGATTACTGATTGCCTGTTTCAATTGAGCTTCAGCATTTGCAATACTTGCTTCAGCACTGGCAATTTCAGCCTTGGCATTTTCAATCGCGGCTGTTGCCGTTGCAATTTCAGCCTTGGCACTTGCAATTTCTGCTTCTGCACTTGCAACTTCTGTTTCTGCATTGGTAATTTCTGACTCAGAATTGCTTACATCAGTTTGCGCTTTTCTGTAGCTGGTTGCATAAACTTCAAAGTCAGCGATACTGATCGCTTTGGAGGCACGGAGTTTTTCTGCCCGCTTATAGTCCAATTCTGCTTTTTTCAGATCAAGGATCGCTTTATCTTTCGCAATAACTGCCTGTTTCTTTTTGATGATAGCCTGTTTCTTTGCAATTTCTGCTTTCTTGAGGTTGATCTGGGCTTTCTTCAATGTTTGTTCCGCACTTTTCAAGTTCGCTTTGGCACTCTGAAGCTTGGCACTCGCAATTTTCATCTCGGCTTTTCTAACCTTGATATCATCCTGGCGGACTGTCACCTGATTCGCAAGAATCTGGCGGTCAATTTCATAAAGAACAGCACCTTTTTTCAATTTCATACCAGTGTCGACAGGGAATCTTTCGATCGTTCCGCCGAGTTTTGCGGAAAGAACTGCAAATTGAACAGGGTCAACAGTTCCCTGTACCGGGATCTGACGGCGGAAAGTGCGTTTTTCAAGTTTCTGAACTTTTACACGGGTCTCCCGTTCTGCAGTATTCTTTTTTACTTTTTTTGCACAGCCGCACAATAAAATCGAAGAACAAAGTAATCCGGCAAGAAGAAATCCGGAACGGAAATAATAATTTTTTGGCATTGTGACCCCTTTCTGTTATTTTTTTTTTGTACAATACACCATATTATCAATAACGCAAATAAATTAGAAAATATTTTATATTTTTTTCACTTTTTAGTGATTTTTTTTCTGAAAGGTCAAATATCTTCCAGAATACAGGTAAATTCACCACGTTTTTCGATCCGGAAACGCAGCCCTTGAACTGTCTTTAAACTGCCCTTCGCTTTGACTGCGGCACGCGTCGCAAGCAAAACCGGATTCCCATGATACTCTTCCACCGGGATCGGGGACCCTTGTTTCAATGAAACTCTTTCATCATCAGGAAGTTCTACATGCGCATGGACCATCGCCGCCCCGAGCCGGGCTGACTCTTCCGCTGCAATTCTGTTCGATACCGGAAAGGGCGGAATCGTTTTCAATATCATTTCGGGATATTTCTTTTTCAATTGGAAGTGCGAAAGGTTTGCCGCACAAAAGACTTTTTCCCCTGAGCAGATCGACTTTTCCACCTCTTTTTCCAGCGCGTGCCACTCAAGCTCCGAGGTGAAAAACGGTAATTCGATTCCCCCTTGATACACACTCTTTGAGCCACCGTATTTCATCCCGCGGGCATGCTCCAGAAACGTTTCGGCACATCGTTCAGACTCTTTCCGGATCTCTTCAACAGAGATATTCGTACACGCCCATTCCCGGAAGTTCCGGCGGAGTTCTTTCAGAAGCGATGACGGCAGAAACCATTCTCCGGAAAGTTCAATACGTTTTACAGACGGAACAAAAGAAAGCGTTCCTATCGTTTCAAATGCTTCTTTCAGAACAGCCTCTGAAACCGGATGCTTTTCTGAGGGGGAAAGAGACAGCTCCATACGGAAAACTTTCTCTCCGGCACTGGCAGATAACTGTTTCCCATCCAGGGAAAGGGAAAAATCGACAGCCGGTTTGAAGACCGGAAGATTTCCGATGCGTTTTTCCATCGTGTCATGGGTATAGCCGATCCGATAGATGATCCCGCCGGGTGCAATATTCCGTTTCGGCGTGCCGATCGTACAGCGGCAGCCGGCTGGTGCTTGTTTGACTTTTCCGGACGAAGTCGAAAGCTCAAGGATGGTAAATGCCTGAGCATCATCACCATTCACACTTTGAACCCGGATATTATCCCCGACATGCAGGCTTGCTGAAAGTTCAGCTTCAAATGAGGTTTTGCCTGCCCGGATCACTCTGCCCCGGATCTGTCCGATCCCGCCCGGGGCATCAGAACGGATCAGAGAATTGGCAGATTCTTTCGTATAATATCCGTGGGATCGTTCCCGGGAACAGGTCCGGTCAAGGATCCTGTAGGCTTCTTTTCGGACTTCCGGATCCTCAGGACGATCCAGCACCATCCGGTAGGCTTTGACAACTCCGGCAACATAATCAGCTTTCCGCAGACGCCCTTCAATTTTCAGGGATGAAACCCCCATCCGGATAAACTCCGGTACAAGATCCAGTCCGCAAAGGTCGCGGGTCGACAGGAAAAAACCATCTTTTCCGGTCGCATCCTTGTAGAGCATCCGGCAGGGCTGTTTGCATTTTCCCCGGTTTCCGCTGGCATCTCCATGGCTGATCCGGGAAGACAACAGGCAAATTCCGGAGAGAGAACAGCAAAGGGCTCCGTGAATAAAAACTTCCAATTCGACCGGAGAATTTTTTGTCATCTGCCGCAGTTCATCAAGAGTTGCCGCCCGTTCCAGAATCACACGGGAACATCCCATTTCTGCTGCAGTCCGGATCCCGGCGGAGTTATGGATCGCCATCTGAGTCGAAGCGTGGATTTCCATACCCGGGAAAAAATCACGGATGACCGCCGCCGCTCCGATATCCTGAACGATCAAGGCGTCGGGACGGAGATAATGAAGTTCTGCCAGAGATTCTGCATCTTCTTCCAGTTCAGAATCCCGCAAAAGAGTATTGAATGTAAGGTAAACTTTTTTCCCGTTCCGGTGGGCATACGCAATAAGCTGCCCCATCTCTTCCGGGGTGAAATTGTCTCCCCGTTCCCGGGCATTGAATTTTTTCAAACCGGCATAAACAGCATCGGCACCGGCATCAAATGCTGCCAGTGCCGTGTTGAGATTTCCTGCAGGCGCAAGCAATTCCGGAATGCGGGAAGTCGAAACCGTCATTACCGAACCGTTAATACATTAGAGATGGGAGAATAATTCCCGATTCTGCGCTTGTGGTCATTTTCAACATCAAACACAACTCTCAATGTTTTGCCATCAGGCGAAACTTCTTTCAGGTCGACGATCCATGCCTTTTTTCCCCGCCAGAAAATTGATTTTCCAATTTCTTTGTGACGGTAAAATTTCAAATCGGTTCCTCTGGGAGGAAGATCTATCTTCAGGACCGAACAATTTTTTCTTCCGAAAAGGTTGAGTTTCGCATATATGACGGGAGCTTCCGTTGCATTAAACAGATGAACTTCGCCAATTCTGTTGTTTGGAACATAAATCGCCTGCCTTTGGTCATCACGGACAAGAACAAGCAATTCTCCATTCTTTGACATCCCGGCGGAAATCCCGGTTTTTGTATTCACTGCCTGAACAGAATATTCCCCATATTTTTCATGAGCACAGCCCATCATGAAAACAGCTGTCATGACGGCTGCAAAAACGGTAATACACTTCTTCATTCTGCAGCATCTTTCTTTTCTGTCAGCGCAGCAAGAGCTGCTTCCAACTGTTCAATACGGGAAAGCAGACGTTTGACTTTCCGGGGAAGAGTGTGCCGTTCAAAGAATTCACGTTCTGTTTCAGCAGGTGTACCGAAGACAGAGACTCCCGGCGGAACGCTCTTCTGGACCGCAGATGCCCCGGCAATACGGCAACCGTCTCCGAGTGTGATGTGTCCGTTGACTCCAGCCTGTGCCGCAACAATAACACCGCAGCCGATCTCTGCACTTCCGGCAATTCCGCACTGTCCGATCAGAACAGAAGATTTTCCGACGATTACATTGTGGGCAACGTGAACCATATTGTCGATCTTGACCCCTTTCTTGATCCATGTCTTGCCGAAACGGGCACGGTCAATCGTGGAGTTTGAACCGATTTCCACATCATCGTCGATCTGAACAATTCCGTTCTGGGGAACTTTGACAAGCCCGCGCAAGGTCGGGGTAAATCCAAAACCATCTCCGCCAATCGCAGCTCCGGGATGGATGATGATCTTGTTTCCGAGAATACAGCGGTGCATGATGGAGACATTGGCACTGATAAAACAGTTATCGCCGACTTTTGCAAAATGTCCGATATATGCGCCGCCGCAAATGACGGTATTCTTTCCGATGACTGCACCTTCCTGGATCACTGCATTGGGTCCGATGGAGGCAGTCGGATCTACTGTTGCTGTCGGATGGACAAATGCCCCGGGGGCAATTCCCGGTTCATAATTGATCGGTTCCGGTGTGAAAAGATTACAGAGCTTGCCGAAAGATTTGTCCGCATCTTCGCAAGTGATATAGGTGCGCTTATCATTGGGTTCAGCTTGAATATTCTGCCCGATCAGAACGATCCCTGCTTTGCTGCTGTCCATTTTATGACGGTACTTGACGGTGGAAAGGAAAGAAAGATCCTGTTCTGTTGCCAATCCGAGAGAGTTGACTCCGGTGATTTTGCGGTCGGCATCCCCGAGGACCGTTCCGTTAATCATTTCTGCCAATTGCGCTGCTGTGTATTCTGACATGATTTTATCCTTTCCTTATTTCGCAGGTTTATTGTTATTCTGCCGGTGTCCGGCATTGAGTTCTTTCAGAACTGCCTCTGTTATATCAATTGCCGGAGTTGAAAAAACGACAACCGGGACTCCGGACAGAGAGATCGCTTTCTTATCCAGAACCAGGTGAAAACCGCCAAGAGTTGCCTGATTCCTTACGACTGTCTGAATATCCGCCAGGATTTTTTCTCTTTGTTTTTCCTGATCTTCACGAAGCAGTGCCTGTTTTTCACGATTATAATTTTTCAGTTCGTTTTCTTTCGCTACGATCTGAGCATACTTATCCCGTGCCGCCAGACGCTTGCTTTCCCGTGCCGCAGGTGTCAAAACCATATTCAGAGAAGCATCCCGAAGGGTAATGAACTCCTGCTGAAGCCGTCTGATGTCTTCCTGAAGTTTTACGGCATATTCTTTATAAATATCCGCCTGCCGCCGGAGGTTCGCTTCAACGATTTTGGTCTTGTAGTATTCCCGGAACAATTTATCCATATCAACAACGGCGATCCGCTGCTGTGCAGAAACTCCCAAAGAACAAACCAATACCAATAAAAGAAGGATTTTTTTCAGCATGATCAATACCCCTTTGTTCCATTCAAACAGCGTTTGAACTCTTTGTTAAACAATTTTGCAAGTCCGGGGCTTTTGATGATGATAATATTCTCATCATTTCCTTTTTCTGCATTTTCAGAAAAATTGTAACTCCCCGTAATGACTGTATCTTCGTCGATCGTAATTACTTTATGATGCATTTTTCCTCTGGAGTTGGGGGAAATGTGAATCTTTACACCACTGTTTTTTAAGCTCTGACTCTGGCTGAAACGGGTCTTCGCCTGTCCTCTGTCCAGAATGCAATGAACCTCAACACCGCGCTCTGCCAGTTCTTTGAGTTTCTGGGCGATCGGCTCGGAGGTGAGCACAAAAGCCATGACGTAGACACACTCTTTCGCTTCAGAAAGCTGGGCACAGATGATTTCCGCGACGCCGTCACTGGGGGAAAATGCAACCTGAACGGGGATCTTTCCTACGAGAGCTTTTCCTTCATCATCAGTCGTATCTGATGCTGATTTGCTGAAGTCTCCCGACAGATATTCTTCAAATTTTTCATGATAGAATCTTGCAATTTCAGGAGATTCCAGGATCAAGGCGTTATTGTCGTTTTTATCTCTGCCATTCTCTGTAAAGTTGAATGATCCCGTCCAAACCCAGCGGCTGTCAACAATCACAAACTTGTTGTGCATAATGGTGGATCGTTCATCTGCAACGACTTTGATCCCGGCTTTTGCCAGCCGTTCAACTGCATCCAGCTTGCGGTTGTCAGAGTCTGTAACAATGCTGACTTTGACCCCTCTTTTCTTTGCCTCGAGCAGGGCTTCAGAGACTTCCTGAAGATCAAGGTCATAAATACAGACCTCTACAGTTTTGTTTGCTGTAGAGATAAAATTGCAAAGCCCTTCCGCGATCCGTTTCCCCGGTGCGAAGTAAACCGTAATATCCGGGGATCCAGTCGTTTTAACTGTTACAACATCATCGTACCGGTATATATCGAATCCGGTTTTTACGATCAATGTATTTCTTGTCCGGAGACAAAATACATGAACCGGTTCAAGAAATCCCGGGATATACTCTTCCGGAATGTAAGAGATCGCTATACTGCAGCACAGAACCGCCAGAAGAAGCAACGAGGTCCAGGACTTCCAGCGAAGACGTAATCTTCCTCTTGGTTTGTCGGCAGAACTCTTTGCTTCCGATGTTTTACTGCTTGTTCCTTTTTCTTTCTTTGCAGCCATAACAACTCACCCGGAGACACTCTGTTATTTCTTGGCAGGTGCCTGATTATTCTGCTGAGCCTGCTGCTGAAGAAGAACATAGTTCTTTGTGTTTTTGCCGAGCCATTCATACAGCGCGGTTGTAACCATCTGCAGTTTTTCGTCTTTCAGGAAGTCTGCACAAACGGATCTGTATGCTTCGATTTCTGCGGGCGTTGCCTGCGTACGTTTCGTAACAAAGAAAAGGTGTGCGCCCTGTGCTGTAAACTGATCTTTGGAGAGTTCTCCGACCTTGGTTTCCAAAACGGGATAGACATCCTGAAGCTGTGCAAAAAGATTCTGGATCTGCAGCTGCAATCCGAATTTGTTCATCTGTTTCTGATTTTCAGGAATATTCATCTGATCAACTGTTTCCATCTGTTTCTTGAAGAGTACAATACCGTTTTTGAAAGTTGCGATCTGAACCGGTTTGATAGCTTCGACTTTAGCACCTTTTGCAATTGCTCCGATCTTCTTGAGGTCAAGTTTGACATTTTTCTTTTTTGCATCAGCAAATGCTGCACGGAGGTTCTTGACAGCTTCTCTCATGTTTGCCTCAGCTTTGCGGTCAATATATTTCTTCGTGACATCGGCTTTTGCTGCATCAAAAGAGAGCTGAGCTGCCGGCATGGTTCCGGTAACAGCCGCAACATAAACGGCATTTTCTCCCACAACGGGATCTGTAACAGGTGCGGTTTCTCCGGCTTTTTTCACCAGAGCAGACAGCAGACGAGTTTCGTTTCCAAGACCGGGCAGTTTGGTGTCTGCTGCACTGAACCAGTTGATAGCCATCCGTTTTGACTGGATTTTTGCAGCGAGTTTCTGATATTCCAGAAGGTATGCTGCCTTATTTCCGGCGATATTTGCTGTTGCACTGTAAACTTTTTCACGGAATGCTTTTGCATCCTTCAAGGCAAGTTTCTGCTGTTCACTCTTGACATACAGGGGTTTGAACTGAGCATAGGTCATCGGTTTTCCATCCTGACCGATCAATGTCGCTTTGTTTTTGTCATAGAAAGCACGGACAGCTTTTTCATCGATCTTATAGTCACTGTAACGGAAACGCACAGTTTCTGCTTTGAATTTAACAGGGCTCATGAAGAGAGCTTTATTGCTGTTGTAGAAATCCTTGAGATTTTTTTCAGTGGGCTTGACTGCCTTCTTGAAGTCTGCAAGGGTGAACACGATTCTCACCCCTTCGGAGGCTTCAAGATCATTTTTGATATATTCTGTAAGTTCGGAAGGAGACAGAACTCCATTGTCCAAACTTGCGGGAAGCATTTCAACAGACATGACGATTCTGAGCGCATTTTCGAAGTCTTTGATATTGTATCCGCCGGGAATCAGCATTTTCTTTTCAAATGCTTTGTAGGCTTCCATATCGAATTTGCCGTTTTTCATGAAAGCAGGAAAGTTGGAACGGATGATCTTTCCCAATTCATCGTCAGCCACAACATAACCGAGTTTCCGGCTTGCAATGTGCATTGCCGCATAAGGGAATGCCTGTTCAAAGCTGATGTTGATCTTGTTCTGATCCGGCTGGATATTTGCCATACCGGCATTGAAAAGAGCATGGGCTTTGATAACATCGTTGATATCCTGATTCTTGATCGGCTGACCGATCGTTTCTCCGCAGGCAGCATCGGGTGAATTCGGATTGGAGCCGAAAAGGATACTTCCATCAGCACCGGGGGTGAAAAACCACACGAATGCGACGATGATGATCGCGGTGATGATACCGAACATGATTTTGCCGTGTTTCACGAGCACATTGTTGAGTTTTGTGATAGCCATTATGTTTACCTTCCTTGAATAAGATTATTTTTCTACCATTCCATACTTTAGCACAATCCGGCAAATGTTCAAGTCGTTTCTAAAAGTATTTTTTGAAAAAAAGAGAAAATTTGAAGAAATATTTTCCTGAAGTTCTCATTTTTCAGGACTTTTGATCAAGGATAATATCCTCCTGATCCCTTATTTAAATTGGATCGGGTCCGCAAATGTCAGAGCTTTACAGGGCAGTTCTCCGGAGAACCGGCGGACTTCATCACCCTGGTGGATATACAGACCTTCCAGAGTAACATCTTCGATCCGGTGTTCTTCATCGTACCCGCGGAGTGCAATCCCGCAAAATTCATCTTCCACATGCAGATTTTTCAGATACACATGCCGGATCGTGGCTCTGGTGTCGTCCGTCGAATAGAAATTCTGCGAAATCGTAAAATTGATCTCCGGAGCTTTGAACGTGTTGCCTTCCATGTAAATATTTTCGTACCTGACGTTCCTGACATCGCTGTGGTCGATCAGGTAAATATGGCAGAATCCTCCGTTCGTTCTTACGATTTCTATATTTTCAAAGTTTACATTTTCCAGCAGATCTCCCTGTGATGTATGACCGATCTCCAATGAACTCCCAGCATCGTTCCATGTTACAATGTTCCGGATCGTGATATCATGAGAGTGCATTCCGGAGTCTCTGCGGGTTTTTATTGCGATGGAGTCATCAGAACATTTGAAAAAACAGTCTTCGATCAGCAGGTTTACACAGGAACGCGGCTGAATGCCGTCGGAGTTTACCGCCCAGGTGATCGCCTTGTGATGCCGGATCACCATGTCATGAGTTCCCTCCGGGACCATGTTCCAGAACGGTGAATTGAAGATCATTGGTCCATCCCAAACAATATTTCTTCCCTCAAAAAAGTGGATGAATGAGTCATCAGCCCGCCCTTTCCAGTTTTCTCCCGGATTCCGGCGGATCAGCGTTCCGTCAAAAATCCCGCTGCCGTAAATCCGGATATTTTCTCCTTTTTCACAGGTCAGACCGCATTTCAGAACGGCTCCGGGCGCAAGATAAATATCATGTCCGGAAACCGGACGCAGGCGGTCTTCCGGAAGATAGTGGACTCCCGGCGCAAAGGCAAGCGTTTTCTCTGCCGTATAATCAATTTTATCATGTCTGCCCGGAACAAGCCAAAGTGCTTTTTCCGGAGCGGCAATGACAGGATCCTTTAATATATATAATGTATAATGGGGCAGATCGGGAACATCATAATTAACTTCAAGTACCCCGTAAGAGCTTTCCCGGAGAGTGAACTTCACGCAATTGTCTTTGATTTCAACCTGTGTTTTCTTCCGGAGAGATGGACGGTATTTTGCCGTTTTGACTTTGCTGGGGAAATACAGCTGAAACTCCATGGGACAATCGGATTCCAATGTGATAAAACCTTCCTGACCGCCGTTACCGAAAACATTTTTGCAGCACAACGCTTTGGAGGCACAGGCTGCCACCGGGCAGGGAAGATAAGAGGACGTTCCCGGTTCCCGGACAAATGCCTTGACTGCAGACTCCGGGATCCCCGGGATCTCTGTCGGAATTTTGATCCTTTCAGGATTGGGGAACCAGTTCACCGTTTCCAGCTGAGGGTACGCCTCAATGGTGCTTTGAAGTTCTTCCGGAATCGCACCATGATCCAGAAAATAGAGTTGAAGAAGCTGATTCATGAAAAAATGCTGGACAAAACAGCCCAGGTGGTGGATATAGGTGTTCAGCCTTGTGACTGTAAAACAATCCAGAACCGGCAGAAAGTCGATTCCGGCAAGGTTCTCGTATTCAAAAAACAATTTCCCGCTGTTTTTATTTACATGCCGGAACAGAGAATCAAAATAACGTTCTGCAAAAATCGGTTCATCTTCGCGGATCGCATTTTCCGAACGTCCGTCTGGAGTTTTGATTCTTTCAGTGATTGGAGTAAAAACAAGATATATCTCATTCTGATAACACTCTTCCAGAAAATCATCCAGCAAAGCCAACGCCGGTCCTTTTTTCAAAGAACCGTCACTTTCCGTTAAAAGAGACTCTGTAAGTTCCAGATTGATCAGGTTGATCTTTTCCGTTTTGCAGCGGGTCAGGAATGTTTCAGCGGCTTCCCGGTCATCGCTCATCCGGAACCGTGCCGGTCGCAGCGGAAAATAATTGTAATTACGGTCATGAAGAATTCCGTTTACGATATGGAATGGGGTGGAAAATTTCATTGAGGGCTCCTTTTTCTGATTTCGCAGGTTAATCTACTGCAGGGGAAACAGATTTACAAGCAAAATCTGAAAAAAATTTTCAATTCTGATCGACCCATATCAATTTTTCAGGATCGAAGCCCCAGTGGGTGATTTTGTTCAGACAAAACTCTCTTTCTTTCCGGGAGATCTCTTTCCGGCGTGAAAGGATCCACAAATATTCTTTTGTCGAAGATGTGACGATTGCCAGATCATAATCCGGAGAGAGGTAGATGATTCTGTAAGCACCGTAAAACGGACGGAAAAAGGAGACTTTCAGTTCTCCGGAATCTGCAGATCCTGCCGGAAGTGCAACTCCTTCTGAGATCCGTTCTTTTCCCTTTCTGTTTATTCCCCGGTTGATGACCCGGATCTTTCCGTTGGGCAGATAAGAATAGGTGGCGGAAACATTTTCCAGTCCCTGCTCGAAAGAGTGAGGGTAACGCGCGATTTCATACCATGTCCCGAGATAACGCGACAATTCAAAGTTTGAGACTGACGGGATTGAGTCAGTCTTTTCATTTATGGTGCAGCCACCCCATAAAATTGCAAGAATTGCAGAAAACGAAGATAAAAGTTTCATAGTGAATCCCTCCGGTTCTTTTGTTATATAAAGACAGTAGATTTTTTATAAAAGTTCCCCCTTAACAGTCGCTTTTTGAGTCCATTTTTTTCTCTCTCTGGAAATTCTTGTTTTTGAATGAAAAAAATAAGAAAATGTTTGACAAATCAGGAAACTATGCTATGGTATGTATGAGAGCTGTACTATATGTATTGTCCTTGAAAATTACATTTTCAGGACTTCCGGACATCAGGATATGTCTGGAGAAACGGATGACAGATAAATGATATTTAACGTCAGTTTTATCTTTTTTCTGTTATGAGATGTGCAAAGAAAGGGTAAGAGTAACGATATTATGAAAATTTTTGCTGGAGGAAGAGTTCGTTCCTTTTCCCTTCTTATTACAGATATTATTTCTTTGGCGATTTCAATTTTTATCGTGTTTTATGTTTACAAAAAATTTGGTGCCAGATATGATATGTCGATCGTGTTCAGAACTTGGCCAGTTTTTGTTCTGATGCTGATTTTCAATCTGTCCGGACGTTTGTATCTCGGGAATTTGTTTTATCCCGGGCTTGTGATCAATCCTGTGGAGGAATTGCGCCGATTGACATTGAGCTGTTTCGGAAGTTATCTGGTATTTTTTGCGATTCTCAGTGTAACGAGAGAAAATGTTGAATTTTCCCGGGTTGCTTTGACATTGTCCGCAGTTCTCAGTGCGTTTATGCTTCCTGTTGGGCGGATGATTCTGCGTTATTTGCTTTGGAAACTTCAGTGGGGGAATATTCCGGCTGCAGTTACCGGAGATCCCGGCTTGGCGAAACTTGTTATACATAAGATTTCAGAAGATGATTACAGTATTTTAAGCCTGAAAGGTACATGTCTGAGCGAAAAGGTTTCTGATGAACTCCCTAATTTTAAGCATGACGACCTGCTGAGTTTTGCCCGGAAAGAAGGGGTAAATTATCTGATTTATTGTAATAAAGAGGGAAAATACAGCCGTGATATAGAACGTTTTCTCCCGGAATTTCAGCATGTTCTGGTTGTGAATGAAACAGCAAGATTTCCTGTTTTGTGGTCCTATCCTGTGAGCTTTTACCGCTATTTCAGCTTTGAGATCAGCAACCGTCTTTTACGGAAAGAAATTTTGTTCCAGAAACGCATTCTGGAAATCTTTTTGGCGGTCGTTGGCTTGATTTTTGCGTTTATTCCCGGAATATTTCTTGCGATTCTGGTGAAACTCTCCAGCCGGGGACCTGTTTTTTACCGGGCAAAACGGCTGGGATTGAATGGCAAGCCGATTGAGGTTTTGAAATTCCGGACGATGAATCCGGATGCAGATGAAAAATTGGAACAGCTTTTGGCGGAGAATCCGGAGCTGAAAGCCGAATGGGAAAAGAATTTCAAATTGGATAATGACCCCCGCATTACCAAAATCGGTCATTTTCTCCGGAAAACGAGTTTGGATGAACTTCCGCAGTTTATCAACGTTATCAAGGGGGAAATGGCTCTGATCGGTCCCCGTCCGATCGTGCAGAAAGAAGTGGCATATTACGGAGATGATTATAAAGTATTTGCCAGCGTGAAACCGGGCATCACCGGCTTATGGCAGGTCTCCGGCAGAAGTAACATTGATTATGAAGACCGTGTTGCACTTGACGTTTTTTACGTTAACAACTGGTCGATCTGGATGGATTTTTATATTTTTATAGCAACATTTAACGCGGTTCTTTTTCGCAGAGGGGCAAAATAAAAAAAATGAGTGGGATTAAAAAATTTATTGAAAAGCTGGATATGGTTCCTGAGGGGAAAGAGCTGTCCTTGCGGCAAAAAATAACGCTCGTCCTGTGGGGGTTGACTGTTTTCTTTCTGCCATATTTATATGTTCCCTATTTTATTTTTCAGAAATTATCTTTGTATCCTTTAGTTCTGATTGCAATTATCAATATTGACAAATGGTGGAAGCTTTGCTGGAACAATAAATTTTTACGTTATACCGCCTTTGGGATTGCTGCATTCATTATCTGGCAGATTATTTCATTGCCATTTAATCTCGGTTTGAGCAACATCAATTTTGCCGATCATATCAAGCCATCGATCAACGAGGCTATCACTTTGGTGGCATGGTATATATTTCTTGCTGCTGCATTTATGTTTCCCAAAGAAAAAATTGAAAAAACTTTTTACTGGTGCATTACGACAGTTTTTATCTGTTGCTGTGCTTACAGCGTGATTGAGATTTTGCATTTTGCAAAAGTACAGTGGGCAACTGACTTTTTAGGAAAATCAATCCATTATCTTATTAAAGGGGTTGGAGAATATTTCAATTGGCATCCACCTGTATTCTGGGATTCTCCGAGACTGCGTTCTGTTTTCAGTGAACCGTCAAACTTTGCTGTATTGTCGACTTTTACTTTACTGTATTATGGTTGTTACTTCTGGCTCTCAACCGGATGGAAAAAAATGTCTGGCAATATACTGTTGATGATTCTTTCATTTTTGGCTCTTTGCGGTACGCAGAGCGCCAGCGGTACACTGGCATTATCTACGGCTACATTGTTTTTTGTTATTCTTTTTGCAGTATTCTTCCGAAAATTCAATAAATTAAAAAAAATCAAAGGAATTGTTTTTAGTTTTCTGCTGATTGTTTTTACATTTATAATTGCCCTTAATCAACGGGGCGGTATTTCTGATTGGAAGTTGCTGTTCGACAAAGCAACTGACGGTGTTCAAAAGCAGGTTGTTTCTGAAAAAAAACAGGTTGTTCCTGAAAAAAAACAGATTGTTTCTGGAAAAAAACAGATAAAATTTTCCTCGTCTTCCAACACCAGACTTATTCATTTGAAAGCTGAAATCAAATTAATTGCTCGAAAACCTGTTTGTGGGTATGGAGAATACGGCAATGTTATGAGACAATCTCTATGGGAGAGTCCGGAAAAAACCAGGGAAGTCCTCTTATGGTGCAAAAATGAGGATTTTTCGCCACCAACATTAAACAAATACACTGGTATCATTGTTAAATACGGAATTGTTGGATTATTGTTTTTCTTTGCGATATTTTTTCCGGCAATAATCCTCCTTTATCAAGCTGTAAACAGTATAAGTCCTGAAAAATGGATCTATCCGCTTATTCTCTGTATCGCAATTGCAACTATACTTGCAACTTGTCCGATAAATGTGTTGTTCTACTCTATTCTTCTAACTTTGCCGTTACGGCTTTACTCCATAGACGATTCCGCTGAAAGAAAAAATCAATGACCTCTCTGCGTAAAAACTATATATTATCTTTGCTGACTCAGACGATCACGGTGCTTTCTCCGTTGATCGTCACTCCTTTTGTTGCCCGGAGATTGTTAGCGGATAATATCGGGATTTACAGCTTTACAGAGTCTGTGGTTTTCATCTTCGGTCTTTTTGCACTGCTGGGGAGTCAGACGCACGGACAGCGGGAAATCGCTTATTGTCAGGGAGACAGAAAAAAGGAACTTCAAACGTTTTCCGAGATTTTTCTGACGTCTTCTCTTACCAGTTTAATTATACTTTCCGGATATATTGTTTTTATTCTGTTGCAAACTCAATATCGTATTATCTACTGGATCCAAATTCTGGAACTGCTCAGTTTTCATTGGGATATCAGTTGGTTTTATCAAGGACGGGAAGACTTTAAAAGTCTGTTATACCGTAATATGCTGATGAAATTACTGTATATTATTCTGGTATTCGCTTTTATCAGGGATACCGGTGATTTGTCTTTGTATGTTTTTCTGCGGACAGGTACGTTCCTTTTAGGCGGGGCTGTCCTGCTGGGACCTGTGCTTTTCCAGTGTTTGAAAGCCAAAGTGAAGTTGAATTGGTCTGCTGTTCCGGGGCATTTGAAAAAGATGATACCGCTTTTCATTCCGCAGATCGCTATTCAGATTTATACAGTTCTGGACAAAACAATGATCGGTGTGATTACTCAGTCACCCTATCAGAACGGCTGCTATGAAGAGGCAATGAAAGTGATCCGTGTGATGATGAACTTTATTGGAGCTGCTGCAGGGGTTTTGATGCCAAGAGTAGCATCTCTTCATGCTGCCGGAGACACAGAGGAGATTCGCAAAAAAATGTCGTCTGGAATTACTTTTGTACTGTTGATTACTCTGCCGATGGTTGCGGGCGTTGCTATTGTTGCTCCGGTATTTATGCCATTCTTTCTGGGACGCGGTTTTGATGATTCCATTGTATTATTGCAGGTGTTGGCGATTCTTCTTCTGCTGCTCGGGATCGGCAGGATCGTTGGAAGCTGCCTTCTGGCAGTGAAAGAAGAAAAACGCTATACAAGAAATGTTTGTATCGGAGCTGCCGTGAACTTTTTGCTCAACTTATTCCTGATCCATTATTTTTTGGCAAAGGGTGCTGCCTGGGCATCGGTAATCGCTGAATTAATAGTTACTTCTCTGATGCTTTATTGCTGCCGGAACTACTTGAATTTCAGTGAGCTCGTCAAGAAAACGATATTGTACCTGTTTTCCGCTGCTGCAATGTTCGGGTGTTTGATGGTTCTGAAGAATTACCTTGTCTGTAAGCCGTTGTTGGAACTGCTTGTTTTAGCGGTTTCCGGCATGGCAATCTATGGCGGGATTTTATTGATTTGCAGAGATGATATGACTTTGAGTGTTGTCAGAATGATCTGGAAAAAACGGACAGTAACGGACAAAAACGGTGTCTATTAAAGGAGCTTTATGAACATAAAAGTTTCAGTTTGCATTCCGGTTTACGGAGTGGAAAAATATATTGAGAAATGTGCCCGCAGTTTGTTTGAACAAACCATGCGGGAAGACATTGAGTTTATTTTTGTCAATGACTGTACCAAGGATAGAAGTATTGAAATTCTTGAACAGGTCCTGGCAGAATATCCGCATCGGAAAGAGCAGACAAAAATCATTCAGCACAAACAGAATGGTGGATTAGTCGCTGCCAGAAACACCGGTCTGTTGCATGCATCCGGAGAGTATATCATTCACTGTGATTCCGATGATTGGGTCGAGCTGGATATGTATGAAAAAATGTATCTAGCCGCCAAAGAAAATGATGCAGACATGGTTTATTGTGATTATGTAAAAGAAATGCCAGGGGGTATTTCTACGAAAAGATTGGGCGGTTCAGCTTTAACAGCGATGGACTTACAAAATGAACTGCTTAACAGGCAGACATTGGGAACTCTTTGTACTCGCTTATACCGCAAATATATTGCACATCTGGATTATTTGGAATTTTGTCCAAATCATGTTTCATTCGGGGAAGATTTATTACGCAATATGTTTATGTTAAATCATACAAATAAAATAGTTAAAATTCCTCAAGAATTTTATCACTACCGCGATAATCCGTCTTCTATCGTTAACAGCAAAAAAACATATATTGCCCATAATGCGTGGGAAATGCAGGATACATTTGAAAAACATTTTACAGATCCAATCTACCGGAAGGCTTTAATGCATCATTTTTGTTGGACTCTGTTGTACACTATGCCGTTTGGTATAAAGCCTCGGCAAAACTTCAGGAAAGTTCTTTTCAGTATGTTGTCTGACAAACACTTTAACATAAAAGCAAAAATTCGTTTTTTTGCAGCGTGTATCAATTATCCTCTGGCAAGTTACATTATCCGGAAACTGAAAGGTACGAAATAATGAACACAACATATCCTATAGATTTTGTCATCCCCTGGGTAGATGGCAATGATCCTGCATGGCAGGCTGAACGGGCAAAATACCGCAATGAAACCGGTGATTCAAGATCAGCTCGTTTTCGTGACTGGGGCGTTTTGCACTATTGGTTCCGGGGCGTGGAAAAATTTGCTCCTTGGGTCAATAAAATTCATTTTATTACATGGGGGCATGTGCCGGAATGGCTGAATACAGAACATCCGAAATTGCATATAGTTAATCACAAAGATTATATTCCGGAGAAATACCTTCCCACATTCAGCAGCCATCCGATTGAATTGAATATGCACAGAATTGATGGTCTGGCAGAACATTTTGTATATTTCAATGATGATACGTTTATTACCAGACCGGTTAAAGAAACAGATTTTTTCCGGAATGGTCTTCCTTGTGATTCAGCTGTGATGAAACCGGTGAGTATGAAATGCTTTGACGATGTCATAGATTTGAATAATATAATCAAAGCAGAACAGAATAACTTGCTGATAATTAATCATATTTTTGATAAGAAAAGTGTACTGAAGAAATATTGGAGAAAGTTTTTCTCTTTGAAATATGGTCTGGCTTTAATCAGTTCTCTGCTTGTTTTGCCATATCGGGATATTTGCGGTTTCCATATCCATCATCTTCCGAGTTCATTTTTGAAGAGTACATTTGAGCAAGTCTGGAAAGATAATTTTTATAATTTAGATCGCACATCCCAAAATAAGATGAGATTTAATACGGACGTGAACCAGTGGTTGATGTCATGGTACCAAATCTGCCAGGGTAAATTCATTCCGGTTTCATTGAAACGGGGGAAGTGTTTTCATACAGGAGGTCACCTCAGAGAAATGGTTGATGCTATTGTACAACAAAAGTATAGCATGATTTGTTGTAATGATTCTTCGGCAGATTCTGAGTTTGAGAACGATCTTAACGCTTTGCAGACGGCATTTAACAGTATTTTGCCGGAACAGAGCTCTTTTGAGAAAACAGTCTCTATGGACAGTAATGGACAATAACGGTGTCCGTTAAGAAGGAGTTGTATGAACATAAAAGTTACGGTTTGTATTCCGGTTTACGGAGTGGAAAATTATATTGAGAGATGCGCTCGCAGTTTGTTTGAACAAACCATGCGTGATGGTATTGAATTTATTTTTGTGAATGACTGTACAAAGGATAGAAGTATTGAAATCCTTGAACAGGTCCTGGCAGAATATCCGCATCGGAAAGAGCAGACTAGAATTATTTATCATGAAAAAAATAGAGGTCTGGTCGCTGCCAGAAACACCGGGCTGGCATATGCTTCCGGGGAATACATCATTCACTGTGATTCCGATGATTGGGTAGATAGCAACTTGTATGAAACTATGTATCTGACAGCTGTCAATAACAATGCAGATATTGTTTATGCCCCTTATATTGCTCATGAGGGAGTTAACTGCGTTCAAAATCCCCTGCCGGAATGTGTGGCAGCGGAGGATCTGCTGCAAAACATATTGGATGATCGTTTACAGTGGGGACTTTGGAGCAAAATGGTTCGCAGGGAAATCGCAAAGGATCCTGCATTAAACTGTCCTGATGCTGTTTGTTACAGTGAAGATTTGTTGCGCATATGCCAAATGCTCAACAAAAGTTCCCGGGTCGCGGCTGTTAAGGATGTTTATTATCATTATTTTAAAGGCAATACGAATGCTTACACTAAAAATTTTTCACGCAAATCATTGGATAGTTTGGCAGAAAGTATTAAATTGCTGAAAACAAATCTGTCTGACCGATATAATTTTGATACAGTGCAGACGTTCATGCTGTTTATGGGCACTATTTACTGTCTTTATTCAGCAAAAGAATTCCGATGTTTGACTGAAGGTATTGCGGCAAGGCAAATCATTCATAACAGGAATTCTTTCCCGATAAGACTGGTTGTTTTCGGAGCGACTGTTTCCTACACGATCATATCATATATTTGTAATTTTCTGCTTAAAATCAGAAATACATTAAAAGTATTATGTTACAGGGAGCGCAAATGAAAATTGCGATAGTTATAGCAGATATATCTTTGCGGGCGGGAAGTGAAAGAGCTGTTTGCAATTTGGCAAATATTTTAGCAAAAAATCATTCCGTTCAAATTATCAGCCTTTGCAGCAGGGAGGCCGCCGTATGTCAGTTTAATTTAAGTCCGGATGTTGATATAGTACATTTAGGTGTGGAACTGGGCGGAAATATTTTTCAAAAAATGAAATCACGCATGAGCCTCCTCAAAAAGCTGAAAAAAAGTATTCAGGAGCAGAATATTGATATTGTTATCGGAGCTCGCCGGGTCACAAGTTTTCTTTTTGCCTTTCTACCGAAAACTTGCAAGAAAATTGCTTGTGAGCATTTTAATTATAATCAAGCCCCGTCTGCCAGCCGTTTATTACGGAAATTGCTTTATCCAAAGCTGGATGCGGTGGTTCTCTTGACACATCACGATGCAGCGCATTATACTTTTATACAGGAAAAGAAACGGTTTGTCATTCCCAATTCGCTTTCGTTTGTCTGCGATACTCCGTCAAATTGCGAAAATAAACGGATCATTGCTTTGGGAAGATTGATGCCGCAGAAAGGCTTTGATTATCTTCTGCAGACTGCCGTCAAACTCAAAAGGGAAATTCCCGATTGGCATATTGATATTTTCGGCAACGGAGAAGATGAGGCGATGCTCAAAGAACTTGCCCGAAAACTGCAAGTCGATGATTTCGTTACTTTTCATCCTCCCACCAAAGAGGTGATAAAAGAGTTGTGCAATTCCGGTATGTATGTGATGAGTTCACGGTTTGAGGGGTTGCCCATGGTGCTTATTGAAGCTCAGGAGTGCGGTTTGCCCATCGTTTCTTTTGACTGTCCGGAAGGCCCCTCGGAAGTTATCCATGAGGGCGAAGACGGTTTCCTCGTTCCCCTTGCCGATACTGATGCATTGGCAGAAAAAATGATTCTGCTTGCAAAAAATGAAGAAATGCGGAAACGTTTCGGAAAAGCCGCAAAGGTGAATTGTCAGCAGTTTTCACCGCAGAAAGTCGGGGAAATGTGGATGGATTTGATCAATAAACTCACAGTCAATAAGGGTAAATAAACGATGAAATTCGACTATCTTCTCGTTGGTGCAGGACTTTTCAATGCGACTTTCGCAGCACTCGCCCGCAAAGCCGGAAAACGCTGTCTGGTCGTGGAAAAACGCGATCATATCGCCGGGAATATTTATACCCGGAAACAGGATGGGATCAATATTCATCTCTATGGAGCCCACATCTTCCATACCGATGATAAAGCCTGCTGGGATTTTGTCAACAGTTTTGCTGAGTTCAACCGCTATACCAACAGTCCGGTTGCGCTCATTGACGGAAAATTGTACAATCTCCCTTTCAATATGAACACGTTCCACGGGATTTGGAGTGATGTGGTCACGCCGGAACAGGCACGGAAACGTATTGCGGATCAGGCTGCAGAGATGGCTGGTAAAACACCGCAGAATCTGGAAGAACAGGCAATTTCTCTCGTCGGAAGAGATATTTATGAACTGCTGATCAAAGGCTATACGGAAAAACAGTGGGGCAGAGCATGTACCGAGCTTTCCGCTGATATCATCAAGCGTCTTCCTTTGCGGTTTACTTATGATAACAACTATTTCAATGACCGTTTTCAGGGCATCCCCATGGGCGGTTATACTGCAATGGTTCAGGCAATGTTCGGGGATACTGAGATCCGTTTGAATTGTGATTTTCTTGCCAATAAAAAAGAGCTTTCCGCATTGGCAGACAAAGTTATTTACACCGGAACGATCGACAGCTATTTCGATTACTGCTTCGGCGAACTGGAATACCGCTCCTTGCGTTTTGAAACGGAAAAACGTTCCTGCTCCAATGTTCAGGGCGTTGCCGTGATCAATTACACCTCCGCAGACATTCCCTATACCAGAAGCATTGAACACAAACATTTTGAACCGGAGGACAAAGCCGGATTCGAGGCTCCTTATTCTTTCGTGACCAATGAATATCCGGCAGACTGGAAGCGCGGCGATGAGCCTTATTATCCCGTAAACAATTCCCGGAACGGTGAACTTTACAAAAAATATGCAGAACTCGCCGGGAAGGAAGAAAATATCATCTTCGGCGGACGTCTCGGAATGTACCGCTATTTTGATATGGACGATACCGTAATTGCCGCAATGAACTGTTTTAACCAGCAGGAATCTTTATGAACATCAAAGTTTTGATCGCAACACACAAAAAATATGACATGCCGTCTGATCCGGTTTATTACCCCGTTCAGGCAGGACGTGAACTGCATGATGCCCTGGAATATCCCGGCGATAATACCGGAGATCATATCAGCGGAAAAAACAAAAATTTCTGCGAATTGACCTGTCTTTACTGGGCGTGGAAAAATCTTGAAGCAGATTATCTCGGGCTCGTTCACTACCGCCGCCATTTTGCCGGAAAATTCTCGTTTCAGAAACGGAACCGGATCCTTACGGGGGAACAGCTTTCCGCATTGTTGGAAAAATATCCGGTCATCATGCCGGAAAAACGGAATTATTTTATCGAAAGCAACTATTCCCAGTATGTTCATGCTCATAATGAACAGGATCTGACCGTGACCCGCAGCGTGATCGAAGAAAAATATCCGGATTATCTTGCTGCATGGGATCGGATCATGAAGCGGACCGATGGGTATCGTTTCAACATGTGCATCATGCGCCGGGATCTGATGGATGCTTACTGCACATGGTTGTTTGACATTCTTTTTGAGGTGGAAAAACGGCTGGATATCAGCAATTATTCCGCTTATGATGCCAGAGTTTTCGGCTTTATCAGTGAACGTCTGCTGGATGTCTGGGTGGAAAAAAATCAGCCGCCGGTGAAAGTTCTGCCTGTTGTAAATCTGGAAAGTCAGCACTGGGGAAAAAAGATTTGGAATTTCCTTCTCCGTAAACTCTCCGGCGGGAAGTTGGGCAAGACAAAATAATTTCAAATTTTCCGGAAACGTCAGAAAGGTCTTTTTATCATGACTCCTCTTTGGATATGGCGGGCAGGGGAAACTCTGACCCATGAATTCGTCCGCTTCAAACGGAATTTTACAAGCAATACTGAATCCGTGGAAATCAAACTTGCCGCTGATACCGATTTCGTCGCGTATCTCGACGGAAAAGAGATCATGCGCGGACAGTTCAGCGACTATCCTCTGGAAAAAACTTTTTCCGTTTTCAATAATGAACTGAGCGAAGGCGAACACACACTCGAAGTTTCCGTTTATTACTGCGGAATTGAATTTCAGACTTATATCGCTGCTCCTCCCGGATTCTGGGCGGAAATCTCTCTGGAGAACGGAACAACGATCATCTCCGATGAACAGTGGCTTTGCAGAACAGAAACCGCGTATCTCAGAGACCGAATCGATAAAGTGACACCGCAGATGGGCTTGGTCGTCGGATATGATGCCCGGTTGGAAGATTCTCCCGAACCCTGGAAAAATGCAGTTGCCGCAGAACAGCGTCCGCAGCCGGTGGAACGCCCCGTTCCGCTGCTGGAAGATGGCGCACATGTCTCCGGAAAACTGGTCAATCAGGGCTGTTTTATCCGTAACCTGAAAGACGGCGCGTATGCAGATTGCTGTTCAAAAGACTCTCTCTTCCCTCTGATGCCGCATCAGGTTTTGCAGGGCGGATTTTCTACCGCCTATGCCGCCCCGGAACCGGTTGCTCCCTGGACTTTCAAACAGCTTCCGCAGGAGTTCGACGGCTTTTTCCTGACCATTGATCTCGGACAGGAGATCGTCGGCTTGGAAGAGTTCGACTGGGAGCTCCCCGCAGGAACTATCGTGGATATCGCTTACGGCGAACATCTTACAGATTGCCGAGTCCGCTGTGAAATCGACAAACGCTGCTTCGCGGACCGCTATATTGCCAAAGGCGGCAGACAGCGTTATACCATGCCCCGCAGGATCGGCGGACGGTATCTGGAACTGCATATCATCCCCGGAAACGGCGAATGTGTCATCTATGATGCCGGTTTGAGACCGCGCAGACCCATCCTTCCGGAACCCTCGCTGTTCAGCTGTGATGACGATAAACTGATGGCGATGTGCCGGAACTCGGTGCGGACCCTTGAGCTTTGCATGCACGAACATTATGAAGATTGTCCGTGGCGCGAACAGGCTTTGTATGCTTACGATTCCCGAAACCAGATCCTTTATGGAAATTACATCTGGGGCAACTTCAATTTTGTTGCAGCATCACTGGAACTGCTGGGAAAAGGTCTGCGGGACGATGGGTTCCTGTCACTTTGCGCCCCAGCCAAAATCGGACCGCCCATCTGCATTTTCAGTTTCGCGTGGATCATGGAAATCTGCGATTATGTTCTCAACACCGGCGACAGCTCTCTGCTTGACCGGATGAAAAATGTCTGCCGGACGATCATTGATAAAGTATTGTCGAATTTTGACGAAAAACGGGGACTTTACAAGACTCCGACCGACAAGGGATTATGGCATTTTTATGAGTGGCGGAAAGGAATTTACGGCGATGGTGCAACTCCGGGCGAACCGGATTCCCTTTACAATCTCTATTTCCTTGAAGTGCTGGATGCCTACTCTGCAATAACGCAGGATGGGAACCTGAAAAATCGGGCAGACGCGCTGCGGAAAGCGGTGTTTGAGGCTTATTACAACCCCGAACGCGGCTGTATGATGACCTATGACGGCAAGTCGGAAACGTATGAAATCACTCAGGCTCTTGCTCTTTACAACGGCTGCGTGCCGGAATCCGAACGCAAGCGGCTCGTGGAAGGTCTGCTGAAAAAGGAACATGTCAAAATCTCATCCAGCTCCATCCGGTACTATTACGATGCTCTGCTGAAAGAGGGAAAAGAAACCCGGAAATTCCTGTCAGAAAAACTCTGGGACGATTACGGCATGATGGTTCAGGGCAATTCCACGACCATGTGGGAAACCGATATCGGTGATGCCGATTTCGACAATGCCGGAAGTCTTTGTCACGGCTGGAGTGCCTTGCCTGTCTGGTATTTCTTCGCCTTGAAACTCGGATTGCGTCCCTTATCTCCCGGTTGGAAAACCTTTGAGATCGCCCCGGTAGAATTTACAGGAAACTATGCTTTCGGCGAAGTCCCGACCCCTGCCGGAATGATTTCTCTCAAGATCAAGCGGCATGAAAACGGCTTGACCCTGATCTGTACCGGACCGGAATCTTTGACCCCAGTCTTCCGTCCCTACGCCCCCGAAGAGTACATCTCCGCCAGTTGGAACGGAAAGAGTCTGTTATAAGAGAAAGAGAACGGGGAGACAAAAGAAAAACTTTTCAGGAAAGTTTTTTCTCTTTTCTCCCCGTGCCCCTCTTTTCGTTTTTCAAACCTTTTTGCGGCATTCATGTTTTTGAAAAATCAAAAACATAAATGCCATTGTAAAAAAAGAGTTTTCTGTTAATAACTTTATGATGGCATATTAATTTTTTGCTTACAAAAAATTGATATGCCGCAAAAAGGTTTGAATCCTCCTTCGCACAAGGCTACGGCGGACATGAATAGGTGATGGGGTTTGGGGAAGCGGGAAAAAACTTTCCTGAAAAGTTGTTTCCCGCTTCCCCAATCATCTTTCAATTTTTATATAAGTTCTTCTGATTCAATAATATCCCATCTCGGGCGTCTATGGCGACCGAAGAGCAGGGCATAATACTTCATCGGCAATTCCCGTTTCAGAAGATTTTCTGTATGCTGGATCTTCCATTTGCACATCTCTTCACTGATTCCATAGTGGTAGGTGTAAGAAAATGCAAGTTCCGGAAATTCCTGCAGGATCGCAAGGGCTTCTTTGGCATTATCCAGTTCACGGAGGGCAATCTCTTTCAGCTTGAGCAGCTTGGAACGCATCTGTTCGGGGGTGTACGGCGCATAATAGAAAGAGTCTCTGACTTCATAAAACTCTGTCATGTTGACGGCTGTCCGCAGGAATCCGCGGTACAAACGCGCCAATGCCGTATGTTTGCCGGGGATATCTTTGAGCAGTTCGCAGCCGGAATCCCAATATTTGAGCATTTTATTGATGGATTTCAGAATCACTTTTACGCCGAAAGGTTCGACGAAGGAAAGGTTTGTGATCCACAGCTCACGGTGTCCGCTCCGTTCAAAAAAATCCGGAACTTTTTTTGGCTGATACAGGAAAAGCGGCTGGGCGGGTCCGATATAAAACGGTCCCTTGAAATAGCCGGAGGTCTGATTGGAAAACGGATGATGTTCCATGGATTCATCAAAGAGTTTCCATGCGGCAAGGACATTTTCTGCGGCATCTTTTCCGAACTCGCAGACAGCCAGCCGTTTCAGCAGATCCTTTCCTTCTCCCATGGCAGTCATTCCGGCAGCCAGCTGGGAGAGTCCTTCATCGTTGAACCCGATGAATTTCCAGTTCATCAGGGAACCGGAGGCGTTCTGTACGATCCGTTCAAACTTTTTCTGCCATCTGGTCATGACCGGAAGATAAGAGATGGAGTAACATTCCAGAGATGTCCCGCTTTCGCATTTTGCAAGGAACGGGATGCAGTTTTTCAATGCGGTTTCCCTCTGCTTGGCGGTCGCTTTGGAAGGTCCGATATTGCGGACGGAATAGTCGTAAATTGTGGCTGTTGCGCCCTCAACGGTAAACTCTTCATCGGTTTCGAAGTTTGCCATCAGACAGCAATCTGTGGAGAGGTAAGAGATGAATTTCTCCGCAGATTTATCTGACCATGAGAAAATATTGTAGGTCCAGACCACAAATTTTGCTTCGGGGGAAACTTTTTTGAGCGCGGCAGCGGATTCATTGTACATGACCGCAGTTTCGTACTCAATATTTTTGCCTCTGCAGTTGGGGCAGGTGTCGGGCATGTTTGCGGTATGACAGTGGAGCCAGCCTTCGCATCCGGCAATGGCAAGGATCCCGCCCAGATCCGGAACGGAGGTGAATAGATTGGTCATCTGTTCCGCATAATATTTCCGTGCAAGGGGCTGAGAGGTGCAGAGAACATAAAGGTCATCGGTGTTGACCATGCGGCTGCCGCGGATCTCCGGATGTTCCTGAAAAACCGCATGTCCGCCCCGGAGCGGCTGAAGATAAAGAGAAAGGTAGACATCCAAGCCGAACTCTTTAGCCCGTTCTGTGATCCAGCGGAGTTCTGCCAGATGTTTTTCTGCCTGCGGATGCGTCATTGCCGGGAGCAGTGCGGAACGGGTGAAGACCGACAGGTCAACATTGATGTGGAACCCGGTATAACCCGCCGCCGCGATCCGCTGAAGATAATTTTTGTGATAGGTCTCAACCGGTCCCAGTTCAAACAGGGAATCGTCTTTGAAAATCAGGTGCGCCAGCGCGGGATCAAGAGTCTTTTTGGAATCCCATGATCCGGTTTTCAGGAAAGGAGCTTTTCTCAATGCGAAACGGGAACGCAGTCGGTAGAGTGCCCGGGAAGCTCCGAAGGGTGTTGCCGCATGGATCGAGACTTTTTTTTCTGTGATCCGGATCGTGTGTTTCCGGCTTTTTCCATCGGGGGAATCAACTGAAATTTCCAGCGGGAGTTTCGGACCGGAGAAGTTTTTGAGAGAACTCTTCAGTAATTTCAGGGCAGAGTTTACTTGTACGAATGAGATATCGCCAACCGGACGGAACCCGGCGCAGGGAATCTCTTTTTCTTCCATAACTGCGGAGGGATCCGGTTCGATCGGAGGAATGGGGGAGGTCAGCCGGGTAAGGATTTTTTTACTTCCGGGAATCGGACCGTTCAGGAAAAGTTTTTTTGCTGAAAACATGATATGTCCTTTAGGTTAAGCACTGTTCCCAATAAAGGTTGTTACTTGAGGAGGGGAAAAAGCCCTTTTTAGATGGTTTGCTTAAAGTCAAGCCGATTTTGAAATATTTTGATAATTTTTATCAAATTCTTTATCGGCTATGACCATTCCCCGGAGAATTAATAACATCTTTCTCATCACAGCACATCGAGCCTGCATTCTGGTATTTCCT